>NZ_WYCT01000994.1 GCF_011008945.1 Streptomyces harenosi
GTCGAGGGCCTGCTCGGCCGCGGTGCCGGTGATCACCGGAGGCGCAAAGGCGCTGGCCTCGGCGAGGCCGGGCGATGCGTGGAGGGTACGGGTCATGGAGCCACCTCGTGGCGCACGTTTTTGAGAAGCCGCCGCGATATCCCCTCCCCCCTCTGCGGGGGAGGGTGGCCCCCGAAGGGGGTCGGGAGAGGGGAGCGACGGTGCCGGAGAGGTCGCGACGGGCTTCGCATCCTGAAGCGTCGCGCTGCCCCCCTCCCGCCCCGCAACCGCGGGGCACCCTCCCCCGCAGAGGGGGGAGGGTTAAGAAGGCTACGCCGCCCGGGCGAGCACGTCGGCGACGGTCTGGCCGAAGGAGCCGGGATCCGGCGCCACGGTCAGGCCGTAGGAGCGCATGATCTCGGCC
>NZ_WYCT01000995.1 GCF_011008945.1 Streptomyces harenosi
CATCCGGCGTGATCTCCGCACGCGGCTGCTTGTCGGCGGAGATGTTGATGTTGCCCTGGGTGATGTCCTTGCGGGCATCAACCATGGCCTCCTTGACCGTCTGGCCGACGCCGCTGGTGGCTTCGGCGACGCTTTTGCCGACGGTCTTGTCGGGCGTGGAAGAAGTGCCGCCGCAGGCGATCAGCGGCAGGCACAGCAGGGTGGCAGGCAGCAGGCGCAGCAGGTTCATGGCAACTCCCTCGAATTGGTCCGGTGGCGGTTACTTGTTGCGGGGCAGGGTGACCGTGCCGCCGACGTTGCGGTGGCCGACATCGCCGCTGCCGCTGTGGTCGACGGTCAGGCTGCCGCGCACGCCGTCGACCTGGATGTCGCCCGAACCATGGCTGCGCACGTGCACGTTGC
>NZ_WYCT01000996.1 GCF_011008945.1 Streptomyces harenosi
GCAGCCAGCTGCGGTCATCCAGCAGCTCGCTCACGTTCTCCAGCAGCAGCGCGAACAGCTCCAGCAGCAGCGCCTGCTGCTCCTGCCAGCTCTCGGCACGCACGCCGACCTGGTGGCCAAGTTCGCGCACGCCCTGCTCGATCGGTTCCAGCGCCGTGCCTGGCTGCCACTGGCGCAGGTGCATGGCCAGTGCCTGCGCCTGTTCGCGCAGGTCCGGGTCGTGCTGCAGCAGCGCCACCACCGCGCCGCCCAGCAGCAGCCGCAGCTGCTCGGACAGGCGCAGGCTTTCGGGTTGCCCATCCGGCGAATGCTGTTCGATGGTGCGGATGTACTTGTCGATCAACTGCCGCATCGCGCGCCCGTAGCGCGGCCAATCGGCGCTGGCCTGCGCCGACTGCAGGC
>NZ_WYCT01000997.1 GCF_011008945.1 Streptomyces harenosi
CCGCACTCCCCCGCACCACCGCCCACACCCGATGCCCCAGCCGCCGCGCATCCGACAACCGCTCCACCAACAACACACCCACACCCTCGGACCACCCCACCCCGTCCGCCGCCGCCGCGAACGCCTTGCACCGCCCGTCCACCGACAGACCCCGTTGCCGCGAGAACTCCACGAACGCCCCCGGCGTCGACATCACCGTCACACCCCCCGCCAACGCCAGATCCGACTCACCCGACCGCAACGACTGACACGCCAGATGCAACGCCACCAACGACGACGAACACGCCGTGTCCACCGTCACCGCCGGCCCCTCCAACCCGAACGTGTACGACAACCGCCCCGACAACACACTCCCCGACACACCCGTCAGCGCATACCCCTCCAGATCCGTCTCTTATACAC
>NZ_WYCT01000998.1 GCF_011008945.1 Streptomyces harenosi
GTCCTGCACGGTTGCGGCCTGCCTGTTGCTGTGGCGGCATGGCCGCAGCGATCATGTGCATCCCGCTGCAGGCACTACACCCGTACGGCATCCATCAGCAGGAACCGGCACGGCGCACACTGGAAGGCATTGATCTGTGGCACCAGGCGCTGGAAGTGTTCGCTGGCACAGTGCAGGTCGAGCGCGGCGCGGTCGGGCCACAGCTCGATGAAGATGAAGTGGCCCGGATCCTTCTGGTCGACGAACAGTTCATAGCCGAGGCAGCGCGGCTCGCGCAGCGTGCACGCCACCAGCTCCCGGTACAGGGGAAGCACGGTGTCCACCGCATCGGGATGGATGAAATCCTCGGCGATCACTTTCAGCATGTCGGCACCTGCGAATCGGGCCTTGCAGAATAGCGC
>NZ_WYCT01000999.1 GCF_011008945.1 Streptomyces harenosi
GTGTTCGTGTCCATACGCCGGGAGAGCCCGGCGCCACCCATCAAGCATAGCCAAACCCGTAGCCGTCGGGGCGGCGGGCTCAGCGTCGGGGCGGCGGCGGTGGCGGTGCTGGCGGAGGCGGAGCGACCAGCGCCCTGCGCCAGGCAGCGGCGTCCACCGCGACCGTCAGTTCCTGCCTGTCGCGCTGCAGCAGGAGATAGGCCCTGGCGGCGCTTGAACGCCGCAGGGCCTCGGCAAGATGCTCGATCCTGCGTACGGTGGTGTCATCCACCCGCAGGATGCGATCGCCGCTGCGCACGCCGAAGCGGGCTTCCGGGCCGGCGGCTTCCACGCGCACCTGGCCTTCGCTCGAACGCAATGCCAGGCGCGCATCGTCCTGGCGCCACTCCAGTGTCTGCGAG
>NZ_WYCT01001000.1 GCF_011008945.1 Streptomyces harenosi
CCAGGTAACTCTGTGACCTTCGGCCTCAAGCTGCGATTTGAAGGCTTTTCCCATAAAGGGAGTGTCTTCAATGAGAAGTACGTCTTTGCCCATGTTACGCAACACGGAAATCTGACCACGGGCCGCCAGGCCCACACCTACCGCCGCAGTGGCAACCGCAGCTCCAGCTACCCAGGGATGTTCATAGCACTCATCGGCCAGCTTTGAGGCCGCGGCCTTAGCTTCAGCAAGAATGCCGTGATCATTGTGTTTATTTTCTTCGCGAGGGAGGTCAGAACCAGTCGAATTCAGGGGCATTGTTTCACCCGCAATCCTGAAGCTATTTTCCAAAAGTTACCTGGACGCTATCTGGTAAGTTTTACGTTAGCTGACAAGAAAAGTCAGCGGGGAAAATACGGCTT
>NZ_WYCT01001001.1 GCF_011008945.1 Streptomyces harenosi
AAGTAACACTCCGTCCCCGTCGGCCCCTTCCACAGCCTATCTGCCATGAAGCCCTCCCTGCTCGCTACCGGCATTACCTTCGCCCTGACCCTGGCCAGTCTGCCCACCCTCGCTATGGCCGCCGATGCCGCCGCTCCCGTGAAGGACCTCGACACGGTCACTGTCAGCGCCCAGCTCGACCAGGCCCGCAATGCGCTGTCGCCGGACATCGGCAGCAGCCAGTACCAGATCACCGCCGAGGACATCCAGAAGCAGCCGCTGGGTGCCTCCGCGCCGCTCAGCCAGGTGCTGCTGCAGGCTCCGGGCGTGGTCCAGGATTCCTACGGTGGCGTGCACGTGCGCGGCGACCACGCGAACCTGCAGTACCGCATCAACGGCGTACTGCTGCCCGAATCGATCTC
>NZ_WYCT01001002.1 GCF_011008945.1 Streptomyces harenosi
GGGCGGGCGGGGCGCGCCGGACGCGGGAGCGCCCGTCAGACGGTGAACCCGGCGACGCGCAGGGCGTGCGCGAGGTCCCGGTGGCGTTCCCCCGAGACGCCGCGGGCGGCCTCCAGCAGGAGCGGGACCAGCCGCCCCGGATCGGGCGCGGCGCTGCCGGCCGCGTCCTGCGGGGTGCGGACGCGCACGCAGGCGTCGAGCCATGCCCGCGCCGCGCGGTGGCGGCCCTGGGCGGCCAGTTCGAGCGCGGCCCGGCCGAGTTCGGCGACGGGCCGCGCCACTCCCTGCCGCAGGATCTGCTCGGCGTCGGCCCCGCGTCCGGCCGCCCGGAGCGCGTCGGCGGCTTCGACCAGCCGGTCCGCGGGCAGCGAGGCCGCCTCCCACAGCAGGGTCGCTGTCTC
>NZ_WYCT01001003.1 GCF_011008945.1 Streptomyces harenosi
TCGCCGACTCGCTTGACGCGCTGGTCGCGGGCGGCGGACGGCTGGCGTTGCTCGGGTCGGGCGATGCATGGCTCGAACATGCCTTTCAGGAGGCGGCGGCGCGCCACCCCGGCCGGATCGGGGTGCGGATCGGTTACGACGAGGCGCTGTCGCATCTGATGCAGGGCGGGGCGGACGCGATCCTGATCCCGTCGCGGTTCGAGCCGTGCGGGCTGACCCAGCTCTATGGCCTTGCCTATGGCTGCGTGCCGGTCGTCGCGCGCACCGGCGGGCTGGCGGACACCGTGATCCACGCCAATGCCGCCGCACTCGACGCCGGGGTGGCGACCGGCATCCAGTTCGATGCCGTCACGCACGAGTCACTGGCGCAGGCCATTGCGCTTGCGTTACGGCTATTTGC
>NZ_WYCT01000100.1 GCF_011008945.1 Streptomyces harenosi
GTTCGGAGCCGTGAAGGGCGGTGGGGTGGAGGGAGCGGGGAACGACGAGAGGGTGGGAGCGCTCCCACCTGTTCGTCATGAAGCCAGCAGCCGCCAGGCGTGTCAAGGGGCAAGGCGGAAGCATGGAGTTGAAGAACCTCAAGCCGGACGACCGGACGACCGACCGTCGGAAGGCTGGAGGTCGGAAGACCGGAAGACCGGAAGACCGGAAGGCCGGAAGATCGAAGGCCGAAAGGTCGAGGGTCGGAAGGTCGAGGGTCGGAAGGACGAAGGGCCGAAGGGCCGAAGGCTGGAAGGAGGGAGGGCGGAAGCCCTGAGGGCGGCTCAGGCCGAGTCTCGGAGCACCAGTTCCGTACGGAGGATGACGTGCCGCCACGCCACCGCGGAGTCCTCCATTTCCTCCAGGAGCAAGCGCACCATGGTCCGGCCGATCTCCTCCAGCGGTTGCCGCACGGTCGTCAACTTGGGCTCGGTGTGCCGGGCCCGCAGAAAGTCGTCGAAACCGATCACCGCCACGTCCTCCGGCACCCGGCGTCCCGTGGAGCGCAGGACGCTCAGCGCTCCGGCGGCCATGGAGTCCGACGCGGCGAGGACGGCGTCGATCCCGGGGTCCCGGTCGATGAGCTCGGCCATCGCGCGGCGCCCGCTCTCCTCGGTGAAGTCGCCCTCCACGACCCACGTGGGCTTGATCTCGACTCCTGCCCTCTCCAGGGCCTCGCGGTAGCCGCGCAACCGGCACTGGGCGACGTACATGTCGAGCGGTCCGGTGATCGTCGCGATCGCGGCTCGGCCACGGTTCAACAGGTGTGCCACCGCGCTGCGTGCGCCACCGGCGTTGTCCGCGTCCACGTAGGTGACCGTCTCGTCGGCCGAGCGCCGCCCCAGCATCACGGTGGGCAGACCGGCATCGGCGAGCATGTCGGGCAGGGTGTCCTCGGCGTGCACGGACATCAGCAGGACTCCGTCGACCCGGCCGCCCCGCGCGTACTCCACGAAGCGCCGCCGGTCCGCGTCGGTGCGGACCAGGGTGAGCAGCAACTGCACCTTGGTGTCGGCCAGTGCGTCACCGACGGCCCGGACGGCCTCCGCGAAGAACGGATCGCTGAACTTCTGCCAGTCCGGCTCCGTCATGACCAGCGCCACGGCGTCCGCGCGCCGCCCGGCCAGGGAACGGGCCGCGAGATTGGGCACATAGCCCAGCTCCGCGATGGCGCGCTGTACGGCACGGCGGGTGGAGTCCCTGACACCCGCCGCGTTGTTGATGACACGCGAGACCGTTCCGCGCCCCACACCGGCGAGGGCGGCCACCTCCTCCAGTGTCGGTGTGCCAGGGCGCTGCCTGCTGCCCATCACGACCTCCCCCAACCTCCCCCACGAGATCACCCGATACTACGATCCGCGGACCTTTGGGCCGAAGGCGCCCCGATGAGCCAGGTGTCCGATCACCGCCCTTGCCCGTTCACCACTCCTCCGGCCGAGATTCCGGAGCGGGAGAACACGGACGCGCTGGCGAGCCGCGTCCGTGGGTCGCATCCCCGTTCACCGGCGGCTGGTGGCGGTCGTGGTCACTGCCGGGGCCGCGACGATGACACGGAAGCCTCCGCGCGCGGCGTCGGGATCAGGCGAGCAGGTTGACGAGTCTGATGTACCGGGTCCAGTCCCAGTACGGGCCGGGGTCCGTGTGGTCGCTCCCCGGTACCTCGTGGTGCCCGATGATGTGCGCCCGGTCCTTGGGTATGCCGTACGCGGCGCAGATCGCCGCGGTGAGCCGGGCCGACTGCTCGTAGAGGGCGTGGGTGAAGTACGCCGGGCGGTCCACCCAGCCTTCGTGTTCGATCCCGATGCTGCGCGTGTTGTAGTCCCAGTTCCCCGCGTGCCAGGCGATGTCCGCCTCGCGGACGCACTGAGCGATATGCCCGTCGGCGGACCGGACGACGTAGTGCGCGGACACCCTCCGCTGCGGGTCGCGGAAGATGGACAGGGTGTCGGCGTAGGTCTCCTGCGTGACGTGGATGACGACGTGGTCGAGGCGGTGGCTGGTGGGGCGGTTGGCCACCGTGTAGTTGGAGGGGCTCGCCGGCTGCCACTCGGCGCCCGGGCGGTCGACGGCCTGGGGTCTCGCGCCGGCCCGTGGGGCGGAGAGCAGGGCGTGGGGGACGGTGGCGAGCGCGGCGCCCATCAGGAGCCGCCGCCTGCCGGGCAGCGGTGGTGTTCGGTCCATGCGATTGCCTTTCGCTGGTCCTGGGTGGGTGGGTTACCGGTGCCTCTCGTGCTCCGTACGCGGTGGGCCGGGCTGCCGGTGCCTTTCGGGCGCAGGCAGGGTGCGGGTGCGGGGTGCGCACGGGTGCGGGTGCAGGTGCGGTGCGTGTGCGGGGCCGGTGGCCGGTGATGGGCGGGGCGGCTCGCGCCGCCGGCGGGGACGCGGTCAGCTCCGCAGCGTGGCCGCCACCTCGCGCAGCCGTGCGTGCACCCCGCGGTGCGTCTCGCGTGCGGGCAGCCACTGCTTGCGGAGTTTGGCCACGCACGTGTAGTTGGCATCGCAGACGTTGGCCAGCGGGGACTCGGCGGTCTGGGGCGCGAACTGGTAGGCGTCCAGCTCGCTGAACCCGTAGTCGCGCACCAGCCACTGCACCAGGTCCCGTTGCGATATGCGGAAGGCGTCCTCCAGCGGGCGTGCCGAGCCGGTCGAGATGATGTGGGTGTCGGACTCGATGCGGGGCCAGGGCGTGGCCAGGCCCTTCAGCAGCTCGACGATCACCACCGTGTTCATCGCGCACTCCACGGCGACCCCGCAGGTCTCTCCCTCGCCCTGCCGTGCGTGCCCGTCTCCGAGGCTGAGCAGCGCACCCTCGACGTTGACCCCGAGATAGCAGGTGACCCCGGCCCGCATCTCGGGTGTGTCCATGTTGCCGCCGTGCGCGTCGGGCACCAGGGCCGAGCGCACTTCCAGGTGGGCGGGGGCCACGCCCACCGTGCCGTGCATGGGGTCCAGGGGCAGCTCCACCTTGATGTCGCTGTCGCGCGCCCGGAACATCGCCGTACGCCGGGCGCGGTCCAGTTGCCAGATCCAGACCCTCTCGGGCAGCGGCGGCTGGAGCGTGGCCGTGGTGTGGGTGGAGGTGAGCGCGCCGAACAGGGGCACCGTGGTCGACGCGGCCCAGTCCCGGGCCGGCTCGATCGACACGAAGTGCACGGCGACGGTGTCCCCGGGCTCCGCGCCCTCCACGTGGAAGGGGCCGGTCTGGGGGTTGAGGAAGGGGAACTCGCAGACCTCGGACACCAAATCCTTCTCGGACCGCACCCGCCCGGCGAAGCAGTCCTCGGTGTACAGGTCCAGGACCGTGCCCGGGGCGATGCGCGCGACGGGCGGTGCCCCGCCGAACGTCCAGGCGTATTCGCCCGGTCGGGGACGTACGGTCAGGATGCGGGGGGCGCTCATCGCTGCACGGCTCCGTTCTGACGAGGGGCCGGCGGGGGTCGGGCCGTCGCCGGTGCGTTCTCGCGGATCACGTTACGGCGACCGGCCGTTGGGCAGAAGGCGACGGCCCGGATCCGTGGACGATCGGGGAGTTGTGGACAACTCGCTCACTCGATCCGGTGACAAGAGGGACGAGGGGGGCTGCCGAGGCGCGGGCCGGCGAAGCCGGGTTCAGCCGCGTTCCGCCACGGCCGCCGGATCGTCCAGCACCGCCCGCACCACCGCGTGCGCGGCGCCCAGCAGCGGTCCCTCGGGCCCGAGTTCCGACACCGACACGGGGCAGGCCGGGCCGGCCGTGCGCCGGGCCAGTTCGTCCCGGAGGGCGGGCAGCAGCCAGGGGGCGAGCCCGGCCAGTGCGCCGCCGAGGACCACGGCCTCCGGGTCGAGCAGGTTGACGGCTCCCGTCAGGGCGATGCCGAGCGCCGTGCCCGCCGCGCGCAGGGCACGCCGGACCTCCTCGTCCCCCGCTTCGGCCCGCTGGGCCAGCAGGCCGACCCGTCCCTCGCCCGGCTCCAGACCGGCCGCGCGCAGCACCGCCTTCTCGCCGGCGTACTGCTCCAGGCAGCCGCGCCCCCCGCAGGCGCAGGCGGGACCGTCGGGCCACACCGGCACGTGCCCCAGCTCGCCCGCGAAGCCACGGGTTCCGCGCAGCAGGAGCCCGTCGACGACGACGGCGGCACCGATGCCGATCTCGGCCGACACATGCAGGAAGTCCCGCGGCGTGCCCTCGCCGAGCCAGAGTTCGGCGAGGGCGCCGAAGTTGGCTTCGTTGTCCACCGTCAGCGGTATGTCCGCGGGCAGCAGGGCACTCAGATCGGCGTCGTGCCAGTCGAGGTTCGGGGCCCGTACGACGGTCCGGGCGTCCCGGGCCACCAGGCCCGGCACCGCCACGGCGAGCCCGGCCGGCCACAGGCCCTCTCCCTCCGCCTCGGCGACGACCCGCCGCACCAGTGCGGCGAGCTGCTCGATCACCGGTTCCGGTGAGCGGCCGCGGTGGGTGCCGTACCGCACGGCCCGCGCGCGCACCCGGCCGCGCAGGTCGACCGCGCAGACCGCCAGGTGGTCGACGCCGACCTCGGCGCCGAGACCCGCGGGACCGCGTGCGCTGACGGCGAGGGCCGACCCGGGGCGGCCCACCCGCCCGGGACGCTCGGGGCCGAGCTCCTCCAGCAGCCCCGTGCGGATCAGCTCGTCCACGAGGGTGGACACCGCCGCCCGGGTGAGGCCGATCCGTGAGGCGACGGCCGCCCGGGACAGGGGGCCCTCGGCGCTGACAGCGTGCATCACCCGGGCGAGGTTGCGGCGGCGCATGCCCTGCTGGGTGTCCGGCAGCGCGCGTCCGGGGCCGGCCGGGTGTGCCTCGTGCGGGGGTGCGGTCATGCCTGGCGTCAGTCCTCGGTCGGTGCCGTCTGCGGCCCCGCCCCCGTCGGCGGCGGGGCCGGGATGGTCACTGGGTGTCCGTGCCCCGTTCCAGCAGCGGGGCCGCGTCGGAGACTACCCCGGCGATCCTGGCCAGCGTCGCCTCGTCCCGTTCCACCGCGTCCAGGACCGGGCCGGCGGTGGTGTTCCAGCGCCGGGCGACCTCGGCCGCGTCCTCTCCCGTCAGCAGACCGGCCGCCTGCGCGGCGGCCCCGAGCGCGACCAGTTCCCTGGCCTCGGGAATCTGGACCGGTCGCCCCGACAGCCGCCGGACGGTCTCCTGCCAGGCCCTGCCGCGGGCGCCGCCGCCGATCAGCAGCAGGGGCGCGGACGGATCCGCGTCCTTGTCGAGGACCAGGTCGAGCGCGCCGAGCAGCGAGTGGACGGCTCCGTCGTAGGCCGCCTGCAGGAGCTGGCCGGCGGTGGTGTCGTGGCGCAGACCGTGCAGCAGGCCGGAGGCGTGCGGCAGGTTCGGGGTGCGCTCGCCGTCCAGGTAGGGCAGGAGGGTGACGCCCGTGCCCGGTTCGACCGCCTCGCGGTCCAGGCCGAGCAGGGCGGCCACGCGGTCGACGGCGAGGGTGCAGTTCAGGGTGCACGCCAGGGGCAGCCAGTCGCCGCGGGCGTCGGCGAAACCCGCCACGGTGCCGCTCGGGTCGGCGGGCCGGTGCCGCGACACCGCGTAGACCGTGCCCGAGGTGCCCAGGCTCATCACCGGCATGCCGGGGCGCAGCCCGAGCCCCAGCGCGGCGGCGGCGTTGTCCCCCGTGCCGGGCGCGACCAGGGTGCCCTCGGCGAACGGCAGGTCGTGACGGTCGCCTACGGTGCCCGCCACCTCGCCGGGCCGGACCACACGCGGCAGCAGCGCCGGATCGAGCCCCACGCGCGCGAGGATCTCCTCGTCGTACGCCTCGGTGCCGGAGGCCCACCAGCCGGTGCCGGAGGCGTCACCGCGGTCGGTGGTCCCCTGGCCGGTCAGGCGCTCGGTGAGGTAGTCGTGGGGGAGGCGAACGGCCCTGGTGGCGCGGGCCGCCTCCGGCTCGTTCTCGGCCAGCCAGGCCCACTTCGTGACCGTGAACGACGCGGCCGGGACGAGCCCGGTGCGCTCGGCCCAGAACGTCGCGCCGCCCAGCTCCTCGGTCAGCCGGCGCGCCTGCGGCGCCGACCGCACGTCGTTCCACAGCAGCGCCGGACGGACCGGCTCACCCCGGTCGTCCAGGGTGACCAGGCCGTGCTGCTGCCCGCCGATCGACACCGCGGCGGCCCGGTGCGCCGCGTCCCCGCACTGGCGCAGGGCCTCGCACAGGGCGTCCCACCACTGGCGGGGGTCGCTCTCCCGGTGGGTACCGGAGGACACGGTGTGCGGCGCGTGGCCGCTCGCGACCACCTGTCCGGTGGCCGCGTCGACGACCAGCGCCTTGGTGGACTGGGTGGACGAGTCCACGCCGACGACGAGCGGACCCTCGGCTGCTGACATCGGGTTTCTCCCTCTTCCGCGGCTCAGCGGGATCTGACCCGGGCACCCGTGCGGGGCCCCGGCTTCTACGGGCGTCCGGACCGGGACGATCCGGACATCACTCCTTCGGGGGCGACGTGTCCCTTCCCAGGAATGCGTCCGCATACTAATTTGTAAACGGCCATGACGAAATAGTCGCAGAGCGAGGAGCCGCGCCATGAACTACCAGCCCACCCCCGACGACAGGTTCACCTTCGGTCTGTGGACCGTCGGCTGGCAGGGACGGGATCCCTTCGGTGATGCCACCCGGCAGGCACTGGACCCGGTCGAGACCGTGCAGCGTCTGGCCGAGCTCGGCGCCTACGGCGTCACCTTCCACGACGACGACCTGATCCCGTTCGGCTCCTCGGAGACGGAGCGGGAGGCGATCGTCAAGCGGTTCCGGCAGGCGCTGGACGCCACCGGCATGAAGGTGCCGATGGCCACCACCAACCTCTTCACGCACCCGGTCTTCAAGGACGGCGCGTTCACCGCGAACGACCGCGACGTGCGCCGTTACGCGCTGCGCAAGACGATCCGGAACATCGACCTCGCGGTCGAGCTGGGCGCGAAGGTGTACGTGGCCTGGGGCGGCCGGGAGGGCGCCGAGTCCGGTGCCGCCAAGGACGTCCGCGCGGCGCTCGACCGGATGAAGGAAGCCTTCGACCTGCTGGGCGAGTACGTCACGTCCCAGGGCTACGACCTGCGGTTCGCGATCGAGCCGAAGCCGAACGAGCCGCGTGGCGACATCCTGCTGCCCACCGTGGGCCACGCGCTGGCGTTCATCGAGCGGCTGGAGCGGCCGGAGCTGTACGGCGTCAACCCGGAGGTCGGCCACGAGCAGATGGCCGGGCTGAACTTCCCGCACGGCATCGCGCAGGCGCTGTGGGCCGGCAAGCTGTTCCACATCGACCTCAACGGCCAGTCCGGCATCAAGTACGACCAGGACCTGCGCTTCGGCGCCGGCGACCTGCGGGCCGCCTTCTGGCTCGTGGACCTGCTGGAGAGCGCCGGATACGAGGGGCCGCGGCACTTCGACTTCAAGCCGCCGCGGACCGAGGACACCGACGGCGTGTGGGCGTCCGCGGCGGGCTGCATGCGCAACTACCTGATCCTGAAGGAGCGGGCGGCGGCCTTCCGCGCCGACCCCGAGGTGCAGGAGGCGCTGCGGGCCGCGCGCCTGGACGAGCTGGCACAGCCCACCGCCGCCGACGGGCTCCAGGCCCTGCTCGCCGACCGTGCCGCCTTCGAGGAGTTCGACGTCGATGCCGCCGCCGCCCGTGGCATGGCCTTCGAGCGCCTCGACCAGCTCGCGATGGACCACCTGCTGGGGGCGCGGGGCTAGCCCGCGCGGGTTGCCGCCCGCCGCTGCCCGGTCGCGCAGGCCCGGCGTGCGCGACCGGCTCCCGCGCCCGGGCCCCGTGCGGACGTCCGCACGGGGCCCGGGCGCGCCCATGGAGCCGTCCGGCGCCACCGGCGGCCGGTGCTGCCCGCGGTCCCTCCAGTGCCTGCGGTGCCGGTGACGGTCCCGGTACGGCCGCCCGTCCGGGGCCCCTGCGCTCGCCCCGCGCTCACCTGGGAGGATGGCGGGCATGACACAAGAGGCCGGAGCCGTCGTGGCCCGGGGCGCGGACCACGACGCACCGCTGGCGGTCGTGGCGGCCGCGATCGTCCAGGAGGGACGCCTGCTGGTGGTGAGCAAGCAGGCGGCCCCGGACGTGTTCTACCTCCCCGGGGGCAAGCCCGACGCGGGCGAGGCGCCGCTGGAGGCGCTGTGCCGTGAGCTCGACGAGGAACTGGGCGTCGAGCCGCTCGAGCCGCGGCTGCTGGCCCACATCGATTCCGTGGCCGCCCTGGAGGGCGTGCCGATGCGCCTGACCCTGTTCGAAGCGCGCATCGACCGGCCGCCCCGGCCCGCGGCCGAACTGGCCCGCCTCCGCTGGATCTCCGGGGAGGTGCCCGAGCTCCGGCTGGCTCCCGCCGTCACGGACCACGTGCTGCCCCTGCTGCGGCGCAGGGGCTCGATGAAGCCGTAGCGGACACCGGGCGCGGCGCCTTCCGTCCGGCGATTTCCGGCGGCACGTCCGCCGGAACGCGCCGGCCACCGGACTCGGGCGTCACGGCTCGCCGTCCCCCGCCGCGAGCCCGGGCGAGGCCAGGGCCGAAGCGGGGTCGTGGGCCGGGTCTCCCGCGGGAAGCCAGCGGTCTCCTTCCCGGCGGTAGGGCCACCAGCGGCCGTCGCGGCCCAGACGGAGCTGGCGGGGCGCACCGACGACCGTCCACCGGTTGGCCCGCATCCGCAGCGACGGGCGCTCGCCCTCGTCCCACGCCGATTCCAGGGCGGTACGCGCGCGTGCCAGCGCGGCGCCCTCCACCACCCACTCCTCCTCCAGCACGGACAGCGCGGCCGCGCCACCGTGCCGCCACGCGCGTACCGCCGCGGCCATGGCTTCCCCGTCCCGCCCCGACCCGTCGGCCAGGCGAGCCGCCGCGGACGGCCCCGGATCGCCCGCGGCCAGCCGCACCGCGTCCTGGGCGAGCGTCAGCTCCGCCTCCGGCGCGCTCTGCGCGTGCCCGGGCCGCAGCGCCCCGGCGAGCAGTCCGTGCGCCTGTGCCGCCGCCCCGGAGGCCAGCAGGGCCAGCGCGCCGGTGTCGATCCCGGGCGGGGGCGCGGCCCCGGTGTCCAGGGACCGGGGAACGCCCGGCTCCCGCGGCAGCTCGGGCGCCGGGGGCAGCGGAGGCAGCAACGACCCCGTCGCGTAGGCGTCGGCGGCGTCCACGCCCCCGGCCCGGGGGGCCTTCTCCCCGGCAGCCGCGCGGCCGTGCGCCTGGAGGGCGTCCAGTACGGCCTGCTCGCCGCGTCCCCGCATCAGCAGCAGGACGAAGGGGTCCTGGTCCAGCAGCCGTGCCACCTGATGGCACAGCGCCGCCGTGTGCCCGCAGTGGTCCCAGGCGCCGCAGCCGCATTCCGGTTCCAGGTCACCCAGGCCCGGCAGCAGCTCGATCCCGGCCGCCGCCGCGTCCTCGACCAGGTGCGGCGGCATCTCGCGCTCCAGGAGCGCCGCGACGTGCCCGGCCCGTTCGGCCGCCATGCCGGTGAAGCGGTCCCACTGTTCGCCGGACAGCTCCTCCAGCAGCACGTCGGCCCGGTGGGCCGTGCCGTCCCGGTCCCGGACCACGGCCGTGATGCGTCCCGGACGGACGGAGACCGCGCCGACCGCTCCCGCGCGCGCGAGCCGGCTGCCCGTCTTGACCTGCTGGGCGTCCAGCGCGGTCTCCTCCAGCGCCCGCAGCCACGCGCGGCCCCACCAGGTCCGTGCGAAACCCCGCCCCCGCGCGGGAGGCAGCGCGGTGAAGGTGCGCTCCGTGTCATCGCCGTACCGACTCGTCGCCGTCATCGCGTCCCCTCCCGCAGCGCCACCAGTTCGGCCAGTTCCGCGTCCGTCAGCTCGGTGAGCGCCGCCTCGCCCGAGCCGAGCACCGCGTCGGCCAGTTCCCGCTTGCGGGACAGCAGCGCGGCGATACGGTCCTCCACGGTGCCCTCCGCGACCAGCCGGTGCACCTGCACGGGGCGGGTCTGGCCGATGCGGTAGGCGCGGTCGGTCGCCTGCGCCTCGACGGCCGGGTTCCACCAGCGGTCGTAGTGCACGACGTGCTCCGCGCGGGTCAGGTTCAGCCCGGTGCCCGCCGCCTTCAGCGACAGCAGGAACACGGGGGCCTCGCCGCTCTGGAAGCGTTCGACCAGCGCCTCCCGCTCGGTGACGGGCGTCCCGCCGTGCAGGAACAGCGACGCCGTGCCCCGGGTCGCCAGGTGCCGTTCCAGGAGGCGTGCCATCGCCACGTACTGGGTGAAGACCAGCACGCTCTTGCCCTCGGCGAGGATGGTGTCGAGCAGCTCGTCGAGAAGCTCCAGTTTCCCCGACCGGCCGGGGATCACCGGACGGTCCTCCTTCAGGTACTGCGCCGGGTGATTGCAGATCTGCTTCAGCCCGGTGAGCAGCTTCACGATCAGACCGCGCCGGGCCATGCTGTCGGTGCCGGCGATCTCCGCGAGCGCCTCGCGGACCACCGCCTCGTACAGAGCCGTTTGCTCCGGGGTGAGCGACACGGCGTGATCGGTCTCGGTCTTCGGCGGCAGTTCCGGCGCGATCCCGGGATCGGACTTGCGGCGCCGCAGCAGAAACGGCCGTACCAGCCGTGCCAGACGCTGGGCGGCGGCCGGGTCCCGGCCGCTCTCGACGGCCTGTGCATATCGGCTGCGGAAGGTGCCGAGCCGGCCGAGCAGGCCCGGGGTCGTCCAGTCCAGGACGGCCCACAGCTCCGACAGGTCGTTCTCCACCGGCGTGCCGGTGAGCGCCACGCGCGCGCGTGCGCCGATGGTGCGCAGTTGCCGTGCCGTCGCCGAGTAGGGGTTCTTCACGTGCTGTGCCTCGTCCGCGACGACCAGGCCCCAGGCCACCTCGGCGAGCCGCGGCGCGTCCAGGCGCATCGTGCCGTACGTGGTGAGGACGAACTCGCCGTCGGCGAGTCGCTCCAGGTCGCGCCGGGCACCGTGGAAGCGGCGCACCGGCGTGCCCGGCGCGAATTTCTCGATCTCCCGTTGCCAGTTGCCCATCAGGGACGCCGGGCAGACCACCAGGGTCGGCCCGGCGGCCGAGGCGTCGGTCTGCCGGTGCAGGTGCAGGGCGATCAGCGTCACCGTCTTGCCGAGGCCCATGTCGTCGGCGAGGCAGCAGCCCAGGCCCGACGACGTCATGCGGGCCAGCCAGCCCAGGCCCCGGCGCTGGTAGTCCCGCAGTGTCGCGGCGAGGGCGGCGGGCTGTTCCACGGGCGGCTGTGCCTCCGGCTCGGCGAGCCGGTCCCGCAGGGCCGCCAGCCACCCGGTGGGCCGTACCTCGACCCGGTCGCCGTCGACCTCCGCCGACCCGGTCAGCGCGGCGGCGAGCGCGTCGACGGCCGTCATCCGGCGGTCCTGCCGTGCCCGGGCGCGGCGTGCCTCCTCGGGGTCGACCAGGACCCACCGGTCCCGCAGCCGCACGAGCGGACGGCTGGCCTCCGCGAGACGGTCGAGCTCCTCCCGCGTGAGCTGCCGGTCGCCCAGCGCGAACCGCCAGTGGAAGGTGACCAGCGCGTCGGCGGACAGGAACGACGGCCCCCCGGCGGCACCGCGATCCGGTCCGGAGCCGTCGCCGGCCGGTCCGACGTCCGCGCGGGCGGTCAGGCCGCGAGCCACCTCCCGCGGCCAGTGGACCTCGACCCCGGCGCCGGCCAGGGCCCGGGCGCCCGCCCCCAGCAGGTCACCGACCTCTTCGCCGGCCAGTTCGACGGCGTCCGGCACGGCGGCCGACAGCAGGGGGCCGAGCGGCGGCCAGGCACGTGCCGCACGGCCCAGGGCCCGCAGGGCGGCCCTGCGCGCGAGCGGCCCGAAGGCGTCGCCCGCGGTGCCGGCCCACACGTCGGCGGCGTCCGCCACGAGCGCGGGATCACGGACGCTGTGCACCTGCGGCACGGCCCGGAAGGACAACGCGGCGTCCTCCGTGCCGTCGGCCGTCAGGCCGGGCACCTCGATCCGCAGCGACAGGCGCACGCCCGCGTCGTGTTCGGCCGCCACGTCGTCCGCCCAGGCCCTCAGGCCCGGCAGGCGCCGAGGCTCCGGGGCCGCGTAGGCGGGCCCGCCCGCCGCGAGCGGCGCTGCGGGGGAGCGAGGCAGGGTGTCGGCCACGGCGTCCAGGAAGGCGCGCACCAGTGCCTCCGGGTCGGGCAGCCGCAGAGGCCGGGCGTCGTCCACCGGAACGGCGTGTGCCTCCGGTGGCATCGCGGCGGCCAAGTGACGGAGCAGTTCTGTCTCCTCGGCGCCCAGCGGGCCCGCACGCCAGGCGTCGTGGCCGCCCGGGGACAGCCCGGGCAGCAGCAGCCCGCGTGCCACGAGGTGCAGGGCGTGCACGGCGACGGTCCCCCAGAAGACGGCCGCGCGGTGCCCGTACCCGCAGGCACGCGCGCGCGTGAGGACGGGAAGGGCGGCGCGTACCGGCAGCAGGACCGCGGGGACGAGGACCGGCTCGACGCCGTCGCCGCCGGGCACGACGACCGTCGCCTCGGTCATGGACCCCGAGGGGACGGCCGGAAGCGGTCCGCCGTCCGGCCGCCAGAAGGAGACGGTGCCGGTGCGGGCGGGGTCGCCGGGCAGGAACACGGCGCAGCACCGGGCCAGTTCGGAGAGGTGGGGGAGAGGTGCGGAGGGTGTCTCGTGGAGTGGTGCCGGGGAAGTCGTCTGCGCGGCGATGACCATTCCTCAAATTTGACTACCGGGCGTGGAGTGGCCGAGGGTACCGGATTTCGCGGCTCCCTGGGTGTAGTGAGGGTGTGCTGTGGGTCACTATGCACGGGGAGGGGTCCCGGTGCCCCTCCGCAGGGGAGTCGCCGGCTGCCTCTCAGGGACGAACCGGGGTCACCTCGGGGATGTCTCAGGGACACGGTCCGGAACCGCGGCGCGCGCGGTCCCGTTTTTCCGTACAGACAGCGGCGAGGGCCGCGGAGGAGGCGACACCATGTCGAAGAACGCCAAGATCGCCGCGGGGAGCGTGGCGGCCGGGATCATCCTGCTGATCTGGCTGCCCTGGTGGGCCGCGCTTCTGATCGTCCTGGGAGTCCCGGCCGCCGCGTACCTCGCGCTGGACCCCTCGCAGCGGCGCAGACTGCGCCGGGTGCACCGCAAGGAGCTGCGCCGCTGAACGCTAACGCGGCTCCGCGAGCGCGCCGGCGTCCAGGTCGCACGTGTCGACGAGGTCGCCGTCCGCGGGCCTGGCGACCGTCCGGTCCGCGGGCGGCGGGGTGCCCCGCTCCACCCACCCGGTCAGCGCGTCGAAAGCCGAGCGGTAGCACGGCAGGATCGGCCGCAGCCGGTCCGGGTGGGTGTCGTAGAGCCCGTCGACGTGCGTCCCGCCCCGGATCGTGTAGTAGCGGTGCAGCAGGCCCCGCCCGCTCCGGTCGATCATGCGCGCGTACTCGTCGGAATCGGCGGCCTTCGGCAGCAGGGCATCGAGGTCGCCGTGCAGGGTGATCAGCGGTTTGCCGATGCGTCCGGTCAGCGACACCCGCGCCACGGCACGGTGGACGGACGCGGGACGCGACGCGTAGTCGTACCTCGCGTCGGCGGGGCAGGGAGCCAGGATCTGCCCGGGCGTGGTCCCGGCGGACGGGCCCGGGCAGCCCGGGTCGTACGCGGGGTCGAACTCGGCACGGTAGATCTTCTGCGTCAGCCCCCAGTAGGTCTTCTCGTGGTACGGCCACAGGAACTCGGAGCCACGGGCGAAGCCCACCGCGTACAGATCCTCGTCCCCGGCCGAGCCGAGCGTCCGGGCCACCGTCACGGGCAGGGACGTCAGCAGGCTCGGCCCCCGCACCGTCCACAGCGCGCCCTCCCAGTCGACGCCGCCGTCGTACAGCTCCGGATGGTTCTCCAACTGCCAGCGGGTCAGATAGCCGCCGTTGGAGATGCCGGTGATGTAGGTGCGGCGTGGCGCGTGTCCATAGCGCTGGGCCACCACCCGCCGGGCCGCACGGGTGAGTTCCGTGGTCCGCCGGTTCCACTCGGCGACCGCGTCACCGGGCCGCCGGCCGTCCCGGTGGAAGTCGGCGCCGTTGTTTCCCTTGTCCGTCGCCGCGTACGCGTAGCCCTGTGCCAGGACCCGGTCGGAGATCGCCTTGTCCGTGGCGTACTGCCTGCGGGTGCCCGGAGCGCCGGTCACCACAAGACCGCCGTTCCAGCGGTCGGGCAGCCGGATGACGAACTGCGCGTCGTGCCGCCAGCCGTGCGTGGCGTTGAAGCGGGAGGTGTCGGGGAAGTAGCCGTCGACCTGGACGCCGGGCACTCCGGACGGGGTCCGGGTGGCGCTCGCGGTCAGCCCCGCCTGGTCGGCCAGGTCGGTGTACGGGGTGCCCGCGAGGCCGGTCGTCGTCAGGTCGGGCAGGCAGGTACTGCGCTGGAGCGCCGCGCCCGGTACCCGTACGCGCTCCTGGCGCGCGCAGTGCTCGCCACCGCCGTCCGCCGGGCCGGCGGCCGCGGCCGGGGCCGGGGCCGGGGCGGTGAGCGTGGCCGCGACGAGAGCGGCGATCACGCAGGGGACACCGCGGGTGAGATGCATCTGGGCCTCCAGCGACGAGGGGACCGGCGCGGCTGCGAAGGGCGGAGCGGGCAGCGGGCGGAAGCCGGGCCGTGGGTCGCCTCATGATGCGGGGCTACCGCGCCCCCATCCATGGGTGCAGAACACAGCGAACAAGGCCGCGGAATGGGGTGGGAAGACACGGGGCAGTCCCGGGACAGGTCCCCGTCCGCCGCCGACGGGGCGGCGTCGAGCCCGTAACCACCGCGGTGTCCCCGACGTCGGGCCCTGCCCGCCTGCCCGCCTGCCAGGTCCTCGTCCGGTGGCCGGCGAGGGGCCACGGCCGGGCTCAATGGCGAACCACCGTCAGTCTGGGCGCACCGCCAGCTTGTCGAGCGCCGCGAGCAGGCCCGGCAGTTGCGGGCCCCGGAGCACCGGCAGCACCTCACCGGGTTCCTCGTCGAGCAGGACGAAGGCGATGTCGTCGGTCCTGGCCACGAGCGACCAGCCGGGGCCGTCGGCGCGCAGCGTGCGCGCCTCGCCGGGAGCGAACGCCGACCGTACGCGGCCGAGCGGCGGCGGAGCGTCGAGGTACGCCCTGGCCTCCGCAAGGGCCCGCCGTACCCCCTGGCGGCCGGAGGCGGCCCGGCCGGGGCTCTCCCCTCCCGAGCCGTCCGCGGCGGCGGAGCCGTCGTCCGGCGCCGGGACGGCCGCGGCCTCGACCTGCTGCCGCCACAGCGACCACTGGAGCGCGACCTCGTCGGCGCCCAGGCGCCGCTGGGCAGGACCCCAGGTGTCCTCGTCCGGCGGTGTCAGCGCGGGCCGTCCGGCGGCCCGGGGGTCGGGATCGTGCGGCGCCGGGACCCCTGGTGCCGCCACGGCGACCGGGAGGGGCCAGCCGGGCAGGGCGGCGACCACCGAGCGCTCGTCCGGCGACAGGTCGTACTCCATGCCGCAGTCCCACGACGCGATGGCCACGGCGACCAGGGAGACGTCGTCGACGGCCACGGTCCACCGGGCGCCGTCACCGTCCTGCCCGAGAACCAGGCCGTAGCCGTCGGCCAGCGGCGGGAGGCCGAGTGCCGCGCACGCCTCCGGATAGTCGTCGCCCAGCACGCTCGGGAACGTCGCCGGCGTCAGCAGCACCGCCGTGAGCACGTAGAGCGCGTCGTCCGCGGCGGTGACGGCGTCCTCGTCCGTCCCGGCCATCCCAGCCTCCCCCCATCGGTTCGACCAACGGCGGGCACCCTAGTGCGGCGGCACAGCGCTTGTCACGAGCCCCGATCCCGGCGGAGCTGCGGCTTCACGGCCGGACGCGGCCCAAACGACCGTCCCCGGCGACCGCCCGGAGTCAGGCTCCCGGGAGCCCGAGCAGCGAGCGGGCCACCGTCCGGGGAGACTCGCCGCGCTCCCGCGCGAGTGCGAGGACGGCCCGGCACGCCAGCTCGTTCACCCCGAACGACAGTGCCTCCGGCGACACCCAGCCCGCCGCCTCGTCGATCCGCTCCTGGTCGTCCTCCGCGCTCGCCGACACATACGCCGCAGCGGCCTCGAAGAGGTTGTGCGCCCGTCTTTCCGGCTCCCTGACCTCCTCGGCGCGCCGGGCGCCGCGCATTCTGCCGCAGACCTTGCCCACCCTGCCGAACATGCCGACCACCATCCCCTGTGCGGGTGCCGCTGTCCTGGCCGATCACCCATCGGCTGTCCCCCACCGTAGAGTTGGAGGCCGGGCAGGCAGAAGGGGCAGTGTGCGGTGAAGCGCTACGAACGGCTGGCACAGATCCGGCGGATGGACCCGTACCGGGACGCGTCGGAGATCTACCGGCTCATGTCGGCCTACGAGTTCCCCTGGGACGTCACCCGCGCCCTGGAACTGGCCCTGTACCGCACGTACGCCGTGCCCAGCATCGGCCGGCTGCTCGCCCGGACGGCCGAGCTCACCGACCGCTCGCAGAAGCGGTACGACGACACCGCCCTGCTCCTCGACGCCGTCGTCGAGCACGGATTCGCCAGCGAGCAGGGCCGCACGGCGATCCGCCGCATCAACCAGATGCACCGCAGCTACGACATCGGCAACGACGACATGCGCTACGTCCTGTGCACCTTCGTCGTGACGCCCAAGCGGTGGATCGACGCCTACGGATGGCGCAGGCTGTCCCGCCACGAGACCGTCGCCTGCGCCGTCCACTACCGCACGCTGGGACGGCACATGGGGATCAAGGACCTCCCCGAGTCCTACGAGGAGTTCGAGTCCTGCCTCGACGCCTACGAGGAGGCCCACTTCGGCTGGGACGCGGGCGCGCGCCGCGTCGCCGACGCCACACTCGACCTGATGACCTCCTGGTACCCGCGCCCCCTCGCCCCCGTGCTGCGCACCGGCATCTTCGCCCTGCTGGACGACTCCCTCCTGCGCGCCTTCCGCTACACCCCGCCGAGCCCCGCGACGCGTACGTGGGTGCGCCGCGCGGTACGGCTGCGGGGGCGCGCGGTGCGCTTGATGCCGCCACGGCGCGCACCGCACTACGCCCGGCAGAACTGGGAGATCAAGGGCTACCCCGACGGCTACCGGCTGGAGGACCTGGGCACGCGTCCGGTGCCGGGCGTGCGGGGCTGCCCCGTGCGCCACGTCGGCGGTCCGGCGGCCGAGTGAGCCGAGGGCTCGTCCCGGCCGGCCGGACCGCGGCGGAAGGTGCCACGCGCGAGGGTGAGGGGGCCGGCCGGAAAGGGGCGTCCAGGGCGGCCCGGTGCGGGCGGTGACGACGCGCCCGGCCGGCCCGCCCGGCCGTGCTCCCGGCGGTCGGGACCGCGGGCGCGTTCCCGCGCGGGGCGGACCGGCGGCGAACGGAGAACTCTGCGGGCGTGCCCGGCGCCGGGCACGCCTCGCCTCGGACACCGGCGGACGCGTGTACGGCGGTGGCCGCCGGACGGCCGGATTCACTCCTCGCGGACGGCCAGCGCCAGGAACCGCGCGTCCTCGTCGACGTACGACGTCATACGCCATCCCGCACCGGCCAGCAGGGGCCGCAGACGAGGCTCGGCGCGCAGGTCGTCCGGCGTGATGGTGCGGCCCTGCCGCGCCGCGAGGGCGGCCCTGCCGATCGGATGGAACAGAGCCAGTACACCGCCGGGGCGCACCACCCGCGCCAACTCCCGCACGTTCTCCGCCGGACGGGGCAGGTGCGCGACCAGACCGGCCGCGAACACCGCGTCCAGCGAGCCCGAGCGCAGCGGCAGCGCGGCGACGTCGGCCAGCAGCAGCCGCCCCTCCCGGTCCCGCCCGGCCCGTACCGCGGCGTCCAGCATGGCCGGCGTCAGATCGGCCCCGAGCACCAGGCCGGCGGGCCCCACGGCCTCCCGCAGCGGCGGCAGGGCCCGTCCGGTGCCGCAGCCCGCGTCGAGTACGCGGTCCCCCGGGCGCAGGCCGAGCTCGGCCACCGCGGCAGCGTAGGCGGGGCCGTCGTCGGGGAACCGGCTGTCCCAGTCGGCGGCGCGGGCGGTGAAGAACTCCTGGACGTGCGTGTGGTCGTCGCTCATGCCCCGCATGATCCCGCACCGGCGCCGCACCGGCGCGAGTACGCCCGCCACCACGGCCCCGGGACGCCTCCCGCGTGAGCGGCCCCGCGGCGGACGCCCGTGGTACCGGGCGGACGCGCGGTCCCGCGGCCCGGGGGAGAGGCGGTGCTGCGGTGCGCCGGCCGGACCGGGCTCGGGCACCCCGCGCGCGGCGACCCGGCGGGCCGCCACGCGCGCGACCGGGAAGCCGGCCTCAGTCCGCCACACCCTTGTGCGCCAGGACCTTGTCGACGGCGACCCGGACCAGGAGCTCACCCGGGACGCCGTTGCGGGCGCCGAACTCCTCCGCGCGTTCCTCGCCCATGTAGCGCGCCCCGAGCCGCGCGGCCCAGTGCCGCAACTCGCCGAGGTCCTCCGACAGCCGTGCCCGGCCCTGCAGCACGACGAAGCCGAAGGGCGGCCGGTCGTCGTCCACGCAGAGCGCGACCCGGCCGTCCCGGGCCAGATTGCGCCCCTTCACCGTGCCCTTGCCGGTGGTGAACACGACCTCGTCGCCGTCCAGCAGGAACCAGATCGGCGCCACGTGCGGACCGCCGTCCGCCCGGACGGTCGAGAGCTTCGCCGTGCGGGTGCCGTGGGAGACGAACGCCCGCCATTCCTCGTCGGTCATCTTCTGTGCCATCTCCCCATCCTCCTTGCCCGCAGCCCGGCCGTGGGGAAGGCTGGCGGACAGACCCCCCTCAGGGGAGACGACGTACGGGGAAAACACGGGGAGAGCGGACCATGGCGCAGAACCGGGGACTTGGCTGGCTGCTGGACGACCTGACCGAGCGTGTGCAGCATGTGCGGCACGCGCTGGTGCTGTCCAACGACGGACTGGTGACGGGGGCGAGTACGGGATTGCGGCGCGAGGACGCCGAGCACCTCGCCGCCATCTCCTCAGGACTGCACAGCCTGGCGAAAGGCTCGGGCCGTCACTTCGGCGCCGGCCGGGTGCGGCAGACGATGGTGGAGTTCGACGACGCGGTGCTGTTCGTCACCGCGGCCGGCAGCGGAAGCTGTCTGTGCGTGCTCAGCGGGGCGGAAGCCGACATCGGGCAGATCGCCTACGAGATGACGCTGCTCGTGAACCGGGTGGGGGAACACCTGGACGTGGATGCCCGCCGGCCCGAGCGGACGCCCCACAGGGAGCCCTGACCAGGGCGTTCCTCCGCCCACGGGGAGTTTTCCACAGGCTCCCCGGCGGGCGTCGACGAGCGGCTACTGTGAGTGATCACAGGGGCGCGGACGGCGCCGGTGCACACACTCCACGGGGGAGACCGCCATGTCGGGCAACACCACGACGTACCAGGACCCGGCCGCCACCGAGCGGCGCACCGAGGCCCGGCCCACTCCGGCCGGGCGGCACGCCTTCGTCACACTTAGTGGCGCGGCGCGTGAACTCGGCCTGAAACGCAGCGAGCTGGACACCGCCGTGGACCTGGGACGCGTCCGCGCCGTCCCGGACACCGCCGGCGGCCGGCGCGTCCCGCGTGCCGAGATCGAGCGGCTGCGCGGTGAGGAAGGCTTCCCGCAGTCCCTGCGGGAGAGCGTGGCCACCGTGGGCACCACGCGAGGTGCGGCCCTCATGCAGGTGGCGAAGGCGCGATTCACGCGCCTGGCCCGCCTGGGCCTTCTGGTCCCGGTCACCTTCTACGTCAACCGCTACCGGGCGGTGGTCTGGCTGTATCTGGCGGACGAACTGCGGCAGTTCGCGGCCGACGGGCGCAGCACACCGCTGCTGAAGGGCCCGCTGCCCGAGGAACAGCGCAGACGGCTGGAGACGGGTCTGGACCTGCGCCCCCGCACCTGGCGAGGCCGGTATCTGGGAGGCATGCTGCGCCAGGCCGACGACCCCTGGGCACGGGCGGCGGCGGTGGCGTCGCTGCTCGACCCGGTCCACCTCTCGCGGACCGTGCCCGACCCGTGCGAGCGCTCCCATCTGCACCGCTACCGGAGACTACCCCCGGGGCACGGCGTGCCCGGCTCACCGGCCGCGCGGATCGCCGCGGACCTCGCGACGGCCGACGACCCGCAAGAGATCGAGTGGCTCCGGGCGGAACTGCTCCGTGAGCTGGCCGCCGCCCGCGAGCAGCGGCCGGCTCCCCGGCCCGAGCCGCACCCGGCGGCATGCCGCCCGGCAGGGGAGGCGCCCGGCCCGCGAGCGGCCCCGCCACCCGGCGCGGCCCGGCCGGCACCGCGGCAGCGGCCGGCCGGACGCCCCGGCCCCGCACGGACCCGCCGGGTGCTGAGCTGGTTCCGCCGCGGGGACGCGTGACAGCGCGGCGGCGGCGCTACAGAGCCCGGAACAGCCCTTCCTGGACGACGGACACCAGCAGCCGCCCCCGCACGTCGTAGATCCTGCCCCGGGCCAGGCCCCGCCCGCCCGTGGCGATCGGCGACTCCTGGTCGTACAGGAACCACTCGTCCGCGCGGAAGGGGCGGTGGAACCACATGGCGTGGTCCAGCGACGCCATGTCGAAGCCCCGCGGTCCCCACAAGGGCTCGACCGGGATGCGCACGGCGTCCAGGAGGGTCATGTCACTGGCGTAGGTCAGGGCGCAGGTGTGCACGAGCGGATCGTCACCGAGCGGCCCCACCGCGCGCATCCACACGGCGCTGCGCGGCTCGGCGTCCTTGATCTCCTCGGCGCTCCAGCGCAGCCGGTCGACGTAGCGGATGTCGAAGGGCTGGCGCCGGGCCATCCGCTCCAACTGCTCGGGCAGCGCGCCCAGATGCTCACGGATCTCGTCGGCCACCGTCGGCAGGGACTCCGGGGGCGGGACTTCGCGGGCCGGCGGGAGCTGGTGCTCGAAACTGCCCGGTTCGGGCTTGTGGAAGGAGGCGGTGAGGTTGAAGATCGTGCGGCCCTGCTGCACGGCGGTGACCCGGCGGGTGGTGAAGGACCGGCCGTCGCGGACCCGCTCGACCTGGTACACGATCGGCACGCCCGGGCGGCCCGGGCGCAGGAAGTACGCGTGCAGCGAGTGCACGGGGCGGTCGCCGTCCGTCGTCCGGCCGGCGGCGACCAGCGCCTGGCCGGCGACCTGGCCGCCGAAGACCCGCTGCAGGGACTCCTGCGGGCTGCGGCCGCGGAAGATGTTGACCTCGATCTGCTCCAGGTCGAGCAGGTCGACGAGCCGTTCGGCCGGATTCGTCATGGGTGGGTTTCTCCTGTGCTCAGAGCTGGCCGACGTCGGTGACGCGGACGACGGCGCGTCCCTCCGCGTCGGAGGCCGCGAGATCGACCTCCGCGCTGATGCCCCAGTCGTGGTCACCGCGCGGATCGTCGAAGATCTGCCGGACACGCCACAGGCCGTTCTGCGGCTCCTCCTGGATGATCAGCAGCTTCGGGCCGCGGGCGTCGGGACCGGTCCCCAGCTCGTCGTGCTCGTCCCAGTACCTGTCCATCGCCTCGCCCCAGGCGTCCGCGTCCCAGCCCGATTCGGCGTCCATCTCGCCCAGCTCCTCGACCTGGTCGAGGGCGGCCAGCTCCACCCGGCGGAACAACGCGTTGCGCACCAGCACGCGGAAGGCCCGGGTGTTGGTGGTGACCGGCTTGACCTGGTCCGCCTGCTCCTGCGCCTCCTCGGCGGTCATCTCCTCCGGGTTGGCGAGCTGCTCCCACTCGTCGAGCAGGCTGGAGTCGACCTGGCGCACCGTCTCGCCCAGCCACTCGATCAGATCCTGCAGATCCTCGGACTTGAGGTCGTCCGGGATGGTGTGCTCCAGGGCCTTGTAGGCACTGGCGAGGTAGCGCAGCACGATGCCCTCGGTGCGGGCCAGCTCGTAGAAGGAGACCAGCTCCGTGAAGGTCAGCGCCCGCTCGTACATGTCGCGCACGACCGACTTCGGCGACAGCGGATGGTCACCGACCCACGGGTGGCTGCGGCGGTAGGTGTCGTACGCGTGGAAGAGCAGCTCCTCCAGCGGCTTGGGGTAGGTGATGTCCTGGAGGCGCTCCATGCGCTCCTCGTACTCCACCCCGTCCGCCTTCATGGCGGCGACGGCCTCGCCGCGCGCCTTGTTCTGCTGGGCGGCGAGGATCTGCCGCGGGTCGTCCAGCGTCGACTCCACGACGGACACCATGTCCAGCGCGTACGACGGCGACTCCGGGTCGAGCAGTTCGAACGCGGCCAGCGCGAAGGTGGACAGCGGCTGGTTCAGCGCGAAGTCCTGCTGGAGATCGACGGTGAGACGGACGATACGGCCCTCGGCGTCCGGCCGGTCGAGCTTCTCGACGATGCCGCCGTCCAGCAGCGAACGGTAGATGGCGATGGCCCGCCGGATGTGCCGGAGCTGCTGCTTGCGCGGCTCGTGGTTGTCCTCCAGCAGATGCCGCATCGCCTCGAAGGCGTTCCCGGGCCGGGCGATCACCGACAGCAGCATCGTGTGCGTCACCCGGAAACGGGACGTCAGCGGCTCCGGCTCGGACTCGATCAGCTTCTCGAAGGTCTTCTCCGTCCAGCCGACGAAGCCTTCGGGCGCCTTCTTGCGGACGACCTTGCGGCGCTTCTTCGGATCGTCGCCCGCCTTGGCGAGCGCCTTCTCGTTCTCGATGACGTGCTCGGGCGCCTGGGCGACGACGAACCCCTCGGTGTCGAAGCCCTGTCTCTTATACACCT
>NZ_WYCT01001004.1 GCF_011008945.1 Streptomyces harenosi
GCTGCACACCTACCTGCTGGCCCAGCAGGGCGCGCCGATCATCGAACTGGTGGCGCTGGATGAACTGGCCCGCGACAAGGTCTACGAGTTCGCCTTCATTGGCGGCCCGCTGAAGATCCGCGGCGGCGATGCCGCGCCGCTGCGCCCGGTCGCGCTGCCGGTCCGCCCGTAACCGGGCCCTGTGGGTGCCGACCTGGCTCGGCACTCCTTTTCCACTTCAGCAACCTGAAACCCGGCCCGCTAATTTCATTAGTAATTCTACTCACAAGGCGAGTAGCATGTCTGGTCTCAGCCCCTGATACCAGCCCGCCGATACTCGCTCCATGCCTGTCGTTTCCGCCCGTTCCTGCCGCTTCCAGCCCGCCCGGCGCCTCCCTTGGAGGACCGGCTGATGGGCGCC
>NZ_WYCT01001005.1 GCF_011008945.1 Streptomyces harenosi
CTTGCCGTCCTTGCCGGTCTTCTTCTCCATCAGCTGGATGGTGCCGACGGCCTTGTTCTGCGCGGTGTCGACCACGGTCACCGACAGGTCCACGGTGTTGCCCACGTACAGGCGGTTGTGGGCGTCATCCAGCACCACACCGAACGCCTTGCGCTCCAGCGGGATGCGGGTTTCCACGGCGAGCGTGGCCGGATTCAGGCGCAGCACCTGGGCCGGGCCGGCGTCATCGCCGAAACCGCCGGAGGAGGCCACGAACACGGCGTTCTGCTTCGGGCTGTAGGCCAGCTCGTACAGTCCCTTGGCCACGGCCTGGCGCTGTACGGCGGTGGTGGCGCTGGCGTCGGGCGCGTTATCGGCGAACGCCGAAGGCACGCCGAGGCTGAGCGATACAGCAAGGGCC
>NZ_WYCT01001006.1 GCF_011008945.1 Streptomyces harenosi
GGCGAACTCGGTACCATGCCGGTCGCGGCGCGACCACAGCGGCCGGCCGAAGCCGACCGAGAAACGCAGGATCTTGACCCCGCACAGGCGCCCGACCCAGTAATGCCCGAACTCGTGGAACGTGACCAGCAGCCCGAGGCTGACAATCATCCACCAGACCGATCCGATGAAGTCAGTCATGCAGGCTCACAGTGGCGGGCAGGGGCGGCGGCGTCATGCTGGGCGAGGCGGTCGTTCAGGCGGCGTCGATGGCGTTCAGGGTGAGCTGGCGTGCCCGCTGGTCGGCGGACAACAGGACCTCCAGTGTATCGGCTGCTTGCGTCGGCAGTGTTGAAAGAGCGTTAGCAACCAGCGCCGGGATCGTCAGGAAACCGATCCGGCCCTGAAGAAACGCTGAAAC
>NZ_WYCT01001007.1 GCF_011008945.1 Streptomyces harenosi
CCGCCGCCTGGCCGTGCTGCTGCCGGGCGTGGGCCTGGAACAGCCGGAACAGCACAGCGAAGTGCTGGGCCCGTACCTGAACATCGCACTGGACGCCGAAGGCCAGCCGACCAAGGCGTTGCAGGGCTTCGCCGCCAAGGCCGGGATCGACTGGACCGCGCTGGAGAAGACCACCGACAACAAGGGTGAGCGCTTCGTGCACCGCGCGGTGACCCCGGGCGCACGCACCGCCAGCCTGCTGCCGGAGATCCTGCGCGAGGCGATTGCAGCGATGCCGATTCCCAAGCCGATGCGCTGGGGCGACCACACCTGGGGCTTTGCCCGCCCGGCGCACTGGCTGGTGCTGCTGCACGGTACCGAGGTGGTGGAGGCCGAACTGTTCGGCCTGCAGGCCGAACAG
>NZ_WYCT01001008.1 GCF_011008945.1 Streptomyces harenosi
GATCAGAACACGAAGCTGATACCGGCCACCGGGCCCTTGAATTCCTGCTTCAGGCCGACCGTGCCGTCGCTGCCCTTCTTGTCCACGTCCAGCTTGAACCAGTCGTAGCCGGCGAACACACCGAAGTTCTTGGTGAAGCGGTAATCGACGATCGCATTGGCGCGGCTCAGGTCGCCCTTGTAGTCATCGAAACTGCCCCAGCGCGTGTTCAGGTACTGGCCCTGCAGCGTGATCATCCAGCGCTCGGACGGAGTGAAGGTCATGCGCGCACCCACCACCGGTGCCACGCCATCGGCCTTCTCGTTGAGGAACTGGCCTTCATACACCGTGCCCAGGTCCGCGTAGCCCTTGGTGCTGACCTTGGCGTACTCGCCACCGATCTGCAGGCCCAGGTCGAAGG
>NZ_WYCT01001009.1 GCF_011008945.1 Streptomyces harenosi
GGGCTGGGGCACCTTCACCGTGGCCGGCAGCTGGACCCACCTGCTGAGCTTCAAGCAACCGCTGGTAGCCGGTCAGGCGCCGTATGAGGGGGCTGGCAACAATCGCCACGGCGCGTTGCCGCGTACGCGCGGCACCACCTCGCTGAACTGGGCGGTGGGCGACTGGAGCAGCACGCTGAGCCTGCAGTACGTGAGCGGCTACGACCAGCGCGTGGCGACGGCCACCAGCAATCCGGGCCTGCGCGACCGCGTCAAGCCGTATCACCAGCTGGACCTGTACGTGGCGTACGAAGGCATTCCCAACACCACGCTGTCGCTGTCGGTGCTGAACCTGACCGACAAGGACCCGCCGTTCGACCCGGCCGGCGGCTCCAACGGCTTCGACATCAGCCAGTACCT
>NZ_WYCT01001010.1 GCF_011008945.1 Streptomyces harenosi
GGTAAGGATAACAATAAAGATCAATCTTATTTCCTTTGTCAGCTTAGCCAGGAACAACTTTCTAAAGCACTGTTTCCAATTGGTGACCTGACGAAACCCGAAGTCCGCGAGATTGCAAAAGAACAAGGTTTGGTAACAGCCGATAAAAAAGACTCACAGGGTTTGTGTTTTATTGGCAAAGTAAGTTTACCCACTTTCCTTCAGCAACAGTTAACGCCAAAAGAAGGTGAAATTGTGGAGATTTTTGATGTTTTTGAGGCATTTCATCAGGAAAAACCTCTTTTTTCATCAAAACTGGAAGAGTTAGCGTTTCTTTCTTCCAAGATACAATACCGGAAATCCGACGGAAAAGTAATCGGAAAACATCAAGGCTCGCAGTTCTACACGATTGGCCAAAGC
>NZ_WYCT01001011.1 GCF_011008945.1 Streptomyces harenosi
CCGCAGGCCAGCGCAGCCAGCAGTGCCTGCAGGTCACCAAGGTTGGTTTCAAAGGTGGCCAGCAGGCGATTGATGCTGGTCGACAAGGTGCGCACGAAGCCCTGCTTGCCCTCCAGCACGATACGGCCATGCAGGTCGCCGCGTGCTGCAGCATCGACCAGGGCAGCGACCTCGGTTTCCAGCAGCGTCTCCAGCGCACGACTGCGCCATTCCACCGCTACGCCGAGGAACTGCCCTTCGTCGATGATGGGGTTGGCAATCAGCTGGTAGCGCACGCCGGCATGGCCGATCTCGCGCTCCTCGCGCTGGCGCGCGCCGGCCAGGCTGGTCAGCGCCGGATGCAGGCGCACGGCATCGCTGCCCACCAGATCTTCGGCCTCGCGCTCGAGTTGCTGCAGC
>NZ_WYCT01001012.1 GCF_011008945.1 Streptomyces harenosi
GCCGCAGGCCGTGCAGTTCATGTGCATCTTCTTGAGCTTGTAGAGCTGCACGCGGAACTTCGGCCCGTGGGGCGGCGCGGTCTTGATCCACGAATGGAACGCGTTCTGCGCGTCCGTGGCGGGGTCGCTCACGGAGTTCAGGTAGTAGCTCTCGCGGATCGGCCCGCCGTTCAGCCGGGTGATCTCGTTCTTCAGCTTGAGGTAATCGAAGGGCCTGCTCTTGCCGTAGTTGAAGAGGTAGGCGCCATCGACGATCCAGACGGTTTTCATCGTGTTTTCGAGGGGTTCTTCCGAGGGGCCCTGCATGGCGTCGCGGCGCGGCGGCTCACAGCGGAATGTTCCCGTGCTTGCGCCACGGGTTCTCGATCTTCTTGTTCTGCAGCATCACGAGGCTGCGGC
>NZ_WYCT01001013.1 GCF_011008945.1 Streptomyces harenosi
GTCCAACCTGCTGCGCCTGCTGGAGCTGCCGGTGGCGATCCGCCTGCTGCTGGAAACCCGCCGCCTGGAAATGGGCCACGCCCGCGCGCTGCTGACCCTGGCTCCCGAGCTGGCCGGCAAGCTGGCCCAGGAAGCAGCCGATGAAGGCTGGTCGGTGCGCGAGGTCGAGCGCCGTGCGCAGGCCTTCGCCGCCGGCAAGGTGCCGAGCAACCGCCCGGCGGCCACGCCGAAGGTGCAGCAGGCTGATATCGCCTCGCTGGAGACCGAACTGTCCGAAGCATTGGGCGCCAAGGTGGCGATCAATCATGGCCGCGGTGGCAAGGGCAAGCTGATCATCCACTACACCGACCTGGATACCCTGGACGGCGTGCTGGAAAAGCTGCGCACGCGCCAGGGC
>NZ_WYCT01000101.1 GCF_011008945.1 Streptomyces harenosi
GGGGACGGGGAGTGCGGCGGCGCCGGGGGCGACGGCGGCACCGTGGCGCGATGGCGCCCCTCGGCGGGCAGCAGGAGCCGCACGAGGGCGAGCAGGGCGGTCTCGCAGAGTCCGGCGAGTCGCAGGCGGAGGCGCAGAGGCATGAGGGTGCCCTTCCGGGGCGTGGCGGGTGTGGTTGACGAGCGGTGATTACCGTTCGTGCCTCGATGGTCACGCATGGCGCGTACGCTGCGGAAGAGGTTCGGCGTTGTCTGGCGCCCAGGCAACGGGGAGGGGTGACGTGGGCGAGAAAGTTGACGCTCAGCGGGTTTCCGGACGGGCGATGCTCGGGCAGACGCTCAGGGTGCTGCGGGAGAAGGCCGGGAAGTCGCTGGGGCAACTGGCCGAGGAGACCGGGTACGAAAAGAGCTATCTGAGTCGCCTGGAGTCGGGTGAGCGACTGTCCAAGGTGGCGGTCATGGAGGACCTCGACGAGTACTACGGCACCGGTGACCTGCTGCTGAGCCACTGGAAGGCGGCTCGGCTGGATGCGTTCAAGGACCAGTACAGGGAGTTCATGGCGCTGGAGGCCACGGCGCGGATCATGTGGAAGTTCTCGCTGGGTATTCCAGGGCTTCTACAGACCGAAGACTTCGCTCGGGGGGTGTTGTCTGGGGCTCAGACAACGGCCGATGGCGAAGAGGCCGTCGAGGAGCAGGTGTCGGCCCGACTGGGGCGTCAGTACCTGCTGAAGCAGAAGCCGGAACCGGAAGTGCGCGTCATCGTGGATGAGTTGGCGCTTAGACGGCCCGCTGTCCGGGGGGAGACCTGGCAGGACCAGTTGGTGCACCTTGAGTCAGCCGCACTGTGGCCCAACATGGCGCTCCAGGTACTGCCCTTCTCGGCGGGAGCGCACCACCATATGAACGGATCGCTGACGCTGCTCTGGCAGAGGGACGGCAGCGCTGTTGCCTACACGGAAGGCAACAGCAGCGGTCGGCTGATCGAGGAGCCGGACGAGGTCCTTCGGGAGCGCTCGTCCTACGATCGGCTTCGCGACCTGGCGTTGTCCCCGTCGGACTCGCTCGCGTTCATCAGGGACGTACTGGAGGAGCACCGATCATGACGAACACCCCCGACCTCACCACCGCAGTGTGGCGGAAGTCGTCCTACAGCGACGGGGGAGACAACAACTGCGTGGAGATCGCCGAAAACTGCCCCGGCGTGGTCCCGGTCCGTGACAGCAAGCTGTCGGCGGGTCCGGTGATCGTGTTCGGCGCCGGCTCCTGGTCGTCGTTCGTCGCGGGCGTGAAGGGCTGACGAAGGGAGCGCGTACCCATGAACCGAGCCCCCGACCTCACCACCGCAGTGTGGCGCAAGTCGAGTTACAGCGAGGGGGGAGACAACGACTGTGTCGAGGTCGCCGACAGCTTCCCCGGCGTGGTCCCGGTCCGTGACAGCAAGCTGTCGGCGGGTCCGGTGATCGTGTTCGGTGAGGGCTCCTGGTCGTCGTTCCTAGCGGGCGTCAAAGCCTGAGGGAAGGGGTGCGTACCCATGAACCGAGCCCTTGATCTCACCACCGCCGTGTGGCGGAAGTCGTCCTACAGCGAAGGGGGAGACAACGACTGCGTCGAGGTCGCCGACAACTTCCCCGGCGTGGTCCCGGTCCGTGACAGCAAGCTCTCGGCGAGTCCGGTGATCGTGTTCGGCGCCGGCTCCTGGAGGGCGTTCCTGTCGCGCGTCAAGGGCTGAGTGGGCGCGCACGCCGCCGAGTGAAGCGGGGCGGAAGCCGTGACGGGAAGGGCGGCCCTCGGTCATCGTGACGTCATGGCAGAGAACATGACCAGTGATTTCTCGGGCGACGTGTCCCCGGGCCCGCTGTCCGGGCCGGAGCCGCCCTGTGGGCAACCCGCGCGGGGGCGGTGAGCGCGGCTATGGTCGTAGACACGACGCGTCGAAGGGACATCGATCATGGCTGCCCACGCTGCGGATCCCGAGCCGGTCGTCCCCCCCATGCCCGAGCGCACGCCCAAGGCGCTGCGCGACGCCATCGCCCAGCACGCCCCGGTGCTTCTGCCTGACTTCGACAAACACTGGAAGCGGGCGATCGCCGACACGTATGACCTTCGACCCGTTCCCGCGTTCATGGCTCGTTGGTGGATCGAGTACGCGATCGCTCGTGATCCGGAGCTCGACGCACGCCTGCATGACCTGGAGCTCCGTGCGGCCGAGTCCACCGACATCGCCGAGGCCAGGGCACTGCTCGACGAGGCGGCGAGGATTCGGCACAAGGCTCTGAGGACGGAGCCAGGCGAGTGACCGACGACTTCATGGGGCCGCCTTGGCAGACGGACTGGCGGCTCGATGCCGTCGCCAACCGTGATGCGCTACCCGAGCGTGTGCGTGAGATGGTCGATGAGGCTCGCGCCGAGTTGGTCACTGCGAAGGACCCGTATTTCCGGGGCATCGAAACCGATGCAGACCTGCCCGGCGGCATGTGGGTCGAGCCGGCACGGTCCAGCCGGCCGAAGGGCGCCCACCTGCTGTATTTCGACGATGGCGCAGGCTGGCTCACGTACACCTTCGTGCCACGAGCAGAAGACCCCCAGGTCATCGTGGAACAGCTCTTCTGGCAGGGGGCCGAGCCTGCTACGGCGCCTCCGGCGGAGGAGTAGCCGCCCCCGGCAGCCGGATCGTCGCCACCGTGCCGCCGTCCTCCGCGGCGGTCAGCCGGACCTCGCCGCCCGCCTGCTGCACCGTACGGGCGACGATCGACAGGCCGAGGCCCGAGCCGGGCAGCGCCCGGGCGGAGGGGGAGCGCCAGAAGCGGTCGAAGACGCGCGGGAGTTCGTCGTCGGCGATGCCGGGGCCGTGGTCGCGGACGGTGAGGACGCCGTCGGCGAGCCGTACCTCGATCGTGCCGCCCTCCGGGCTGAACTTCACCGCGTTGTCCAGGATGTTGACCACCGCCCGCTCCAGCGCGGCCGGTTCCGCGCGGACGTACCACGGCCGTACCTCCGCCGTGATCGTCAGCTCCGGGCCGCGCAGCCGGGCGCGGCGCAGGGCGGACTCGACGACGTCGTGCCAGGCGACGATCCGGGTCTTGGTGCCGGTGTGCTGGTCCTGCTCGGGGCGGGACAGCTCCTGGAGGTCGCCGATGAGCGCCGCCAACTCCGTCACCTGGGCCTTCACCGAGGCCAGGAGTGCCTTGCGGTCGGCCTCCGGGATCGGGCGGCCGGTCTCCTCGCTGCGGGTGAGGAGTTCGATGTTGGTGCGCAGCGACGTCAGGGGCGTGCGCAGCTCGTGCCCGGCGTCGGCGATGAGCTGCTGCTGGAGCTCGCGGGAGCTGGCCAGCGCGGACGTCATCGAGTTGAAGGAGCGGGACAGGCGGGCGATCTCGTCCTCGTCGCCGTCCTCCACGGGGATGCGGACGGTGAGGTCCTCGGTGCGGGCCACGTGCTCCACGGCGCGGGTCAGTTCGTCCACCGGGCGCAGGCCGGTGCGGGCCACCCACAGTCCGGCGGCGCCCGCGCCGACCACTCCGGCGCCCGCGACGAAGACCAGCACCAGCGCCAGGTTGCTGAGGGAGCCGTTCACCTCGTCCAGGGGCCGGGCCGCGGAGACGGCCACGCCCCGCAGGCCCGGCACGGTGTAGGTCAGGACCCGGTACCTGGTGCCGTCGGTCCCGGTGGCGTCGTGGATGACGTCGGGGGAGGTCCCCTCGGCCACGTCGTGGTCGGCGCCGGTCAGCGCCACCTCCCCGGTCCCGATGATGAGACAGCTCCGTCCCTGCCGGTCCACCAGTTGCACGGTGGAGTCGAACAGGTTGGGCTCCTGCGCGGTGGCCTCGTGGGCGCACAGGCCGGTGCGCAGATCGACGTAGCGCGTCACCTGCTGGAGGCTCATGCGGTTGGCCTGCAACGCGTCGTCCAGCGAGTTCAGCAGGACGTTCTTCACCACGAACCAGCACGCCACGGCCGCCGCCGCGACGGCGAACGCCACCGCCGCCGCCACCAGCAGGGCCAGCCGCGAGCGCAGGGGCAGGGCACGGTACCGCCTGATCACTCGGCGCCGCCCTGCCGCAGTACGTAGCCCACGCCCCGGACGGTGTGCACCAGGCGCGGCTCGCCGCCGGCCTCGGTCTTGCGGCGCAGGTACATCACGTACACGTCCAGGGAGTTGGACGACGGCTCGAAGTCGAAGCCCCAGACCGCCTTGAGGATCTGCTCCCGGGTGAGGACCTGGCGCGGGTGGGCCAGGAACATCTCCAGCAGGGTGAACTCGGTGCGGGTCAGCTCCACCGGCCGCCCGCCCCGGGACACCTCGCGCGTCGCCAGGTTCATCCGCAGGTCGGCGAAGGCCAGGACGTCCTCCTCCTCGGCCGAGGCCGCCGCCACGGCCGCCGCGTAGGAGCTGCGGCGCAGCAGGGCGCGGATGCGGGCGAACAGTTCGTCCAGCTCGAACGGCTTGACCAGGTAGTCGTCGGCGCCCGCGTCCAGCCCGGTCACCCGGTCGCCGACCGTGTCGCGGGCGGTCAGCATCAGGATGGGGGTCGTGTCACCGGCGGCCCGGATGCGGCGGGCGGCGGTCAGGCCGTCCATACGGGGCATCTGGATGTCGAGGACCACGAGGTCCGGCCGGTAGGCCGCCGCCTTCTCCAGGGCTTCGGCGCCGTCGGCGGCGACCTCGGTGCCGTACCCCTCGAAGGCGAGGCTGCGCTGGAGGGCTTCGCGCACCGCCGGTTCGTCGTCGACGATCAGGATGCGCTGGGGGTCACGGTCGCCGTCTGCGGGGCTCATGGCTGGATGGTCCTCGGGTGCGGTCGGGTAGGGGTGACAACGCCTTCAGCGTCGCACGTCCGCGCCGGTCGGTGCCGCGCGGTGGGTGACCGGGGCGCGGGTGCCGGGCCGGGGCGGACGACCCTAGCCGCCGGCGCCCGCGCGCAGCTTGGCCAGGTCCGCCTTGACGGTGTCGATCGGGATGGCGAAGCCGAGGCCGACGCTGCCCGCGTCGGCGGAGGAGCCGGCCGCCGAGTACATCGCGGAGTTGATCCCGATGATGCGGCCGCTCATGTCGATCAGCGCGCCGCCGGAGTTGCCCGGGTTGAGGGAGGCGTCGGTCTGGATCGCCTTGTACGTCGTCGTGGAGGACCCGGTGTCGCCGTTGAACTGCCGGCCGCCGAACTCGAACGGCCAGCCGCCGTCCGGCCGCTGCTGCTCCTCGTCCGTGGGCACGGTCACGTCCCGGTCCAGGGCCGAGACGATGCCGCTGGTGACGGTGCCGGTCAGCCCCTCGGGCGAGCCGATCGCCACGACCTGGTCGCCGACCTGCACGGCGTCCGAGTCGCCGAGGGTGGCCGCCGGGAGGCCCGAGGCACCCTGCAGCTTGATCAGCGCCAGGTCCTTCGCGCTGTCGGTGCCGACGACCTCGGCGGTGTACTCCTTGCCGTCGCTGGTGGTCACCTGGACCGACGCGGCGCCCGAGACGACGTGGTTGTTGGTGATGATCTCGCCGTCGGCGGTGATGATCACGCCCGAGCCGGTGGAGGCGCCGGCGTTCGAGGTGGCGCTGATCTCGACGATGCTCGGGCTGACCGCCTTGGCGACCGAGGCGACCGTGCCCTTCTGCCCGGCGGGGACGGCGGTGGTGCCGGTGGCGCCGGTGGAGCTCGCGGCGACCGTGTCGCCGCCGGTGAGCTCCTGGATGCCGTACGCGGTGCCGCCGCCGACGGCCGCCGCGACGATCGCCACGGCCGCGAGCAGCGCGACCGGCCCGCGCCGGACCCGCCGGCGCGCGGGCTCCCCGGGGACCGGAGCGGCGGCCGGCGGGACCGGCGGCTGCGCGGGCGGGGGCGGCCACTCGGGGTTCACGGGAGAGACGACGTGCTGCGCGTCGCCCTGGTACGGGTTCCGGCCAGGGTACGGGTCCTCGTACTCGCCGCTGCGGCGGAAGCTCTCGGTCATGTCCACGAGCATCACGGCCGTCCATGAGAGCCGTCTGAGTGCCGACTGAGAAGCCCGGCAGAACCTCGTATGCCCGATGTAAAGACGTGCGCCGGGAGACGGACGGGGCGGGGGCGGGGCGGGCCCGCGGGCTACGGGCAGCCGCAGGACTGCCGGAGCACCAGCCGGGACGGGAACACCTTCAGTCGCTCCCGCCGGGAGCCGGCCACCCGCAGCCCGTCGTCGAGGACCAGGTCCACGGCGGCCCGCGCCATCGCCGAGCGGTCGGAGGCGACCGTCGTCAGCGGCGGGTCGGCCAGCGCCGCCTCCTTGATGTCGTCGAACCCGGCCACCGCCAGCTCGCCCGGCACGTCGATGCGCAGCTCGCGCGCCGCGCGCAGCAGGCCGATCGCCTGGTCGTCGGTGGAGCAGAAGATCGCGGGCGGGCGGTCGGGCCCGGAGAGGATGCCGAGCGCGACCTGATAGGCGTCGTAGCGGTTGTACGGGGCCTCGAAGAGCCGTCCCTCGGTGGGCAGGCCGGCCTCCCGCATCGCGCGCCGCCAGCCCTCGACGTGGTCGGAGACGGGGTCGCCGACGGCGGGCGTCTCGGCGGTGCCGCCCATGCAGGCCACGTACGGGTAGCCGTGCTCCAGCAGGTGGCGCACGGCGAGCTGGGCGCCGCCCAGGTCGTCGGTGACCACGGCGACGTCGTCGATGGCCTCGGGGCGCTCGTGCAGCAGCACCACCCGGGCGTCCCAGGCGTCGATCTCGGCGGCGGCCAGGTCGTTCAGGGCGTGGCTGACCAGGATGAGGCCGGAGACGCGCATGCCGAGGAAGGCGCGCAGGTAGTGGACCTCGCGCTCGCCGACGTAGTCGGAGTTGCCGACGAGCACCATCTTCCCGCGCTCGGAGGCGGCCCACTCCACCGCGTGCGCCATCTCCGCGAAGAACGGCTGGCGGGCGTCCGGCACGATCAGACCTATGAGGTCGGTGCGGCGCGACGCCATCGCCTGGGCCACCCGGTCGGGCCGGTACCCCAGTTCCTTGATCGCGGCGAGCACGCGCTCCCGCGTGGCCGGGGCGACCGGCCGGGGTCCGTTGTTGATGACATAGCTGACGACGGCAGTGGATGTCCCTGCCAGCCGCGCCACATCGTCCCGAGTCACCTTGGCCACGCGCGGAGTCTACGCGGATGGACCCCTTCTGGGCAGGGCGTATCGGTGTGCGGGACGTGCGCCGCGCCGCCGCCGTCACGCCTCGGCGGGCACCTCCGCGGCGGCCGGAGCGGGGGCGGTGTCCGCCTCGCCCCGCTTTGCCCGTCCGGTGGCCGGGGGCGCGGCCTCCTCCGCGGCCCGCGCCGGTTTCTCCGGCTTCTCGGGGGTGACGAAGCGGTACCCGACGTTGCGGACGGTGCCGATGAGCGACTCGTGCTCGGGGCCGAGCTTGGCCCGCAGCCGCCGTACGTGGACGTCGACCGTGCGGGTGCCGCCGAAGTAGTCGTAGCCCCAGACCTCCTGGAGGAGCTGGGCGCGGGTGAAGACCCGGCCGGGGTGCTGGGCGAGGTACTTCAGCAGCTCGAACTCCTTGAAGGTCAGGTCCAGGACCCGGCCCTTGAGCTTGGCGGAGTACGTCGCCTCGTCCACCGACAGGTCGCCGTTGCGGATCTCCATGGGGGAGTCGTCGCCGGTGATCTGCTGGCGGCCCATGGCCAGCCGCAGCCGGGCCTCGACCTCCGCCGGGCCCGCGGTGTCCAGCAGCACGTCGTCGATGCCCCAGTCGGCGGTGACGGCGGCCAGGCCGCCCTCGGTGACGACGAGGAGGAGCGGACAGCCGGGGCCGGTGGAGCGCAGCAACTGGCACAGGCTGCGCACCTGCGGCAGGTCCCGGCGGCCGTCGACGAGGATCACGTCGGCGCCCGGCGTGTCCACGAGGGCGGGGCCCTCCGCGGGCGCCACGCGCACGTGGTGCAGCAGCAGGCCGAGCGCGGGAAGCACCTCCGTCGACGGCTGGAGCGCGTTGGTCAGCAGCAGAAGAGAACTCATCGCGTCCCTCCCCCGGTCTCCCGGCCTCGCTGGAGCAGGGGGTGACCCCATGCCGGGATCCTCACACGTTCGTGCACGGTTCGCTCGCCCATAACGTCTTGGTTCCTCCTCGGTCCCTGCGAGGACGTTTGCGGCACTGCTTCGTACTGCGCGGCTCCCGCGCCCCTGGGCGCCGCTATGCATCCGACGGCCCGTACACCAGCGGTTTCCCGCGTCGTATACAACGCTTCCGAAAGCACGAAAGGACCCGGGGGCTGCGCTGCCCGGATCCTCTTCCCAGCACAATAGCCGACATGAGCTCTGGTCCGGCAGGTCATGTGGCACGTTCCACCCGTCGTCCGCATGCCGAGACGCCGCGCCGGGCGCCCGCCCGGACGTTTCTGCGCACCGCCGACGGCGTGCTCGTCGACGCCGTGTACACGCCCGGCGCGGCCGTTCCCGGCGCCGCGGGGGCGCGGGACGTGGTGTTCGTGGTGGCGCACGGCTTCACCGGCGACGCGGACCGCCCGCACGTCCGGCGGATCGCCACCGCGTTCGCCCGCCACGGCGCCGTCGTCACCTTCTCCTTCCGGGGCCACGGCGCCTCCGGCGGGCGCTCCACGGTCGGCGACCGCGAGGTGTACGACCTGGCGGCGGCCGTCGCCTGGGCACGCGGCTTCGGGCACGCCCGCGTGGTCACCGTCGGCTTCTCCATGGGCGGCTCGGTGGTCCTGCGGCACGCGGCGCTGTACGGCGGGGACGGCGGGAGCGGCGGGAGCGGCGCCGAACGCGGGAGCGGCGCCGAGCGCGGGAGCGGCGCCGAGCGCGGGAGCGGCGCCGAGCGCGGGAGCGGCGCCGAGCGCGGGAGCGGCGCGGACGCGGCGGCCCGCACGGACGCGGTGGTGTCGGTGAGCGCGCCCGCCCGCTGGTACTACCGGGGCACCGCCCCGATGCGCCGGCTGCACTGGCTGGTGACGCGCCCCGCGGGCCGGGTCGTGGGCCGCTACGGCTTCCGCACTCGCATCCACCACCGGGACTGGGACCCGGTGCCGCTGTCGCCGGTGGAGGCGGTGCCCCGGATCGCCCCGGTGCCGCTCCTCGTCGTGCACGGCGACCGGGACGGCTACTTCCCCGTCGACCACCCCCGGATGCTCGCCGAAGCCGCCGGTGACCACGGCGAACTGTGGCTGGAGCCCGGCATGGGCCACGCCGAGCACGCCTGCGGCGAGGAACTCCTGCACCGGATCGGGGACTGGGCCGTGGCCCGGGCGGGCTAGCCTGGCCGTGTTCACTGCCGATCGACTAAGGATCCAGATGGCAAAGGTCACGGTGCGCTACTGGGCCGCCGCGAAGGCCGCGGCCCGGGTGGCCGAGGAGCCGTACGAGGCCGCCACGCTCGCCGAGGCGCTCGACGCGGTGCGCGAGCGGCACCCGGGCGAACTCTCGCGGGTGCTGCTGCGCTGCTCGTTCCTGGTCGACGGCGACCCCGTGGGCACCCGCGGGCACGAGACGGTACGGCTGTCCGACGGCGGCACGGTCGAGGTGCTCCCGCCGTTCGCAGGAGGGTGACCCGACCGATGACGAACCAGCCCTACGACCAGCCGTACGAGGGGTACGGGGCGCCGGACCCGTACGGGCGGCAGGCCGCCACCCCGCCGCAGGCCGCCTGGCCCGCGCAGCAGGCGTACGACGACCCGCCCGCCGCCGAGCAGACGCAGCAGTGGCAGGGGCAGACGTGGGAGACGCAGCTCCAGCCGCCGGTCCCGGCCGAGGAGACGGCGTACCTGCCCCCGCAGGGTCAGCAGGGACCGCCGGCGGCGGGATACGGAGCCCCGGCGTACGGGGCCCGGCAGGCCCACGAGCCGCAGGAGCACCAGGCGTACCGGGCCGAGCAGCCGCAGGGGTACCAGGGGTACGGGGGGCAGGCCCAGCAGCCGCACGAGCATCAGGCGTACCAGCCCCGGCCGCCGCAGGGGCACCAGGAGTACCCGCTTCAGCAGCCGCAGGGGCACCAGCCGTACCAGCACCAGCAGCACCAGCAGCCGCACCAGGCGTACGGGGGGTACGGGGCGTACGAAGCGCAGTCGCAGCCGCAGTCCCAGCCGCACCCGCACCCGTATCCGGGCCAGGCCGCCGACCCCCAGGCGTACCCGGCACCGGGCCACCCGGCACACCCGGTACAGGACCACCCGGTACAGGACCACCCGGCGCAGGCGGACGCGGCGCAGGATCACGCCGCGCACGGGTCCGCCGTGGCCGCCGGGCCCGGCGCCGGCGCCGAGCCCGGGTACGGCCCGGCGACCCTCGCCGGGAACGCGCGGATCACCGACGCGCAGCGGGCCCGCGCCGAGGGCCGGTCGCCGATCATCGAGCCGGGGATGCAGCCGGCCGCGCTGACCGCGCTGCTCGGCCTGCTGCTGGCCGCCGCGGCCGCCGTCGGCACCTACGCCCTGCTGGTTCCGCTCGTCGTGCTCCAGGCCGTCACCGCGGCGGGCTGGTTCCGCCTGAACGGCATGTGGCCCGCCCGGCAGGGCATCGCGCTCGGCTTCCTGGGCGCGCTGGTGGCGGACGCGGCCCTGCTGGCGGCGGACCGCTCCCCGGCGGCCATCCTCGGCACGCTCGGCGTGTGGGTCCTGCTCTCCCTGGTGCTGCAACTGCGCTCGCACGCCGACCCGGACGAGCGGATGTACGGCCTGATGGCGACGGTCGCCGCCGCGGCCCTGGCCATCGTCGCCGGCGGCTACCTGGCGGCCGATGCGGACGCGGTCACGGTGGGCGCGGTGGCGGTGGCGGCGGCGGCCGTGGCGCGGGCGCTGCCGCTGCCCACGCCGGTCTCGGTGATCGTCTCGCTGCTGGCCGCGGCCGGTGCCGGGATCGCGGCCGGCGGGATGACCGGCATCGGGACGCCGGGGGCGCTGCTCGGCGCCGGGGCGGCGGTGTGCGCGCTGGTCGGCCACCGGGCGGCGAGCTACGACTACCCGTCCCGCTTCGTGCACTTCACCGCAGGCGTGGCGCTGCCGCTGGCGGCGGCGGCGCCGGCCGTGTACCTGCTGGGCCGCGCGGTCGGCTGACGGCCGCCCGCGCGGGGCGGGCGGCGGGCGCGGCGCCCGCCGGGCCTGTCACAGGTGATCGACGAAGCCCGGCCCGCCGAGGGGCGCGGGGTTACCCTCGCGCTGGGCGGCCACCGGGCCGTCCTGCGGGACCGAGACCGCACGTCCACGACCGCCAGGTGGGGGAAGACCGCATGCGCGCACTGCGAACACTGCTGATCGTCGTCGTGATCCTGGGCGGCCTGTTCGTGGCCGCGGACCGCCTCGCGGTCGGCTTCGCGGAGGACGAGGTGGCGGACCGGGTGCGGGCCGCCGAGGACCTCGCCACCACCCCGGACGTGTCCATCGAGGGCTTCCCCTTCCTCACCCAGCTCGCCGGCGGGGAGCTGGACGAGGTGAAGGTCGGCATCGACGGCTACGAGGCGGCCACCGGCGACGGCACCACGATCCGCATCGACGACCTGCGCGCGGACATGAGGGGCGTCGCCTTCTCCGGCGACTTCGGCTCCGCCACCGCCGCCACCGCCACCGGCACCGCGACGATCCCCTACGGCGAGCTGCTGAAGGCCGCCCAGGCCGAGCCGGCCCGGATCGGCCCCGGGATCACCGCCCGGCTCGCCGGGCTCTCCGACGGCGGCGACGGCAAGATCAAGGTCGAGCTGGAGGTGTCGCTGTTCGGCGCCGAGCTGCCCCGGCGGGTCAGCCTGCTCAGCTCGGTGGCGGTCCGCGGCGACCGGGTCGAGGTGCGGGCCGACGGCCTGCCCGGCATCGGGGGCGTCGAAGTCGCCGAGTCCCGGATCCGGGCGGTGAGCGACTTCCGGCAGGTGATCGACCGGCTGCCCGGCGGCATCCGGCTCGACCGGGTCGCGGCGGCGCCGGACGGCGTCGAGATCACGGTGAAGGGTTCGGACGTCCGCCTGGCCGGGTAGCCGGGTAGCCAGGTGGCCGGGTAGTCGGGTAGCCGGGTGGACAGGCGGGCGAAGGCGGCCCGCCGGTCCCCCGGGTCGTCCGAGGGGTGAGACACGCCGTCCGCGGCGCACCCGCCGCGCCCTGCCCCCTGCCCGGGATCACCGCCCGGCACGGGCCGGCACCCCTCTCCCGTCCCACATGACGGACGATCGCGTCTCATCATCCGACACGCCGGTGACATGCCCGCCGATCCGTCCCTACGATCGCAGTCATGAAGCGACAGGCGGATCTCACGAAGCGGCGGGCAGTGGACCTGTGCCGCGTTGCCGCCATGCTCTGTCGCACGTTCTGAGCGCGCGAAGCACCGCTTCCCGCCTTCCCCCGCGCCCTGCATCAGGGCCGACGTGCGCCGCCTCGGCGCGAGTCCGAGCGCGCGCACCCTCTTCGCACACGCCCGCCCCGCCGCAACTGCCCCGGAGGAGAAAGAGCATGAGCCGCAGCGACGTCCTGGTCGACGCCGACTGGCTGCAGGACCACCTGGACGATCCGAACATCGCGATCGTCGAGGTGGACGAGGACACGTCCGCGTACGACAAGAACCACATCCGCAACGCCATCAAGATCGACTGGACGCAGGACCTCCAGGACCCGGTCCGCCGCGACTTCATCGACCAGGAGGGCTTCGAGAAGCTCCTCTCGGCCAAGGGCATCGCCAACGACACGCTGGTGATCCTCTACGGCGGCAACAACAACTGGTTCGCCTCCTACGCGTACTGGTACTTCAAGCTGTACGGCCACGAGAACGTCAAGCTTCTCGACGGCGGCCGCAAGAAGTGGGAGCTGGACGCCCGCGAGCTGGTCGAGGAGGTGCCCGAGCGCCCGGCGACCGAGTACAAGGCCAAGCCGCAGAACACCGCGATCCGCGCCTTCCGCGACGACGTCGTCAAGGCGATCGGCAACCAGAACCTGGTCGACGTCCGCTCGCCCGACGAGTTCTCCGGCAAGCTGCTCGCCCCGGCCCACCTGCCGCAGGAGCAGTCCCAGCGTCCGGGCCACGTCCCGTCCGCCAAGAACATCCCGTGGTCGAAGAACGCCAACGACGACGGCACGTTCAAGTCGGACGAGGAGCTGAAGAAGCTCTACGAAGAGGAGAACGTCGACCTCTCCAAGGACACCATCGCCTACTGCCGCATCGGTGAGCGCTCCGCGCTGACCTGGTTCGTCCTGCACGAGCTGCTCGGCGTGGAGAACGTCAAGAACTACGACGGCTCCTGGACCGAGTACGGCTCCCTCGTCGGCGTGCCGATCGAGCTGGGCTCCGGCAAGTAAGCCCCCCGACCGACCTCTCATCACCCCTTCAGGAGTACGACATGTGTGGAGCGAAGGCCGGCGGCCCCGACGCCTCGACGATCAAGCCCGGCGAGACCACGATCCAGGGTCAGGTGACCCGCGACGGCGAGCCGGTGACGGGCTACGTCCGTCTGCTGGACTCGACCGGCGAGTTCACGGCCGAGGTCCCCACCTCCGCGACGGGCCAGTTCCGCTTCTACGCGGCCGAGGGCACCTGGACCGTCCGCGCCCTGGTGCCGGGCGCCACCGCCGACCGCACGGTCGTCGCCCAGAAGGGCGGCCTGGCGGAGGTCGCGATCGCCGTCTGACGCCGGCGCAGTGATCGGCTGAGGGGCCGCTTCCCCCGGGTTGGACACCTGGGAGGCGGCCCCTTCGGCATGCCCGGCCGCCCGCTGCCGTCCTACCCTGGACGCATGTACACACGGCGCCGGCACGTGTACTTCGCCATGATGGGCACCTGCATCGGGCTCTTCGTCCTGGCCTGGGGCGTCGTGCGCCTGTGGTCCGTCCCGGTGGCCGTCGGCATGTGCGTGGCCGCCATGGTCATCCCGCCGTGCGCCGCCGTGATCGCCAACCGGCGCGGCCCCGACGACCGCTGGTGGGACGATCCCTCCGGCGACCCGCAGTCCGACCGGTGGTGGGACGAGCTGGACGGCAGAGGCGACGGGAGATGAGGGCTCAGTAGACGAGTGCCTGGGTGTCGTCGGCGAGCGCCTCCTGCACGAACACCTGCGCGCCCGCGATCCGCACGCCCTCGATCACGTCCTTCTCCGTGATCTCCCGGCGGGCCGCGCACTGCGTGCACAGCGTCAGCCGGCCGCCCGCCAGGACCGAGTCCAGCAGGTCGGGCAGCGGGGCCGCGTGCGGCAGCTCGAACTCCGCGGCCCGGCCCGGCAGCGCGAACCAGGAGGACTCGCCGGTCAGCCACAGGGAGACCTCGACCCCGCTGGCCACGGCGACCGCCGCCACCGTGAACGCCTGCGAGCAGCGTTCGGGGGCATCGGCCCCCGCGGTCACCTTGATCACGAGCTTCTTCGCCATGACCGCATCGTACGGCCGCGCCAGGGCGCACCTCACAAGGAGAGCCGTGCCCCGGCCGCGTAAGCTGGGCCCCGGCCCTGTGCACGTAGCGCACGCACCGCACTCCGCTCAAGCGAGGAGCACCCCGTGACGATCTTCTTCGAAATCCTGCTGGTCCTGGTCTGCGTCGGTGTCCTCGCCTTCGCCGGTCTGACCGTGAAGAAGCTGTTCCAGGGCCAGCGCTGACGCGCCCCCCACCCCTTTCGTACGAGACATCTGAGCTGCTCATGATCGAGATCCCGTCCGACCTCCACAAGGACCTCGTCCCGCTCGCCTTCCTGCTCGGCAACTGGGCGGGAGCGGGTGTGCACGACTTCCCCGGCTCCGAGAAGTGCAACTTCGGGCAGGAGGTCACCTTCACCCACGACGGCCGGGACTTCCTCGAGTACCACTCCCACACCTGGGTGCTGGACAAGGACGGCAACAAGGTCCGTCCCCTGGAGTCCGAGCACGGCTACTGGCGCATCGACGCCGACCGCAAGGTCGAGGTCACGATGACCCGCGACGACGGCGTCATCGAGATCTGGTACGGCGAGATGGCCGACAAGAAGCCGCAGATCGACCTCGTGACCGACGCGGTGGCCCGCACGCCCGCCGCCCGCCCCTACAGCGGCGGCAAGCGCCTGTACGGCTACGTCAAGAGCGACCTCATGTGGGTCGGCGAGAAGCAGACCCCCGAGGTCGCGCTGCGCCCCTACATGTCGGCACAGCTCAAGAAGGTCGTCACCCCCGAGGAGGTCGAGCGCTGGGCCAAGGCCCTCCCCGACGACCTGCCGGACGACGGGATCGCCTTCTTCAAGTAGGCCGAGAAGCGCAAGAGCGAGAGAGGGCCCCGCGGCCACCGCGGGGCCCTCTCTCACACCCTCTCGGGGGTTAACAGATGCCGCCGCATTGCAATGCTCTTGATCTCGAACGCCGTTGATGGCTATGCTTGTCACAACGCACGGAGCCCCGACCGCAACTGGTCTGCGGTCGGGGCTCCGACAAGCTGTGCCCTGGGTGGCATGCAAGCAGAGGCGGCCCAGAACGTTCGCCGTCGACTTTAGCACAGATCAGCCGTTCCCGTGGGGAGTCATCGTCCCGGGCATTCGTGTGCCCGAAGGAGGGGGAAGCAGTGGTCGACGGAATGCCGGAGTGGATGCAGCGGTCGTTCTCCGTGCCGCGTCTGAGGCCCTACCTGCGGGCGACCGGGGGAGACCCGGGGGCCGCCACGCGGCTGTACTGGTGGAACGCCGAAGCATCGGCCGCCCTGTACGCCCCTTTGCAGTGCGTCGAAGTCGCGGTGCGCAACGCGCTGCACGACTGCCTGGTGCGCACGTACGGCCGACAGGACTGGTGGCATCCGGCGCCGCTCGACGAGCGGGGGAAGCGACTCGTCGAGGAGGCGAGCCGGAAGTGCCTGCGCAACGAGGCGCAGCGGGCCAGGAAGCGGAAGGGGCCGGCGCGGCCGGTCACCGTCGACGACATCGTCACGGAGCTGAACTTCGGCTTCTGGGCCACCCTGCTGGTGGCCCGCTACGACCGGGTCTTCTGGGTGCCCACGCTCCACAAGGCCTTCCCGTACTACACGGGCCGCCGCGACGCCCTCTACAAGGACGTGTGGGCCCTGGTGCGCCTGCGCAACCGCGTCATGCACCACGAGCCCATCCACCGGGACGACCTGGCGGCCGACCATGCCAGGATCTACCGGGTGCTGGAGGCGCTCAGCCCGGACCTGGCCAAGGAGGTCCGGGCCCGGGACCGCTTCCAGGACGTGCTCGACGGCAAGGAGGACGACCTTGGGTGACTTCGCCGATGTGCTGGTCTCGCGCTCCGACATCGCCCGCATGGCCGGAGTGCGACGTCCCGCGGTCACCAACTGGCAGCGGCGGCACAGTGACTTCCCGGCGCCTGTCGACGCGGGGCAGGGGAGCACTGAACCCGGTGCGTTCCGTGCCGGGGACGTCCTCGAGTGGCTGTCCGGCCGCACCGTCCCGTCCAACGCGCTCCGGCCGGAGGAACTCCCCGGGGTGACCTACGGCGATCGCTTCCGCGCCGCGATCGGTGGCGGTGACCGGCCCGGAGGCTTCCGGCACACGGTGGAACGCCTCGCCCGGCAAGAGGCCGATGCCCTGAGGGGGCGGCTGAACACGGTCGAGTTCCTGTACCTCCTGCTTCATCTGGTGTACGTCCGCAGCCGGCAACAGCAGCAGTGGTCCTCCTATGTGGCGGACCCCGCGACCGTGTTGCGGGACGTGGACCTGCCGCGAGCGGCCGAGGTGCCGCTCGACCGGCTGGTCGGTGCCCTGAACGGAAGTACGCCCCCTTCCCCGGACGAGGGCCGCGAGACCTTTGACCACCTGCTCGCCCTCCTCCAGGACTTCGACGCGAGAACGGCCGCCGAGTTCTTCACCCCCGAGTCGGTCAGCCGGGTCATGGCGGGGGCCCTGGCCACGCACCGCGCCTCGGTGAGACGTCTGCACGACCCCTTCTGCCGCACGGGAGAACTGCTCACCGGGTACCTGGACGCGGTCGCCGTGCATGGGGCCGGGGCACCGCAGGAGGTCAGCGGCAGGGCCGCCTACGAGCGGGCGCTGCGACTCACCCGGATGAACCTCGTCCTGCGGGGAGTGGAGCGGCCGGACGTGCAGCCCGGCTTCTGGACCCCCTCGCGCGGCCCGGCCGACCCGCCCGCGCAGTTCGACGCGGTGATCACCAATCCGCCGTTCGCGCTGCGGCTGGACCCTTCGGTCGCCCCCCAGGACTACTGGCGCTACGGCGTCTCCCGTTCCGGGGACTTCGACTGGCTCCAGTACGTCGTGACCCGCCTCACCGAGGCCGGACGCGCCGCCGTCCTCATGGGAGCCGGTGCCGGGTTCCGCGGCGGGTTCGAGGGGAAAGCCCGGGCGCGTATGGTGCGGGACGGCGTCGTCACATGCGTGATGGCCCTGCCCCCGGGGCTGTTCGCGCGGACGTCCATCCCCACGCAGATCTGGTTCCTGCGCGCCCCGCGCGGTCGTGCGGAACCGATCCTCTTCGTCGACGGCGGAGCTCTCGGAAGCATGGCCTCACGTACGCGCCGCGTGCTGACGGACGACGACATCGACAACTTGGTGCGTGCCTACGAGTCCTGGACCAGCCGGGGCGTCGCCGACCAGCCGGGCCTGGCCCGCGCGGCGGGGCCGGAGGAGATCGAGCAGCACGACTTCAGGCTCGATCCGGCGCTCTACGTGAAGCGGGACACGCTCCTCGACGGAGCCGCCGACCCGGCCGAGGCGAGGGGTCGCCTGACGGGTCTGGCCGAGGAACTGGAGAGGCTGCGGGAGCGGGCGGATGAGGTCGACCGCGTGGCCCGGGAACGACTGCGGAGGTACGGCCTGTGACCTGGGAGAACGGGCAGGCGCACGGCCTGCGGCCGGGGTGGCGGCGTCTGTCCCTCAAAGAGCTGTGTTCGTTCCAGGTGGGCCCCCACCTGCGGACCGAGGAACGTACGGAGGAGCCGGACGGCGTGCCGCTCGTTCTGCCACGCGACCTCGTCCACCAGCGGATTTCTCCCACGGAACGGGCCGGAGTGGTGCCGGAGAAGGCTCGCGCACTCAGCCGTCATCTGCTCCGGGCGGGAGATCTCCTGATCGTGCGGACCGGGTCCGTGGGCCGGTGCGCGCTGGTGACGGAGGAGCAGGCCGGTTGGCTCTTCCACGCGAATCTCGTTCGGCTCCGGCTCGATCGGCCCGACCCTTCCCTGGCTGCCTATCTCGCTGGGTATCTGAGTGCGGGGTTCGCCCAGGACTGGATGCACCAGAGGACGGTCAGCTCTGTCATCCCCTCGGTGAGCACCCGGGAACTGGGCGGGCTGCCGGTCCTGCTGCCGCCCGCGGTCGAACAGAAGGCCATCGGCGAGACCCTTGCCGCCCTCGACGAGAAGGTGCGCGTCCACACGGAGATCGCCCGGGCGACCGGGGAGTACCGAGCATTGCTCGCAGATCTGTTGATGACGGGCGCCTTGGGCAGCGAGGAATGACATCCGGTGCTGCCCGGGTCCTAGACTCGTGGGTGTGGTGAGCACCGACTGGAAGAGCGACCTCAGGCAGCGCGGCTACCGGCTGACGCCGCAGCGGCAACTCGTGCTCGAAGCCGTGGACACCCTGGAGCACGCGACCCCCGACGACATCCTCAGCGAGGTGAGGAAGACGGCGTCGGGGGTCAACATTTCCACCGTCTACCGCACGCTGGAGCTGCTGGAGGAGCTGGGGCTGGTCAGCCACGCCCACCTCGGGCACGGGGCGCCGACGTACCACCTCGCCGACCGGCACCACCACATCCACCTGGTCTGCCGCGACTGCACCAACGTCATCGAGGCGGACCTGAGCGTCGCCGCCGACTTCACCGCCAAGCTGCGCGAGGAGTTCGGCTTCGACACGGACATGAAGCACTTCGCGATCTTCGGCCGGTGCCGGGAGTGCACCGGTTCGCCCGAAGAGAGATCAAGTGACGAGTCGTAGGCTGGTCCTATGAAGAGCCCCCTGCTGTCCCTGCCCGGCGCCGTGCCCGCCGAGGGCGTGGACGAAGGCGTCGCCGCCCACTACGGCGACCTGTTCCGCGAGCAGCGCGCCCTCGCCGACGGCACCGGCTTCGTCGACCTCTCCCACCGGGGCGTCGTCACCGTCTCCGGCGAGGACCGGCTCGGCTGGCTGCACCTGCTGCTCACCCAGCACGTCAGCGAGCTCCCCGCCGGCCAGGCCACCGAGGCGCTGATCCTGTCCGCCCACGGCCACATCGAGCACGCCCTGTACCTCGTCGACGACGGCGGGACCGTCTGGGCCCACGTCGAGCCGGGCACCCGGCAGGCGCTGATCGCCTACCTGGAGTCGATGAAGTTCTTCTACAAGGTGGAGGTCGCCGACCGCACCGACGACATCGCCGTCGTCCATCTGCCGGCCGGTTCCATCACCGAGGCGCCCGAGGGCGCCGTCGTCCGCGAGACGCCGCACGGCCGCGACCTGTTCCTGCCCCGTGCCGAGCTGGAGTCCTTCGCCGCCCAGGCCGGACCGCCGGCCGGGCTCCTCGCCTACGAGGCGCTGCGCGTGGAGCAGCACCGCCCGCGCCTGGGCTTCGAGACCGACCACCGCACCATCCCGCACGAGCTGGGCTGGATCGGGTCCGCCGTCCACCTCCAGAAGGGCTGCTACCGGGGCCAGGAGACGGTCGCGCGGGTGCAGAACCTGGGCAAGCCGCCGCGCCGCCTGGTCTTCCTGCACCTGGACGGCAGCGAGGTGCACCTGCCGGCGCCGGGGACGGAGATCCGCCTCGCGGACGAGGGGGCCGACGGCCGCAAGGTCGGCTTCGTCACCACCTCCGTGCGCCACCACGAGCTCGGCCCGGTCGCCCTCGCCCTGGTCAAGCGGAACGTGCCGGTGGACGCGCGGCTGATGGCCGGGGACACCGCCGCCGCCCAGGAGACCGTCGTCGAGCCCTGAGCCCGCTCAGACCTCCAGCAGGACGGTGAACGGGCCGTCGTTGGTCAGCCCCACTCGCATCTGCGCGCCGAACCGGCCCGTCGCCACCGTCGCGCCCAGCGCGCGCAGCCGGGCGACGACCTCGTCGACGAGCGGCTCGGCGACCTCGCCGGGGGCGGCGGCGTTCCAGGTGGGGCGCCGGCCCTTGCGGGCGTCGCCGTACAGGGTGAACTGGCTGATCACCAGCAGCGGGGCGCCGGTGTCGCTGCACGACCTCTCGTCGTGCAGCATGCGCAGCGACCACAGCTTGCGGGCCAGCCGGTCCGCCTTCTCCTCGGTGTCGTCGTGGGTGACGCCGACCAGGACGCACAGCCCCTCGCCCTCGATCGCGCCCACCGTCTCGCCGTCCACGACGACGCTCGCGCCGTCCACCCTCTGCACCACTGCACGCATGCCGCCATGATGCCGGGGCCGTCGCGACCGGCCGGAAGGGGGGCGGCACGCGTCCGTCATCTCTTCGTAACCCCCCATCTGGGGCTGATCGGGGGCACTCGTTCACATTGCGACCACTTGGGGTGGCACGATGCTGTCACACGCCGGTCGAGGGGACGGTAGAGGCACATGAGCACACCGAGCACCGAGCAGCACCCGGGAGCGTTCTCGGTCACCCACGCGGTGGGCCGGGAGACGCCCCGGCCGCCCGTCCAGCGCACGGACAGCCCGGAGCTGCCGGGACCTGCGCCCAGGCCCGGCCTGACCGAACTGAGCCTGCCCGAGCTGCGCACGCTGCGCCGGGACGCCCAGCGCGAGGAGGCCGACCTCAGCTACGTGCGGCGCCTGTTGCAGGGGCGGATCGACATCCTGCGGGCGGAGCTGGCGCGGCGGGGACCGGCGTCGGCGAAGGACCGGGGCGAGCTGCCGGTGGTGGACCGGCTGCCGGAGATCCTCACGGACGGCCCGGCCCGGTACCGCTCCTCGGCCCGGCACGTGACGCTGGGCACCCCCCGCAGCGAGGAGTGCCGGCTGCTGGCGGAGGAGATGCTCGCCGAGGTGTCGCTGTCGGACCTCGGCGCCCGCACCGACCAGGAGCTGAACACCGCGATGGGGCGGCTCGTCCGGTACGAGCAGCAGGTCTCCCGGCGGCGCCAGCGGCTGCAGCGCACGGCCGACGGGTGCGGCGCGGAGATCGCCCGCCGCTACCGGGACGGCGAGGCACAGGTCGACGACCTGCTCGTCTGAGGCACGGCGCGCCGCGACGGCCGGCCGGGCGGCGCCCCGCGCCGGGTGCCCGCCCGGAGCGGTGTTCCGCCGCTCCGGCGGCCCCGCGCGCCAGGGTGCGGAGACGGCCCGCCGGCGGGGAAGCGACGAAAAAGTGCGGGAGGGACCGGCCGGGCGGCGCTGCCGGGACCGGCGGGGAAAAAAGCCCGGGACGGCCCCCTGCCCCTCCGCCTACCGTGATCACATGCACCGCCGCGCCGACATCGACGTACGCCCCATCACCGAAGCCGAGCTGCCCGAGTGGACCAGGGCGCTGAACACGGGGTTCCTGCAAGAACCCGTCGTCGGGGAGGCGCAGTTGGCGGCCCGCCGCTCCCAGTTCGTGCCCGGCCGTCTCCTCGGCGCCTTCGACGGCGGCCGCTGCGTGGCGACCCTCCGGTCCTTCGCGCAGGAGCTCACCGCGGTCGGCGGCGCCCCCGTCCCGGCCGACGCCGTCTCCAACGTCACCGTGTCCCCGACCCACCGCCGCCGCGGTCTGCTGTCCCGGATGATCGCCCAGGACCTCGCCGCGGCCAGGGAGCGCGGGGACGTCGTCGCCACGCTGATCGCGGCCGAGTACCCGATCTACGGCCGGTACGGATTCGGCCCCGCCACCACCATGACCGAGTGGACGGTCGACGTTCCGCGCGCGGGCCTCGACCCCCGCTGGGCGGGCCCGCGGGACGGCGGCCGGATCGACCTCGTCGACGGCGAGGACGTGCGCAGGCTCGGCCCGGAACTGCACGAGCGGCTGCGCCGCGCCCAGCCGGGCGCCGTCAGCCGCACCGAGCTGTGGTGGCGGAGCGCCACCGGCGCGGTGCGCTTCGAACCCTCGTGGACCGAGCCCTTCCACGCCGTCTACCGCTCGGCGGACGGCGAGGTCGAGGGCATGGTCTCCTACGTGGCGGACGACACCTGGAACGATGCCAAGCAGCCGCTGAACACGGTGACGGTGAAGTGGCTGCTCGGCGTCACCCCGGCCGCCGAGCGGGCCCTGTGGCACTACCTGTGCTCCATCGACTGGGTCGTCCGGGTCAAGAGCGGCGGACGGGCCCCCGACGACCTGCTGCCGCACTTCCTGCCGGACCCGCGCGCGGCCAGGATCACCACGCAGGCGGACTGGCTGTGGGTGCGCGTCCTGGACGTCGCACGGGCCCTGGAGGCGCGGACGTACGGCGGCTCGGGCGCGCTGGTGCTGGAGGTCGCCGGCCCGTCCCCGCGGGAGGGCGGCCGGTGGCTGCTGGAGGCGTCCCCGGACGGCGCCTCCTGCACGCCGACGACGCGCGGCCCCGACCTCGTCCTGGGCGCGGGCGAGCTGGCGTCGCTCTGGCTCGGCGACGAGTCGGCGGTGCGGCTCGCGGCGCTCGGACGGGTGCGGGAGGAGCGGACGGGCGCCGCCCGGACGGCCGACGCCCTGCTGCGCACGCCGAGGCGGCCCTGGTGCCCGGACATGTTCTGAACGCGCCCTCGCGCCCTCGCGCCCTCGCGCCCTCGCGCCCTCTCGGCCGGCGCACCTGCGCCCTCGCGCCCCCGCGTCCAAGAACCCTTGCGCGCTCGCGCCCGCGCGAGGACGGCCGGAGCGCGGGACGCCGGAGGTGCAGGGGGTACCGGTCTCTTATAC
>NZ_WYCT01001014.1 GCF_011008945.1 Streptomyces harenosi
ACAATTGCTGCTCAAGGAGCGACTAGCATGAAAGATATGGGTAAGGTGATGAATTCTCTACGTCCGATCATAGCCGGACGTGCCGACCCTTCTGCTGTTTCAGGCAAAATCAAGGCCAAGCTTTCTTAACACCCTGGTTTCTATCATTTAGATTTTTAATTGGCGCTCCTGTTGCATCTGATTTAATCGCGCATCAATTCTGGCAGACATCGCATTATTATTTTTTGCCAGTCGCTGTGCATGCAACATCGACTTAATTGCCGCTTCTTCTTCTCCACTCCAGTATTCCACCTCAGCACGATAACGTAATACATTCACAGCTTTTAAGGCTGAAGCCGGCTCAAGTGCAGCTGCCTGTTGCATTAAACGCCATCCATATACATCTCTTGGATTATTA
>NZ_WYCT01001015.1 GCF_011008945.1 Streptomyces harenosi
CAGTCGGTAGGTGTTGCCGCCGGAGAAGGTGTACAGGCGGCAGCGGAAGCCGTCCTCGGCTTCACACGCGGCGACCTGGGCCTTGTCGAAGGCGTCCAGCGCACGGCTGCGGGCCAGCGGGTCGTTGCCGGCGGCGGCAATGGCGGCCTTGGCCTGGGCGGTGACGTCGGTGATCTGGTCGAGCACGTAGACGCGGGCGTTCGGGCCGGCGCTCAGTTCATCGCTGTGCTTCGGCGCGTTGAAGCCGTCCTTGATCAGGTTCTTCTCGGCGGTCGAATTCAGCTGGATCGCACCGTAGGCGCAGTGGTGGTTGGTAACCACCAGGCCCTGCGGCGACACGAAGCTGGCGGTGCAGCCGCCGAGGGCGACGACCGCGCCCATCGGGTCGCCGGTGAGG
>NZ_WYCT01001016.1 GCF_011008945.1 Streptomyces harenosi
CCCTGTGCGAGCAACGACTCATCGCGCTTGACGTTCTTTTCGGCGAGGGAGAGGCTGGCGCTGGCCACACGAAGGTCAGCCGCAATACGGGCCCCATCAGGGCTGGCTACGCGTGCCAGCACTTCGCCCTTCTTCACCTTGTCGCCCACCTGCCGGATGACATCGGTGACGTTACCGGCCGCACGTGCCACCACGACGACCTCACCACCGGGGATTGCCACGACCGAACCCGATGCGGTGATGTTCGCCGCTACCTGAGCGGAAGTGACGGGCTCCACCGAGATCCCCGCAGCGGCAAGATACTCCTTGGGAATCGCGACTTCCTGAGCCGCCTCCGCCGGCGCACTGGCGCTGGCTTCGTCTTTCGCGGGGTCGACCACCGTCTCTGAGGGGGCGG
>NZ_WYCT01001017.1 GCF_011008945.1 Streptomyces harenosi
GGTCTGCGTCTTGCTCGCGACCACGGGCTGGCCCTTGAGCTGGTTCAGCGCCTGGGTGAGCTGGAAGTCCTTCTCGGTGCCGAACTCCGGCATCTTGTTGCGCTCGGAGGCGGGCTTCTTCGCCTCTTCCTCCAGGCGCTTGCGGGCTTCCTCGCGGGCCTTCTCGCGGGCGGCGTCCTTCTGCTCCTCGCCCTGGCCGCTGGTCAGGTGCTTCTCGAGGTCGGCCTCGCGCATGCGCAGCGCGGCGTACGGATCGCCGTCGGCGCTGTCGTCCACCATGACGTCGGGGACGATGCCCTTGGCCTGGATGGATTTGCCGCTCGGGGTGTAGTAGCGGGCGGTGGTGAGCTTGATGCCGGTGTCCGGGCCGAGCGGGCGCACGGTCTGCACCGAGCC
>NZ_WYCT01001018.1 GCF_011008945.1 Streptomyces harenosi
TTCCACGCTGAAGCGGCTGGCCACGCCGGACGTGAACGTGTGCACCGTGGAGGACCCGATCGAGATGATCGCGCCCGAGTTCAACCAGATGCAGGTGCAGGCCAACATCGACCTGGACTTCGCCAGCGGCGTGCGCACCCTGCTGCGGCAGGACCCGGACATCATCATGATCGGCGAGATCCGCGATCTGGAAACCGCGCAGATGGCGGTGCAGGCCTCGCTGACCGGCCATCTGGTGCTGTCCACGCTGCATACCAACGACGCGCCGTCGGCGGTCACCCGCCTGCTCGACCTAGGCGTGCCGCACTACCTGCTGGCCAGCACCCTCAACGGCATCCTCGCCCAGCGCCTGGTGCGCACCCTGTGCCCGCACTGCAAGCAGCCGCACACCCTTGG
>NZ_WYCT01001019.1 GCF_011008945.1 Streptomyces harenosi
GTCTATGGCTGGCTCAACTGGCGGCAGCACGCCGCCGATGAGGGCAGCATCCGCATCGTGCCACTGGCACGCGGCACGCTGCTGCGCGACCTGGCCTTCGGCCTGTGCGGTGGCGTGGCGCTGGGTGCGGCCATGCACACCTTCACCGATGCCGCGCTGCCCTGGCTGGACGCGATGCTGACCGCGCTGAGCCTGGTCGGCCAGTGGTGGCAGGCACGCCGCCACGTGGCCTGCTGGTGGGTGTGGATCGCGGTGGACGTGGTCTATGTGGGTGCGTACCTGTTCAAGTCGCTGCACGTGACCGCGGCACTGTACGTGTTCTTCCTCGGCCTGGCCGTGTTCGGGCTGCGCGCATGGAGCGCCGCCGCGCGTGAACCGCAGGTGGCAACGCGATAG
>NZ_WYCT01001020.1 GCF_011008945.1 Streptomyces harenosi
GGTCTACGATGGTACGCCGCACGCCACCTGTGTCGAACCGCAGAGCGGCCCGCCAGATGGCTACACCCTGGCACCGCACCGGCTGGAGCCCGGCCAGCGCCTCGCGTTGACATTCGAACTGGCGTGGGCGGCGGACAGCACCTGAAACCCCGGCCAGGGCAGGCGATCACCCGGGTGCCGGGCGGTCGGTACGCCGCCTGGACCGGCCGTGGACCCGGTGCCTGACACGGGCCGCGCCCCAGGACCACCTGACATTTCCTACAGGTTCCAGTCGATCCGCATGCCCGCGATCAGCGCATCCGGCAGGTCGTGCTGGCGTGCGGGCTCATTGAACTGGTCGGGGTGCACGATGTAGTGCAGGTTCGGTGCAACACGAAGCTGCGGGGTGAGCTGGAT
>NZ_WYCT01001021.1 GCF_011008945.1 Streptomyces harenosi
GCTTCAGTGCGGCCGACGCCATCGATGCGCTGCAGGCCGCCGGCCTGGCCAAGAAACCGGGCGGCACCTTCGAGCCGGAGGACAAGCCGGTCGCGCTGTTTGGCGGCACGGTCACCAGTGCCGATGTAAACGTGGCCGAAGGCGAGAAGAGCCTCTTCGTGTACTTGAACGGCGTCGATTCCAAGCGCCTGGCCAAGGCCTGGTCGGTGACCGAGGTCAACGAGCATGCCAACACCGAAGAGCCGTCGTACGTGAAGCGCATCGACAAGCGCCACACCCTGCACGTGATCGCGGGCGACGACTACGAGGGCTATTCGGCTGCGGTGAAGTGCCAGATCAGCCGCTGATGGCGTAGGCGACGCTACAGCCAGCGCGGCACGCGATGACGGTATTGCG
>NZ_WYCT01001022.1 GCF_011008945.1 Streptomyces harenosi
GCCTGACCATGTCCGGCGGCGAGATCGACCGGTGGGAAGCTCCGGGCGAGGGCGCGCGTGGCTGGTGCGCACCGCGCAGCGAGTGGCCGGAGCAGGCCCTGACCGTGACCCTGAAGTTCGTTGAAGGCGAAGCCGTCGAACTGGACGGCAAGGCGCTGCCGGGCGACCAGATCCTGGCCCAGCTCAACAAGCTGTTCGCCCCGTACGGCGTGGGCCGCGGCGTCTACACCGGCGACACCGTGATCGGCCTGAAGGGCCGCATCGTGTTCGAGGCCCCGGGCCTGGTTTCGCTGCTGGCCGCACACCGTGCGCTGGAAGATGCGGTGCTGACCAAGCAGCAGAACCGCTTCAAGCCGCACGTGGCACGCAAGTGGGTGGAGCTGGTGTACGAAGGCT
>NZ_WYCT01001023.1 GCF_011008945.1 Streptomyces harenosi
GGCCCGTCCCCCTCCGGCACCTCCCCCTCAGCGGTGTCCCCCTCAGCGGTGTCCCCGTCAGCGGTGTCCCAGGCCAGGGTGTGCGCGGCCGGAAGATCGATGAAGCGGGCCGGGACGCCGTGGTCGAGGGCCCAGCGCAGGGCGACCCACTCCGGGGAGAAACCGGCCAGCGGCCAGAAGGCCGACCGCCCGGGTTCGTCGACGGCGTGGGCCAGCAGGGCGACCGGCGGACGCATGCCCTCCGCGGCGGCCAGCGGGACGAGGGCGTCCGCCTCGGGCGGCCCTTCGATCAGCACCACCCGGGGCCGGGCCGCGTCCAGCGCCGCCCGCACCGCGCGCGCCGATCCGGGCCCGTGGTGCCGCACCCCGAGCAGCAGCGGCTCCGCCCCCGCTCCC
>NZ_WYCT01000102.1 GCF_011008945.1 Streptomyces harenosi
CACCGCGCCCGCGACCACCGGGTCCGTACCCCGGCCCGCACCCACCGGGCCCGCACCGACCGCCCCGGGCGGCCATCCCGCGGGTGCCGCGCCCACCGCCCCCGGCGACGCTTCCGTGCGCCTCATACGGTCCCCGCCTCCCCCAGCGCCCGCTCCCAGAACTCCCGGCAGAACCGCGCCAGCGGTCCGCGGCCGGTGGCACCGGGGGGCTGTCCGCCCGCGTCCGCGCGGAGCAGGCCGGACTCGACCGGGACCTCGCCGGCCAGCGGCAGGCCGAGCAGCCGGGCCACTTCCCGGTCGTCGAGGCCGGGCGCGTACGGGCCGCGCACCGCGACCCGCAGGTCGCCCAGGACCATGCCGACGGCGGCGGCCACCCGTCCGGCCGCGGCGACGGCGCGCAGTTCCGCGGGGACCACGAGCAGCCCCACGTCGAGCTGGGCGAGGACCTCGGCGACCCCGTCGTCGACGCGGCGCGGCAGGTCGACGACGACCGTGCCGCCCCGGCGCCGGGCCGCGGCGAGCACCGCCCGCACGGCCTGCGGCGGCACGGCGAGGCAGTCGCCGCGGTCCCAGCTGAGCACGCGCAGCGCGTGCAGCTCGGGCAGCGACTCCTCCAGGGCGCCGCCGCCCACCCGTCCGCGCGAGGCGGCGAAGGCCGGCCACCGCAGCCCGCCCGCCGTCTCCCCGCCGAGCAGGACGTCGAGGCCGCCGCCGAGCGGGTCGGCGTCGACCAGGAGGGTGCGCACCCCCTCCCGCGCGGAGGTGACGGCGAGCGCGCAGGCGAGGGTGGACGCCCCGGCACCGCCCCGGCCGCCGATGACGCCGACGGTGAGCGCGGGACGCCCGACGCCCTCGGCGACGTCGGCGATCCGGTCGACCAGCCACTGCTCGCCGTCCGGCAGCACCAGCACGTGGTCGGCGCCGATCTCCACGGCCCGCCGCCAGACGCCGGAGTCGTCCGGGTCTCGGCCGACCAGCACCACGCCGCGTCTGCGCGCGACCCCGCGCAGCCGCCGCGCGGCGTCGTCACCCACCAGGACCAGCGGTGCCGCCTCCCATCCGCCCCGGCGCTCGGGCACCGAGTGGTGCACCTCGGGGGTGGCTCCGGCGGCCGCGCACAGGCGCAGCAGGTCGTCGAGGAGCGCGGTGTCCTCGGTGAGGATCAGTGGTCCGCCCTGCCGCCCCGCGGCGGTGGGCGGCGGATCGTCCGTGATGGTTCCGGCCATGGCCGGTCCCCCTTCTCCGCGTGTGCCGCGGCGTCTTCGGCGCCGGCCCCGCGGCCCGCGCCCACCCGGGTGTGAAGGGCCACCTCGCGGCCTCCACGACAACGGCCGGCGGAAACCGGCCGGGCGCGCCGGGCAAACAGATCCGGCCGGGAACTCGATGCGGCCGTGGCGCGCCCGGAATCACGGTGCGGCGATCCTGGAAATCATGTGGATCTTGGTCGAAAACTGTGGACAACCCGGCGCTTGTGAATATCTCCGCCGCCCATACCGGTGATCCGCGGCGGACACCCGGACGACTTCCGCAGAGGAGTCCGACGACTACGCAGAGTGAGGAACCGCGAAGGGAGCCGCGCGGCGCCGCTCGGCACTCGCCGGGGGCACGCGATCACGCCTGAAGGAGAAAAACCCGCCCGGACATGCGACGACCCCCGCCGGGGGGGAGAGCGGGGGTCGTCTCCACGGCCGACTCGGGGGGGGAGGAGTCGGGCCGGGTTAGCACGGTCGCGAACGATCCGTGACTTCCATGGTGTACCCGAGAGCCCTCTCAGGCAAACCCACGCGCCCCACCTTACGCCGAATGGGCTGCCCCTATGCTCGGGGTCGTGGAAAACCACTCCTTGCCCCGTACGGCGGCCTTCTTCGATCTGGACAAGACGGTCATTGCGAAGTCCAGCACGCTCACGTTCAGCAAGTCGTTCTACCAAGGCGGGCTGATCAACCGCAGGGCGGTCCTGCGCACCGCGTACGCCCAGTTCGTCTTCCTCGCGGGCGGCGCCGACCACGACCAGATGGAGCGCATGCGCCAGTACCTGTCCGCGCTGTGCCGCGGCTGGAACGTCCAGCAGGTCAAGGAACTCGTCGCCGAGACACTGCACGACCTGATCGACCCGATCATCTACGACGAGGCCGCCTCGCTGATCGAGGAGCACCACACCGCCGGCCGCGACGTCGTGATCGTCTCCACCTCGGGCGCCGAGGTCGTCGAGCCGATCGGGGAACTGCTCGGGGCGGACCGGGTGGTGGCCACCCGCATGGTCGTCGGCGACGACGGCTGCTTCACCGGGGAGGTGGAGTACTACGCCTACGGGCCGACGAAGGCGGAGGCCGTCCGGGAGCTGGCCGCCTCCGAGGGGTACGACCTGTCCCGCTGCTACGCCTACAGCGACTCGGTGACCGACCTGCCGATGCTGGAGTCGGTCGGCCATCCGCACGCCGTGAACCCGGACCGCGCGCTGCGCCGCGAGGCCCTCGCGCGCGAGTGGCCGATCCTCGACTTCCACCGGCCCGTCCGGCTCAAGCAGCGCATCCCCGGGCTCTCCGTCCCGCCGCGCCCGGCGCTCGTGGCCGCCGCGGCGATAGGTGCCGCGGCGGCCACCGCGGGCCTGGTCTGGTACGCGTCCCGGCGCCGGGCCGCGGCGGCCTGACCGCACGCGCCGCCCCGTCCCGCCGGGCCCCGCCGTGCCCGCCCGGAGGGCCGCCTTTGTCCGCGCGTGAATTCGTTTGAACGTAAAAGTAAAAAGTGCGGTCAGGACTTCCGCTTGTTCCCGTCCTGGAGTACAAAGGACTCAACGGCCCGCGAGACCGAGGACATCCGAAAGGATCACCTTAAGAACGCACACGGCCCCACGGACCGAGCATGAACACCGGGCACCCACGCGACGTCGACCCGTCGATTACGGGCCAGCCGCACCAGGTGACGGGCAAAGTACCCGACCTGATGGGCGACATTCGAGGACGCCTGGTAACCCGGTGGTCATGCCAGCGGCGGTACGAGCACTCGTACCGCCGCAACCCTGCGAGCCCCCTCCCGGGGGCTCTTTTCCTGCGGCGTCGCTGCGCCTTTACCACGCTTTCAGGTACGCCCTGAGTATTTCCGGAGATTCCGCTTCGGCTTCACGCCGGCGAAAGCGGCGTGACGCGGGAGACCGGTGAGAAAAGCGGGACTTCCCCGCACGCCTGTACGCGCGTACGCGCCTGCACGTCTGCAGGCTTGTACGCCGCGTCGGCCGTCAGTCAGACCCTTTCCCCACCCGGTCCCCGCCAAAAATCCCTTCTCACGCGGCCCCGCGCTGCAACGCCTCGCACACCGCCGTCGACTCGCGCGCACCCAGCCCCACGGCCTTGCCGCAGTGCGCGATCCAGGCGGCCATGCCCTCCGCGGTGCCGGAGAGGTAGCCCTCGAACGCCGCGAGGTAGGCCGTCCGGCCCAGTTCGGCGTGGCCCACCTCCGCCGGGCAGACGGACTTGGGGTCCAGGCCGCTGCCGACCAGCACGATGCGTTCGGCCGTGCGCGCCACCAGGCCGTTGTGGGAGACGAACGGGCGCAGCGCGAGCAGCTCGCCGTGCACGACGGCGGCCGTCACCAGCGCGGGCGCGGACCCCCCGGCGATGATCAGCCCGGCCAGGCCGTCCAGCCGGGCGGAGACCTCGGCCGGGCTCGGCAGCGGCAGGTCCAGCAGCGGCTCGTCGACCGCCTCCCCCGCCTGGCGCGGGCGCCCCACCTGCTCGGCGTGGTCCGCGGCGGCCACCAGATGCAGCCGGGCCAGCACCCGCAGCGGCGACTGCCGCCAGATGGACAGCAGTTGCCCCGCTTCCGCGGTCAGCCGCAGGGCCGCCCCCATGGTGCGGGCCTCCTCGTCGCCGCTGAAGTCGGTGCGCCGGCGCACCTCCTCCAGCGCCCAGTCCGCCCCGGACAGCGCCGCCGAGCCCCTCGCGCCGCGCAGCGCCGCCTCGGAGGTGATCTCGTTGCTGCGGCGCCGCATGATCCGGTGCCCGTAGACCCGGTCCACGGCCTTGCGCACGGACTCCACGGAATCGGCCACCGTGGGCAGGGAGCCCAGGGCCGCGAGCGGATCGGCGGACGCGCCTGTCGTACTCATGAGTACGACCCTACGCACATCGGCGCCACACCCCACGAAGGAGTGGTCTTCTTCACGTCCGTGCGCGACGCGGCGCGGTCGCGCCGCTACCGTTGGTGAACATGAAAATTGCTTTCGTCGGCAAGGGCGGCAGCGGCAAGACGACGCTGTCCTCCCTGTTCATCCGCCATCTCGCCACCACCGGTGCGCCCGTCGTCGCGATCGACGCGGACATCAACCAGCACCTGGGGACCGCTCTGGGCCTCGACGAGGCGGAGGCCGCCGCGCTGCCCGCGATGGGCGAGCACCTGCCGCTGATCAAGGACTACCTGCGCGGCGACAACCCGCGGATCGCCTCCGCCGAGACGATGATCAAGACGACGCCGCCCGGCGAGGGCTCGCGGCTGCTGCGGGTGCGCGAGGACAACCCGGTGTACGACGCCTGCGCCCGTCCGGTGGAACTGGAGGGCGGCACCGTCCGTCTGATGGTCACCGGCCCCTTCACCGACGACGACCTGGGGGTCGCCTGCTACCACTCCAAGACGGGAGCGGTCGAGCTGTGCCTGAACCACCTGGTCGACGGCCGTGACGAGTACGTCGTCGTCGACATGACGGCGGGCTCGGACTCGTTCGCCTCCGGCATGTTCACCCGCTTCGACCTCACCTTCCTCGTCGCCGAACCGACCCGCAGGGGCGTCTCCGTCTACCGCCAGTACAAGGAGTACGCCGCCGACTACGGCGTCGCCCTGAAGGTCGTCGGCAACAAGGTGCACGGCCCCGATGACCTCGACTTCCTCCGCGCGGAGGTCGGGGAGGACCTGCTCGTGACGGTCGGGCACTCGGACTGGGTGCGCGCCCTGGAGAAGGGCCGGCCGCCCCGGTTCTCCACCCTGGAGGAAGCCAACCGCCAGGCCCTGCGCACCCTCCAGGCGGCCGTCGACGCGACGTACGAGGTGCGGGACTGGGAGCGCTACACCCGCCAGATGGTCCACTTCCACCTGAAGAACGCCCGCTCCTGGGGCAACGAGCGGACGGGGGCCGACCTGGAGGGCCAGGTCGACCCCGCATTCGTCCTCGGCGAGGGGGTCGTGGCGGCGGCTACCGCCTGACGGCCGGCGCTCCGGGCACGCCCCGGGGCGCCGGGGCGGGCGCGGCGGACAGGAAGGACGCCCAGCCCTCCTTGGGGGCCTCGCCGACCTCCAGGGTGCGCAGCTTGCGCAGGATCGCGGGGTCCTGGGCGTCCAGCCAGTCCACGAGCTGCCGGAAGGAGACGCAGCGCACGTCCTCCTTGGTGCACACGTGTTCGACTACCTCCTCGACGGCGCGCATGTAGGTGCCGCCGTTCCAGGACTCGAAGTGGTTGCCGATGATCAGCGGTGCGCGATTGCCGCGGTAGGCCCGGTAGAAGCCCTGGAGGAGGCCGTCGCGCATCTCGTCGCCCCAGCGGGCGTGCTGCGAGGGGTCGCCCTGGGTGGTGGTGCCCGACTGGTTGACCATGAAGTTGTAGTCCATGGTGAGCTGCTCGAAGGAGTGCCCGGGGAACGGGACCAATTGCATCGACAGGTCCCACAGCCCCTGCTTCTTCCCCGGCCAGACCTGGTCGTTGACGCCGCTGCTGTCGTACCGGAAGCCCAGCTCGCGGGCGGCCTTGAGGAAGTTCTCCCGCCCCTCCAGGCACGGCGTGCGGGCGCCGATCAGCTCCTTGTCGTAGTCGAAGGGCAGCGGGGCGGCCGCCGTCATCCCGGTGTTGGTCTTCCAGGTCTTGACGAATCGTTTCGCCTGAGCGATCTCGTCCTTCCACTCCGCGGCCGACCAGTCGCCGACCCCGCCCGTGCCACCGCAGAAGTGGCCGTTGAAGTGGGTGCCGATCTCGTTGCCCTCCAGCCACGCCAGGCGTAGCTGCTCCACGGTGTCGGCGATGCCCTGGGCGTCGTTGAAGCCGATGTCGGAACGGCCCGGGGAGTGCTGCGGCGGCCGGTACAGCTCGCGCTTCTCCTCCGGCAGCAGGTACACCCCGCTGAGGAAGTAGGTCATCGTGGCGTCGTTGTCCCGGGCGACCTTGCGGAAGTGGGAGAACAGCTTCTGGCTGTCCTCTCCCGCGCCGTCCCAGGAGAACACCACGAACTGCGGCGGCTTGCGGCCGGGCTTGAGGCGCTCGGGCCGGGGCAGGCGCGGCTGCGCCCCGGTGTAGGCGGTGGAGCCGTCGCCGATCAGTCCGGCCGCGCTCCTGGGAGCGGGGGCCGGCGACGCCTCGTTCGGACCGTGCGCTCCTTCCCGGGACACGCCGGTGCCGGTTCCGCATCCGGCGAGTGCCGCGGCGCAGACCGCGGTGACCGCGGCTCCCGCGGCGATTCTGTGGGTGGCGGCCATGTTCCGCCCACCTTCTTTCCTTCTCTCGGGGCCAACGCTGATGGGGGGCGAGTGCTGTGCCGGGCGGTGCCGTCAGCGTTGGTCAAGGTCGCACGGGAGCGAGAAGGAATTAATACGACAAGCCGACTAAAGGGCTGTTTCACTCGCGAGAGTGGGTTATTAGGCCGTTTGCATGGAAAATCTATGCCTGCCCTTTACTCCTCATTACGCTCCATTTACTGAGCGTTTTCTCAGACCGCCCGCTTGACGCCGTGACCCACGGCCGCGCCACCCCCGCCCCGCGGCGGGGGACCCCCCTGTACCGCGACCGCGCAGCCCCGGAGGAGACGGGAAACATGTCAGCCTGCGTTCCCACCCGCGCCGACGACTCGGTTCCGAGCCAGCCCCTTCACGAGACCCCCAGTCCGCCGCACCGGCCCCGCCGCTTCCGCATCGCGGGCGCCGACGTGTCGGCCTCGATCGCGGTCTTCCTGATCGCCCTGCCCCTGTCCCTGGGCATCGCCCTCGCCACCGGCGCCCCCCTCCAGGCCGGCCTCGTCGCCGCCGCGGTGGGCGGGATCGTCGTCGGGCGGCTGGGCGGCTGCCCGCTCCAGGTCAGCGGCCCCGCCGCCGGCCTCACGGTGGTCACCGCCGACCTCATCCAGCAGTACGGCTGGCGCGCGACCTGCGCCATCACCGTGTGCGCCGGCGTCGCCCAGCTCGGCCTCGGCTGCCTGCGGGTGGCGCGCACCGCGCTCGCCGTCAGCCCCGCCATCGTGCACGGCATGCTCGCCGGCATCGGTGTCACCATCGCCGTCGCCCAGTTGCACATCGTGCTCGGCGGCACTCCCCAGAGTTCCGTCCCGGACAATCTGCGCGCCCTGCCGGGCCAGCTGGCCGACCTGCGTCCGGCCTCGGTGTCCGTGAGCGCGCTGACCCTGGCCCTGCTGATGCTGTGGCCCCGGCTGCCCGGCCGGGCCGGGCGGATCCTGCGCAAGGTCCCGGCGGCGCTCGTCGCCGTCGCCGGATCGACCGCGGTCGCGGCGCTCATGGGGCTCCGGCTGCCCAAGGTCGACCTGCCCTCCTGGAGCAGCCACGCCCTGGCCGCCCTGCCCGACGGCACCGTGCTCGGCCTGATCGCCGCCGTGCTGACCATCACGCTCGTGTGCAGCGTGCAGTCACTGCTCGGCGCGGTCGCCGTGGACAAGCTGGTCGCCGCCCGCCCGGACCTGTCCGGCCGCGTCGCCCGCTCCGACCTGGACCGGGAGCTGCTCGGCCAGGGCGCCGCCAACATCGCCTCCGGCGCGCTCGGCGGCCTGCCCATCGCGGGCGTGGCCGTCCGCAGCACGGCCAACGTGAACGCGGGCGCCGTGAGCCGGAACTCCACGATCCTGCACGGGGGTCTCGTGGTGATCGCCGCGCTGCTGACCGCACCGGCCCTGGAGCTCATCCCGCTCGCCTCGCTCGCCGCGCTGGTGATGTCGGTCGGCATCCAGATGGTGTCCCTGAACCACATCCGCACGGTGACCCGCCACCGCGAGGTGCTGGTCTACGCGGTCACCACCCTCGGCGTGATCTGCTTCGGCGTCCTGGAGGGCGTCGCGCTCGGGGTCGCCGTCGCCGTGGCCGTCGCCCTGCACCGCCTGACCCGTACCCGCATCTCCCACGAGGAGCGGGACGGGGTCCACCACATCCGGGTGCGGGGGCAGTTGACGTTCCTCGCCGTGCCGCGGCTCAGCCGGAGCCTGCACCTGATCCCGCACGGGACCGCCGCCGTGGTCGAGCTGGACGGCTCGTTCATGGACCACGCGGCGTACGAGACGCTGCAGGACTGGCAGAAGACGCACACCGCGCAGGGCGGCACCGTCGACATCACCGGCCGCCGCCCCGGCATGCGCATCACCTGGCCCGCCGACTCGGGCGACTGCCGGTGCAGCCCCTGGACGCCCTGGCGCAACCACCAGTGCCACGAACACCCCCCGGCCGCGCCCGACTCCGGCGCTGCGACGGGTGCCGCCGCCGAGCCGGGCGGGCACGAACTGGCCCGGGGCATCAGCGCCTTCCAGCGCAACACGGCGCCCCTGGTGCGCGGCGAGCTGGCCCGGCTGGCCCGGGAGGGACAGCGGCCCTCCCAGCTCTTCCTGACCTGCGCCGACTCCCGGCTGGTCACCTCGATGATCACCTCCAGCGGTCCGGGCGACCTCTTCGTGGTGCGCAACGTGGGCAACCTGGTGCCGCTGCCCGGCCAGGAGAGCGGCGACGACTCGGTGTCCGCCGCGATCGAGTACGCGGTGGACGTGCTGAAGGTGCGGTCCATCACGGTGTGCGGGCACTCCGGGTGCGGCGCCATGCAGGCGCTGATCAGCTCGGAGCCGGGCGGTGCGCAGACCCCCCTGAAGCGGTGGCTGCGGCACGGACTGCCGAGCCTGGAACGCGTGGCCGCCACCGGCGGCTCCCCGGTCCGGCTGGCCGGGCGCGAGCCCGCCGACGCGGTCGAGCAGCTCTGCCTGACCAACGTGGTGCAGCAGTTGGAGCACCTGCGCGCCCACGACTCGGTGCGCCGTGCCCTCCAAGCGCGTGAACTGGAGCTGCAGGGCATGTACTTCCACGTCGGCGAGGCCCAGGCGTACCTGCTCTCCGCCGAGGAGGGCGACGGGGTCTTCGCCCTCGTACGGGAGGAGGCCGGCCAGCCCGCCTGACCCTCCCGGGAAGAACCGGTGCGCGGTCCGCCTCGGCGCGGGCCGCGCACCGGTGTGCCCGGACGGCGGCCACCGGGCGCGAGCGGCCGGTCCGGCCTGAACTCCCCCCGCCCGGCGTCCGTGGGTAGGGATGACCGCGGACCGCCCGGACCACTGCCGGAGAGACCGGCACCGGAGGCCCCACAGGTCTAAACCAATAACCCGTCGGCCCTTGTCACCGGCCCCTCGTGTCTGATGAGCTGTGGCCTGGGACACAGCGCACACCCTGAGAAAGGGAGATGTCGTGAGCAACGAAAGCCTGGCCAACCTGCTGCGTGAGAACCGCAGGTTCGCGCCCCCCGCCGACCTGGCCGCGAACGCCAACGTCACGGCAGAGGCGTACGAACAGGCCAAGGCTGACAGGCTCGGCTTCTGGGCCGAGCAGGCCCGCCGGCTGAGCTGGGCCAAGGAGCCGTCCGAGACCCTCGACTGGTCGAACCCGCCGTTCGCCAAGTGGTTCAAGGACGGAACCCTCAACGTCGCGTACAACTGCGTGGACCGGCACGTGGAGGCCGGACTCGGCGACCGCGTCGCGATCCACTTCGAGGGCGAGCCCGGCGACAGCCGCGCGATCACCTACGCCCAGCTCAAGGACGAGGTCTCCAGGGCCGCCAACGCCCTGCTGGAGCTCGGCGTCCGCAAGGGCGACCGGGTCGCGATCTACATGCCGATGATCCCGGAGACGGCGATCGCGATGCTGGCCTGCGCCCGGATCGGCGCCGCCCACTCGGTGGTCTTCGGCGGCTTCTCCTCCGACGCCCTGGCCACCCGCATCCAGGACGCCGACGCCCGGGTCGTCATCACCGCCGACGGCGGCTACCGGCGCGGCAAGCCGTCCGCCCTGAAGCCCGCCGTCGACGAGGCCGCCGAGCGGGCCGGCACCGTCGAGCACGTGCTCGTGGTCCGCCGCACCGGCCAGGACGTCGCCTGGAACGACTCGCGAGACCTGTGGTGGCACGAGGTCGTCGACCGGCAGTCCGCCGAGCACACCCCGGAGGCGTTCGAGGCGGAGCACCCGCTGTTCATCCTCTACACCTCCGGCACCACGGGGAAGCCGAAGGGCATCCTGCACACCTCCGGCGGCTACCTCACCCAGACGGCGTACACCCACTGGGCGGTCTTCGACCTCAAGCCCGAGACCGACGTGTACTGGTGCACCGCCGACGTCGGCTGGGTCACCGGCCACTCGTACATCGTCTACGGCCCGCTGGCCAACGGCGCCACCCAGGTCATGTACGAGGGCACGCCCGACACCCCGCACCAGGGCCGCTTCTGGGAGATCGTGCAGAAGTACGGGGTGACGATCCTCTACACCGCCCCCACCGCGATCCGCACCTTCATGAAGTGGGGCGACGACATCCCCGCCAAGTTCGACCTGTCCTCCCTGCGGGTCCTCGGCTCGGTCGGCGAGCCGATCAACCCCGAGGCGTGGGTCTGGTACCGCAAGCACATCGGCGCGGACCGCACCCCGGTCGTCGACACCTGGTGGCAGACCGAGACCGGCGCGATGATGATCTCGCCGCTGCCCGGCGTGACGGAGGCCAAGCCCGGCTCCGCCCAGCGCCCGCTGCCCGGCATCTGCGCCACCGTCGTCGACGACGAGGCCAACGAGGTGCCCGACGGCGGCGGCGGCTACCTCGTCATCTCCGAGCCCTGGCCCTCGATGCTGCGCACCATCTGGGGCGACGACCAGCGCTTCATCGACACCTACTGGTCGCGCTTCGAGGGCAGGTACTTCGCCGGCGACGGCGCCAAGAAGGACGACGACGGCGACATCTGGCTGCTCGGGCGCGTCGACGACGTGATGCTCGTCTCCGGCCACAACATCTCCACCACCGAGGTCGAGTCGGCGCTGGTCTCCCACCCGGCGGTCGCCGAGGCGGCCGTGGTGGGCGCGGCGGACGAGACGACCGGGCAGGCGATCGTGGCGTTCGTGATCCTGCGCGGCACGGCGGCGGAGACCGAGGACCTGGTCGCGGAGTTGCGGAGCCACGTCGGCACCACGCTCGGCCCGATCGCCAAGCCCCAGCGGATCCTGCCGGTGGCGGAGCTGCCGAAGACCCGCTCCGGCAAGATCATGCGCCGTCTGCTGCGGGACGTGGCGGAGAACCGGCAGCTCGGTGACGTCACCACGCTCACCGACTCCACCGTCATGGACCTCATCCAGGCCAAGCTGCCGAAGGCCCCGAGCGAGGACTGACCCGGCTTCGGCCGGGACTGGACGGCCGCGGAGAGGGCACCCGGCGCCGTGCGCGCCGGGTGCTTCGTCGTACCGGGACACCTCCCGGTACGACGATCATCCGGTCAGCTTCTCGCACATTAGGTAAGCTAAGGAACGCGTAAAAGAGTCAACAAGATCCTCATGGTGCGCCGGGAAGTCTGGTCGGCACGTGTTCCGTGCTGCCCACAAACGGAGGTCTTCCCGTGTCCGCGCCCCGCACCACCCGCAAGCTCTTCGGCCGTCTCTCCCTGCCGGAGCGGACCTTCGTCACCGACGCGCTGCGCACCGAGACCGTGGGCGGGGTGCTGCTGCTGGTCGCCGCCATCGCGGCGCTGGTGTGGGCGAACGTACCCGCGCTGCACCACAGCTACGAGAGCGTCAGCCACTTCCACTTCGGCCCCGGCGCCCTCGGCCTGAACCTGTCGGTCGCCCACTGGGCCGCGGACGGACTGCTGGCGGTCTTCTTCTTCGTCGCCGGGATCGAGCTCAAGCGTGAACTCGTCGCCGGTGACCTCAAGGACCCCAAGGCCGCCGCGCTGCCGGTCGTGGCCGCCCTGTGCGGCATGGCCGCACCGGCGCTGGTCTACACCCTCACCAACCTCGCCGGGGGCGGTTCCCTGGCGGGCTGGGCGGTGCCCACCGCCACCGACATCGCCTTCGCGCTGGCCGTCCTCGCCGTCATCGGCACCTCGCTGCCGAGCGCCCTGCGGGCCTTCCTGCTCACCCTCGCCGTCGTCGACGACCTCTTCGCCATCCTGATCATCGCGGTCTTCTTCACCGAGTCGCTGGACTTCGCCGCGCTCGGCGGCGCCGTCGCGGGACTCGCCGTCTTCTGGCTGCTGCTGCGCCGGGGCGTGCGCGGCTGGTACGTCTACGTCCCGCTCGCGCTGGTGATCTGGGGCCTGATGTACAACAGCGGCGTCCACGCCACCATCGCCGGTGTCGCCATGGGCCTGATGCTGCGCTGCCACCGCCGCGACGGCGAGGAGCACTCCCCGGGCGAGCACATCGAGCACCTGGTGCGGCCCCTGTCGGCGGGGCTGGCCGTGCCGCTGTTCGCCCTGTTCAGCGCGGGCGTCTCCGTCTCCGGCGGGGCGCTGGCCGACGTGTTCACCCGGCCGGAGACGCTCGGGGTGGTGCTCGGGCTCGTGGCCGGCAAGACGCTCGGCATCTTCGGCGGCACCTGGCTGACGGCGCGTTTCACCCGGGCCTCGCTCAGCGACGAGCTCGCCTGGGCCGACGTGTTCGCGGTGGCGACCCTGGCCGGGATCGGCTTCACCGTCTCCCTGCTCATCGGCGAGCTCGCCTTCGAGGACGACGCGACGCTCACCGGCGAGGTGAAGGCCGCCGTCCTGACCGGCTCCCTGATCGCGGCCTGCCTGGCGACCGTGCTGCTGCGGATACGCAACACCAAGTACCGCAGGCTGACCGAGGCCGAGGAGCGCGACGAGGACCTCAGCGGCATCCCGGACATCTACGAGGAGGACGACCCGGCCTACCACCTGCGCATGGCCGCCATCCACGACCGCAAGGCCGCCGAGCACCGGCGGATCGCCCAGGAGAAGACCGCCGAGCGCCACGGGGTTGCCGAAGTGGCGGGCGGGGCAGGCGAGGAGAGCGACGGTCCGGCATGATCTGACGAGACGGTACAAAAGTCGGGACCGTACGCAGTCGGGAAGAGACGGCCGCCACGGAACCGCAGGCACGAGAGGGAGACCGCGATGAGCGCACCCGACGGCAGCCCGGTCGGCACCGAACGCAGCATCGGCCAGCTTTTCGCCTCGGCGACCACGGAATTGTCGGCGCTGGTGCACGACGAGATCGCGCTGGCCAAGGCGCAGCTCAAGCAGGACGTCAAGCGGGGCGCGACCAGCGGCGGGGCCTTCTCGCTGGCCGGCGCGGTCCTGGTGTTCTCCCTGCCGATGCTGAACTTCGCCCTGGCCTACGGCATCCGCACCTGGAGCCACTGGAACCTCGCGATCTGCTTCCTGCTGTCCTTCGCGGCCAATGTGCTGGTCGCCGCGGCCCTCGCGCTGATCGGCGTGGTCTTCGCCAAGAAGGCCAAGAAGGGCCGCGGACCGCAGAAGGTCGCCGCCTCGGTGAAGCAGACCGCGGGCGTGCTCCAGAAGGCCAAGCCGCACCCGCGGGCCGGGCTGCCGCAGGACCGCGGTCCCGAGGCCATCGAGGCTGTGGCACGCTCGTCCTCATGACGGGCTCCTCCATCCCTCCGGGTCAGTCCCCCTCGGCGCACCCCGCCTCGGTCGTACGCCTCGGCGTGCCCGGCGGGCGCGAGGTGGTCCACCGGGACGTCGCCGCCAACGGCGCCCGCTTCCACATCGCCGAGCTGGGCGACGGGCCGCTGGTGCTGCTGCTGCACGGCTTCCCGCAGTTCTGGTGGACCTGGCGGCACCAGCTCGTGGCCCTGGCCGACGCGGGCTTCCGGGCGGTCGCCATGGACCTGCGCGGCGTCGGCGGCAGCGACCGCACCCCGCGCGGCTACGACCCGGCGGGCCTCGCCCTCGACATCACCGGCGTCGTCCGCTCCCTCGGCGAACCGGACGCCGCGCTGGTCGGCCACGACCTGGGCGGCTATCTGGCGTGGACGGCGGCCGCCATGCGCCCCAAGCTGGTCCGGCGGCTCGCGGTGGCCTCCATGCCGCACCCGCGCCGCTGGCGCTCGACGATGCTCGCCGACCTCCGGCAGACGCGGGCCGGCTCCCACATCTGGGGGTTCCAGCGCCCCTGGATCCCGGAGCGGCAGCTCACCGCCGACGACGGCGCGCTGGTGGGCCGGCTGATCAGGGACTGGTCCGGCCCGCGCGGCGTGGACGACGAGGCGGTCGGGGTCTACCGCCGCGCCATGTGCATCCCGTCCACGGCCCACTGCTCCATCGAGCCCTACCGCTGGCTGGTGCGGTCGCTGGCCCGTCCGGACGGCATCCAGTTCAACCGGCGGATGAAGCGGCCCGTACGCGTGCCGACCCTGCACCTGCACGGCTCGCTCGACCCCGTGGTCCGGGCGCGCAGCGCCGCCGGATCGGCCGAGTACGTCGAAGCGCCCTACCGATGGCGGCTGTTCGACGGACTCGGCCACTTCCCGCACGAAGAGGACCCGGTCGCCTTCTCGTCCGAACTGATCAATTGGCTGAAGGATCCCGAGCCCGATCGGTGACGAACGAACGCTTCCGGCCGCCGAACCGAAAGTCCGTTCCATGATCGACCACTTGCCCGGCGCATAGGCCAATTGAGGGCCCGCCGCGAGGTTATGGACCTTCGGGCGGGGGCACAGGTCCCGGTATGGGCTGGACGCACGACTACAGTGACGCAGCACGCGACCGTCGCGCCGCGAGCGGTGTGAGCACCCACCAGCGGGGCGGCGCCTCGCAACTGGCGGAGACCGACCCCCGCGTGGGCATTCCGCACATCCTGCGCCGCCGGGCCCGCTGGGTGTCGGTGCGGCTGCGCCACGCCCGCGACTGACCCGGCGCGCTACAGCGCGCAGCGGTCGCTGTCCACCTGCTGGTTCGCGGTGCGGCCCCGGGCGATGTCCTCCCGGATCTCGTCCACGGTGAGCGCGTATCCCGTCTCGGCGTCGTCGAGCGACTTGGCGAAGACCACGCCGTAGACCTCGCCGTCCGGGGTGAGCAGGGGGCCGCCGGAGTTGCCCTGGCGGACGGTCGCGTACAGCGAGTACACGTCCCGGCGCACGGTGTCGCGGTGGTAGATGTCCGGGCCGTTGGCCGTGATGCGGCCGCGCACGCGCGCCGCGCGCACGTCGTAGGCCCCGTTCTCCGGGAAGCCGGCCACGATCGCGTTGTCGCCGCTGCCCGCGTCCTCCTCCGCGAACCGCAGCGCGGGCGCCCTGAGGTCCGGCACGTCCAGGACGGCGATGTCGCGCCGCCAGTCGTACAGCACGACCGTCGCGTCGTACCTGCGGCCCTCGCCGCCTATCTGGACGACCGGTTCGTCGACGCCGCCGACGACGTGGGCGTTGGTCATCACCCGGCGCTCGCCGAAGACGAAGCCGGTGCCCTCCAGGACCTTGGCGCAGCCGGTGGCGGTGCCGGTGACCTTGACGATGGAGCGCTGGGCGCGGGTGGCGACGGCGCTGTGCACCAGGGCCGGGTCCGGGGGCCGTACGTCGGTGATCGGCTCGTTGGCGAACGGGCTGAAGACCTGCGGGAAGCCGTTCTGCGCGAGGACGGAGGAGAAGTCGGCGAACCAGGTGTCGGCCTGCGCGGGCAGCGCCCGGGAGACGCCGAGCAGCACCTTGGAACCGCGGACCTCCTTGCCGACCGTGGGCAGGGTGGTGCCCGCCAGCGCCGAGCCGATCAGCCAGGCGACCAGCAGCATCGCGACGACGTTGACGAGGGCGCCGCCGGTGGCGTCCAGGGCACGGGCCGGGGTCCAGGTGATGTACCGGCGCAGCTTGTTGCCGAGGTGGGTGGTCAGGGCCTGGCCCACGGAGGCGCAGACGATCACCACGACGACCGCGACGACGGCGGCGGCGGTGGTCACCTCGGCGCTGTCGGTCAGCGCGTCCCAGGCGACGGGCAGCGCGGAGACGGCGACGAGGCCGCCGCCGAGGAAGCCGATCACCGACAGGATGCCGACGACGAAGCCCTGGCGGTAGCCGACGATCGCGAACCAGACGGCGGCGATCAGCAACAGGATGTCCAGCACGTTCACCGATTCCGGCCTCGCCTCGTCGTCTTCCGCTCCCACCGCCCCGGACCGGGCTCCGGCCCGCCGCACGACGGCGGGACACGGCGTCCCCCGGGGAAACACAGCACGTGGGCCACCTTGTCACGACCGCCAGTCGAGCGGGACCTCCCGGTCCCGGTCCCAGGGCCGCTCCCAGCCCGCGTAGTGCAGCAGCCGGTCGATGATCCCGGCCGTGAAGCCCCACACCAGGGCCGAGTGGACCAGGAACGCCGGGCCGCTGTGGCCGGAGGGGTGGACGGCGGTGGCGCGGTGGGCGGGGTCGGTGAGATCCGCCACGGGGACCGTGAAGACCCGCGCCGTCTCGTTCGGGTCGACGACGCCGACCGGGCTGGGCTCTCGCCACCAGGCCAGCACGGGCGTGACGACGAAGCCGCTGACCGGGATGTAGAGCCTCGGCAGCACTCCGAAGAGCTGGACACCGGAAGGGTCGAGTCCGGTCTCCTCCTCGGCCTCCCGCAGGGCGGCCCGCAGCGGGCCGTCGCCCTCCGGGTCGCCGTCCTGCGGGTCGAGGGCGCCACCGGGGAAGGAGGGCTGGCCCGCGTGCGAGCGCAGCGAGCTCGCCCGCTCCATCAGCAGCAGCTCCGGGCCCCGCTCGCCCTCGCCGAACAGGATCAGTACGGCCGACTGGCGCCCGGCGCCGTCCTCGGGCGGCAGGAAGCGGCTGAGCTGCCGGGGCTGGACCGTCTTCGCCGCCCGCACCACCGGGTCCAGCCACCCCGGCAGGCCCTCCGTGCTGAGCGTCACATCCGGTGTCCGGCTCGCGCGTGTCATCGCCACCCCCGTCGTCCTGCCCTGCTCAACGCCCGGTACCGAGCAGATCGTTCCGTCACCCGGCCCCCAGCGGCGGCGCCGGCCGGCCGCCCGCGTCCAGGTACGCCTGCGGGGGCTTCAGGCGCTGGCCGGGGAAGCCGCCCTTCTCGTACTTGAGCAGCTTCCGCGCCTTGTCCGGATCGGTCTCCCCCTCGCCGTACGCCGGGCAGAGCGGGGCGATGGGGCAGGCGCCGCAGGCGGGCTTGCGGGCGTGGCAGATGCGGCGGCCGTGCCAGATCACGTGGTGCGACAGGTCCGTCCAGTCGCTCTTGGGGAAGAGTGCGCCGACGGCCGCCTCGATCTTGTCCGGGTCGGTCTCGTCGGTCCACTTCCAGCGGCGCACCAGCCGCTGGAAGTGCGTGTCCACGGTGATGCCGGGGCGGCCGAAGGCGTTGCCGAGGACGACGAAGGCCGTCTTGCGGCCGACGCCCGGCAGCTTGACGAGGTCTTCGAGGCGCCCGGGGACCTCGCCGCCGAAGTCCTCCGTGAGGGCCTTCGACAGCCCGATCACCGACCGGGTCTTGGCCCGGAAGAACCCGCAGGGCCTGAGGATCTCCTCGACCTCCTCGGGGACGGCGGCGGCCAGGTCCTCCGGCGTGGGGTACTTCGCGAACAGGGCCGGGGTGGTCTGGTTGACCCGCAGGTCGGTGGTCTGCGCGGACAGGACCGTGGCGACCAGGAGCTGGAAGGGGCTGTCGAAGTCCAGCTCCGGGTGGGCGTACGGGTAGACCTCGGCGAGCTCGCGGTTGATCCGGCGGGCGCGGCGCACCAGCGCGGTGCGCGACTCCTCGCGGGGCGGCCGGCCGGCGACGGTCTTCACCGGGGCGGTGCCCTCGACGTCGACGGTGGTCCTCTCGGGGACGACGGCGGGCTTCCTGGCACGGCCCGCCGCCGCGACGACCGGCCGCCCGGCGGGGCCCTCCGCAGCCGCCGCCTTCTTCGCCGGGGCCTTCTTCGCCGGGGCCGTTGTCGCTGCCTTCTTCGCCGCCGCCTTCTTCGCCGGGGCCTTCTTGGCGGGCGCCTTCCCGGCCGCCGTCTTCCCGGCCCGGGCTCCGCCGGCCGAGGACTTTCCGGGCGTCCCGGAGGCGGCCGCGCTCACGGTGTCCCGCTCGGTGACGGCCTTCTCCCCCGCCGCCCGCTTTGTCTTCTTCGCCGTTTTACTTCCACCCTCCGGGCCCTGTTCGCCCATAGCGGAATCGCGACGTGCAACCACCCGTCAAGCCCCCTCGGCCTGCGCTCTCACCGGCGTTTCGGACACCCGGCCAGCCTACGGCCCGGCACCGACATCCGCCCCGGACCCCGAAGATCGGCGTCCAATTGGACCCCTGCCGCGTACCCCGGGACACGTGTGCGGCATCCTTGTGACAGATCACACTGTTTGGACCGTCCGGCAAAATGGGCACCACGGTCCCCTGGTACCCGGGGGAACAAGATCCCCTGAGCAGGTCGACAAGGAGAGAACTCGTGGACGACGTTCTGCGGCGCAACCCGCTCTTCGCGGCGCTCGACGATGAGCAGGCCGCGGAACTCCGCGCCTCCATGAGTGAGGTGACCCTCGCCCGCGGTGACTCGCTGTTCCACGAGGGCGACCCCGGAGACCGCCTGTACGTGGTCACGGAAGGCAAGGTCAAGCTCCACCGCACGTCCCCCGACGGCCGCGAGAACATGCTGGCCGTCGTCGGCCCCGGCGAGCTGATCGGCGAGCTGTCGCTCTTCGACCCGGGCCCGCGCACGGCGACCGCCACCGCGCTGACCGAGGTCAAGCTGCTCGGTCTCGGCCACGGTGACCTCCAGCCCTGGCTGAACGCCCGCCCCGAGGTGGCCGCGGCCCTGCTGCGCGCCGTCGCCCGCCGTCTGCGCAAGACCAACGACGCCATGTCCGACCTGGTCTTCTCCGACGTCCCCGGCCGGGTCGCCCGCGCCCTGCTGGACCTGTCCCGCCGCTTCGGCGTGCAGTCCGAGGAGGGCATCCACGTCGTGCACGACCTGACGCAGGAGGAGCTGGCCCAGCTGGTCGGCGCCTCCCGCGAGACGGTCAACAAGGCCCTGGCGGACTTCGCCCAGCGCGGCTGGCTGCGCCTGGAGGCCCGCGCGGTGATCCTGCTGGACGTGGAGCGGCTCGCCAAGCGCTCGCGCTGACCCCTGCCGCGCCGCCCGCACGACCGGTCGTACGGACGCGAGGCAGGCCGTACGGACAGAAGGGCGGCCGTACGCGCACGCGCGCACCGATGTCGTCGAGGTCCCGTCCCCCCGTCCGGGGTGGCGGGACCTCGTACGTTCCGCCCGGCAAGCCGGGCAGCCGGGCGGCGCCCCCCGGACCCGGGCGGGCGCTCCCCGGCCAGGGTCTTTCGTCCGGGTCCGGCCTGATCCGAACGAGAGCCCTAGATGAGCCCGTGCTCCTCCAGGTACTCCATCTGCGCCCGCACCGACAGCTCCGCCGCCGGCCACAGGGAGCGGTCGACGTCCGCGTACACGTGGGCGACGACCTCGGCCGGGGTCCGGTGGCCGTTCTCGACGGCCGTCTCCACCTGGGCGAGGCGGTGGGCGCGGTGGGCGAGGTAGTACTCGACGGCGCCCTGGGCGTCCTCCAGGACGGGCCCGTGGCCGGGCAGCACCGTGTGCACCCCGTCGTCGACCGTGAGGGAGCGCAGGCGCCGCAGGGAGTCCAGGTAGTCGCCCAGGCGCCCGTCGGGGTGGGCCACGACCGTCGTACCGCGCCCCAGGACCGTGTCGCCGGTCAGCACGGCCCGGTCGGCCGGGAGGTGGAAGGAGAGGGAGTCCGCCGTGTGGCCGGGGGTCGGTACGACCCTCAGCTCCAGGCCGCCGACGGTGATCACGTCCCCGGCGCCCAGGCCCTCGTCGCCCAGGCGCAGCGCCGGGTCGAGGGCACGCACGCGCGTGCCGGTCAGCTCGGCGAAGCGGGCGGCGCCCTCGGCGTGGTCCGGGTGGCCGTGGGTCAGCAGGGTCAGGGCGACGCGCTTGCCCGCCTGCCCCGCGGTGTCGACGACATGGCGCAGGTGGCCCTCGTCGAGCGGCCCGGGGTCGATCACGACGGCGAGGGCGGAGTCCGGCTCGGACACGATCCAGGTGTTCGTGCCGTCCAGCGTCATCGGCGAGGCGTTGGGCGCGAGGACGTTGACGGCCCGTGCGGTGGCGGGCCCCGAGAAGACCCCGCCCCGGGGCCGCCCCGGCAGGGCGCTGGTGTCCGTCATGCGGGGGCTCCCCCGGTCGTCTCGGTGGTCGGGAGGCGCCCGGCGGTGTGCCGGGCGTCGGGGATGTGCTGGGTGAACTCGTCGTGGCCCGGCCAGGTCAGGACGATCTCGCCGTCCGCCGGGCGGGCCTCGGCCTGCACGGGCGTCAGGTCCCGGCCGGGCGCCGCGGCGAGCGCCCCGGCGGCCGAGCCGTACGCCGTCAGCTGGCGCAGGGTGGCGATGGTCGGCGGCATCATCAGCAGCTCGCCCTTGTCGTACCCGGCCGCCGCCTCGGCCGGGGTCATCCACACCGCCCGGTCGGCCTCCGTGGAGACGTTGCGTGTGCGCTGCCCGCGCGGGAGCGCGGCCACGAAGAACCACGTGTCGTAGCGGCGGGCCTCGAACTCGGGGGTGATCCAGCGCGCCCAGGCGCCCAGGAGGTCCGAGCGCAGCACCAGGGACCGCCGCCGGAGGAACTCGGCGAAGGACAGGTCGCGGGCGACCAGCGCGGCGCGGTCGGCCTCCCAGTCCGCTCCCGTGGTGTCACCGACGACCGAGTCGGCGGTGGGACCGGCCAGGAGGACGCCGACCTCCTCGTACGTCTCCCGTACGGCGGCGCAGACGATCGCCTGGGCGCCGGCCTCGTCGACGCCGAGCCGGTCCGCCCACCACGCGCGCGTGGGGCCCGCCCAGCCGATGTCGTAGGCCGCCGCGGGCTCCCGGCCGCCCTCCGGCGGGAAGGCGCCGCCGTCGCGCGGGTCGACGCCGCCGCCCGGATAGGCGTACGCGCCCCCGGCGAAGGCCATGGAGGCGCGGCGGCGCAGCAGATGGACGACGGGTCCGGCGCCGGTGTCCTTGAGCAGCATGACGGTGGCCGCGCGTCTGGGGGTGACCGGGGTGAGGGTGCCCGCGGCGAGCGCGCGGATCCGGTCGGGCCACTCCGGTGGGAACCACTGACCATTCGCCTGACCATTCGCCATGGCCGGAGGCTATCCGCTGACGGGCGGATGTTCGAGTGGCTCGTGGGTCACGCGGGCAGACCGGCCAGCCAGCCGGTCAGGATGCGGTTGGTCTCCTCGGGGCGCTCCTGCTGGATCCAGTGGCCGCAGCCGTCGAGGAGGTGGGCGGCGGACAGGCCGGGCAGCGTCACGGGGAACGCCTCGATGGCGTCGGAGAGCCAGGTGGTCGAGGCGTCCAGGGTCCCGCCGGCGAACAGGGACGGCTGGGTGAGGGCGGCGCCGTGGTGGCCGGCCAGGTCGGCCCAGTCGCGGTCCATGTTCCGGTAGCGGTTCAGGGCGCCGGTCAGGCCGGTGCGTTCGAATTCCCCGGCGTAGACGTCGAGGTCCTCCTCGGTGAGCCAGGAGGGCAGCCGCCCGGCGGGGAACCGGTCGCGCATCCTGCCGCCGGCGGTGACGAAGTGGGGGTCGGGGGCACCGGGCGGCGGCATGGTGTCGCCCGACATGGCGGCGTAGAAGCCGGCCAGCCAGCCGCGGACGTCGGGTTCGATCTCCGCCTCGGCGCGACCGGGCTCCTGGAAGTACGAGACGTAGAACTCCTGCTCGGCGGCCGGGCCGCCGAGCGCCGCGAACGCCTCGCTGGGCTTCGGGCCGCCGGGCGGGGTGTACGGGACGCTGAGCAGGCCCACCGCGCGGAAGAGGTCGGGCCGCAGCAGCGCGGAGGTGGCGGCGATCGTCGCACCCCAGTCGTGCCCCACGATCACCGCGGTCCGCTCGCCCAGCGCCTCCACCACGGCGGCGCAGTCCGCCACCAGTTGCACCACCCGGTACGCGTCGGCCGCCGCGGGCCGGGAGGAGCGTCCGTAGCCGCGGACGTCGAGCGCGGCGGCGCGGAATCCGGCGGCCGCCAGGGCGGGCAGTTGGCGGCGCCAGGAGTACCAGCCCTCGGGGAAGCCGTGGACCAGCAGGACCAGGGGACCGCTCCCCTGCTCGACGAGGTGGATCCGGCCGGCCGGTGCGGGCACCAGGCGGTGGCGGGGGCCGGTCGTGGACGGGTGCGGCATGGGTCCTCCCGGTGGTGGGGCGGCCGGTTTCCGGGCGGCCGCCGGGTCCGGGGGCCGGCGTGCGCCGGGCCGGGCCGTTCGACCGGCCCGTCCGGACCGGCCGCCGTCCCGGGCGGCCCCCGGGAGCGCGCGGGGCGCCGTCGGGAGGCCGCCGGCCGCGCCGTGCCCCGGCGACGATCCTGGGCGGCCGTCACACCGTGGGCCAGGGTTTTTGCCGATCCGGCAAAGAGCCGCGGCCGCCCGCCGTTCCGCCCGGCTCACCGGCCCGGCACGCACCGGAGTCCGAGGGGAATCAGGGCGGAATCCGGGGTGGAACCCAGGGGGAATCGGGGGTGGAACCCAGGGGGAATCC
>NZ_WYCT01001024.1 GCF_011008945.1 Streptomyces harenosi
CCATAGTCCAGCGCGATGCCAGCCGCGTGCATGCGTTCCAGCACCTCCTGCAGGTTGTCCACTTCGATAGACAGGTCCGGCACCGGTGCGCCGGAACCCCCTTCGCTGGCGAAGCTGACCTGCGCCAGCGCACTGCCCTGCCCGCCATGGGTGACGATCCAGCCATGGTCCATCACCACCGGCATGCCGAGCAGCTCGCCATAGAATGCAGCGGCGCGGGCGGGATCAGACGTGGCGATGTTGGCGACGACACGCATGACGGCCATGTTCCACTCCACCAGGAAGAATGCGCCGAGAGTGCCCGACCCTGCGCACAAACAGAAGAGCCCCGTCATGGACGGGGCCCGTCATCAGCCGATCATGGCTGGGCTTACACCGCGCCGCAGCGCTCCATGA
>NZ_WYCT01001025.1 GCF_011008945.1 Streptomyces harenosi
GACCTACCACTGCACCGGCTGGAAGATCGGCTATGCGATCGCCCCGCCGGCGCTGACCGCCGAATTCCGCAAGGTGCACCAGTACAACACCTTCACCAGCTTCGGCCCGGCGCAGCATGGCTTCGCCGCGATGATCCGCGACGAACCCGAACACCACCTGGAACTGGGCGCGTTCTACCAGGCCAAGCGCGACCGCTTCCGTGAGCAGCTGGCTGGCACCCGCCTGAAGGCGCTTCCGGTGCCGGGCGGCTACTTCCAGCTGGTTGACTATTCGGCGATCAGCGACCTGCCGGACCATGAGTTCGTGAAGTGGCTGACCATCGAGAAGGGCGTCACCGCCATTCCGCTGTCGCCGTTCTATGAGACTCCGCCGGCCGGCCAGCGCCTGGTGCGCC
>NZ_WYCT01001026.1 GCF_011008945.1 Streptomyces harenosi
GCCGAAGACTGCGTGTACGTGGGTGACGACGAGCGCGACATCATCGCCGCGCGGGCCGCGGCCATGCCGTCGGTGGCAGCCCTGTGGGGCTACCGCCTGCACAGCGACGATCCGCTGGCCTGGCAGGCCGACGTGCTGGTCGAGAACGCTGAACTTCTGCAACTGGCCAGTCTCTGGCCGACCCGGCCGGCAGCCCCGGCCCAGCCGTAAGGAATGGTGTAGTGAGCAGTACCGCGCTGGACAGTTTCCTCGACAAGTGGCGCAGCCGTTGGCCGGAATGGTCGGTGGCCGCCCCGTTCGTGGCCGAATCGCAACGCGAGCTTGCAGTGGCGTGGTTCGCGCTGCTGCAGGAGTTCGACGACATGCTCAACACCAGCGGCGATCCGCTGCCGGCC
>NZ_WYCT01001027.1 GCF_011008945.1 Streptomyces harenosi
TTATTTTGTATCGGCACCGGGTTACCGCAAGCTCACCACACAGTTCAATATCGAAGGTGACGAGTATCTGTGGGATGACTTTGCCTTTGCTACCCGTGACGGACTGGTTGCCACAGCAACAGATGTGACTGATGAAGCTGAAATAGCCCGTCGTGAACTGGGCAAGCCATTCAAGCACATCACTTTTAATGTTGAGCTCGTGAAAGAAGCAGAAGCTGCTCCTTCTAGCGAAGTTGAACGGCGACGTGTAGCTGCTTAATATCTTCATCTGAGCCAGAAATTCTGGCTCAGATCTTTTTCCTTTTAAAAATACTTATATTTCAATTTTCAATTAATTCAGGTTTTTACCTTAAATTATATGTTTACTTTATTTTTTAACTCATAAACATCACCC
>NZ_WYCT01001028.1 GCF_011008945.1 Streptomyces harenosi
CCCTCAGCCCCTCGCCTACAGCGAGCGGCTGATGGTGAAACTGCCGAACACCGGCGATTGGCGCTGGCCGTTGAATTCTCGCGTGCTGTGGTAACGCGCAGCGGCGAACTTCCAGCGTCCGTACATCACGGCCACGCCATAGCCGCCGTAGGCCACCACATGGCGCTTGTCCACGCTGTGACTGTTGCGGAACGTGTTGCCATCCAGCGTGATGTCGCGGATCACCCAGGCCGCGTCCGAGGTCGCGAACAGGTGCCAGGACCAGCCATTGGGACGGCCGCTGCGGGTCGGTGCCGTGTTCTCACCGGCCGGGCGCAACGGCGTGCTGCCGAAGTCGTCCGGCAGCTTCCAGCCGAAGCGCACTTCACCGCCGAGGTTGGCCTTGGTTTCCAGG
>NZ_WYCT01001029.1 GCF_011008945.1 Streptomyces harenosi
GAGCAAAAACAGATTGTTCATTTCTGCTAAAAAAGAAAAGTAATATAAGTATTAAATAGTTAAGATCTTACCGTGCCAAACACTCTTAATTAGATTATGATATTAAAAGCAGCAGAAGAAATAAAAGAACAGCGGCTGGGAACACCATCTGGATAAAGTAATTAAACTAAACACCAAATAGTTTTAAGTGCGCTTTAAGTGACCATATTTTAAATAAATAAAATAAAGACTTAGAAGAATCAATAACCAGAATATATAGTCTAGAATAAAGTATAGGTAGTGGAACTCGTCTAAAACTATAACTAAGGATAAAGGATCAAGACCGATGCTACCTACAGGCGAAATTTCTCCATCGATAAGAAATTGGAAAGGTGCTCCTCCAGCTATTACCTCA
>NZ_WYCT01001030.1 GCF_011008945.1 Streptomyces harenosi
GTCGGCCAGCCTTAAACGAAAAACCGGCCCAAGGGCCGGTTAGGTTCCGATCACGCACAATCAGGCTCCATGCCGCAACAGGGTCAGGGGGCGAGGCAAGAGCCGTGCCAGCCACCCCCTCAGGAGCTTGAACATAATATACATTATGCGAAATGTCGTATCCGTCAAATCTGGGCCTTTGTTGGCTCTGCATGGCAATGGCTGGGCCTCTGGCTCGGCTCTTTGACTGCCACAACGGAAACGCCCCAGATCCCACAGCTGTCCGCCCGTATTTCCCCACAAGGACGCCCGCGATTTCCAGATCTCCCCCAAAGATGCCCTTGATTCCTGGATCCGCACCTAAGACGCCCTCGATTTCTGGCTCCACATCCAGCTCGCCCTTGAGTTCCCAAC
>NZ_WYCT01001031.1 GCF_011008945.1 Streptomyces harenosi
CGGTCACGCAGGCGGCAGACGGGCGCAGCAGCCAGCAGCGTGCGCGCCAGGCGCAGGTGATCGACCTGATCGACGGCGGCCGCTTCAGCGACGCCGATGCGTTGCTGGCGACAGGGAGCGATGCTGCCGAAGGCGCGTTCCAGCGTGAGCGCATGCGCCGCATCCGCCTGGATCTTTCCCTCGACGAAACCGCCGCCAAGTCTGCCGTGCGCCGCTGGAGTCCCGACCTGACCGACGAGGAATTCGCGCGCTGGGACCAGCTTGGCCTGATCGAGCATCTCGATATCGATGACGAGCGTTGGTACTTCAAGCGCGCACCGTCGAACCTGTTCCTGCTCAGCGACGAAGCACGCGCACGCCGCCGTGCGGATGCACCGATGCCGCCTCCAGGGC
>NZ_WYCT01001032.1 GCF_011008945.1 Streptomyces harenosi
CCCCCGGCGACATCTTCACCGATCAAAAGCACATTTTCGTCTTTTCTCATCGCAAGCTTCATTGCTTCATTGATCGCGTCCGACATGCTTATGACTCTCGCCATCTCACATTCCCCCTTTTTCATATGACACGTAGACGTCTGTCAACAGCTCTGACTCTTTCGGATATGGACTCTTTTCGCTGAACGAGACGGCTTTTTCAATCGATTCGCTGACACGCTGTTCGATGTCTGACAGTTTATTTGCATCTGTTTCTTTTAGAAGATAGTTTTTAAAGCCTTGAATGGCATCCTTTTCTTCAAGATGCTCAGTCTTTTCATCCTTTGTTTTATAAGTTTGGGCATCCCCTTCGAAATGGCCGTAGTTTCTGTAAGTCATACATTCAATCAAAG
>NZ_WYCT01001033.1 GCF_011008945.1 Streptomyces harenosi
GGGCGTGGCCTACGCGGTGTGGGAAGGCCTGGGCCTGACCCTGCTGACCGTGGTCGGCCTCACCGTGTTCGGCGAGAGCCTGTCACTGCAGCAGCTGGCCGGCCTGGTGCTGGCGGTGGTGGGCATCGTCTGCGTCACCCTCGGGGAGGCACACTGATGAATACCCTGGCTCTGTTTTTCGTGATCTGTTCGGCGCTGATCGATGTCGCCGCGAACATGATGGTGGCCAAGTCGGAAGGCTTCCGCCGCTGGCGCTGGGGTGTCGCTGCGATCGTCATGGTCTGGATCGCCTTCGCCCTGCTGGGCCAGGCGGTGCGTTACATGGACCTGGCCACCGCCTATGCGATGTGGGGTGCGATCGGCGTGATCGGAACCGCCACCTGCGGACGCC
>NZ_WYCT01000103.1 GCF_011008945.1 Streptomyces harenosi
GGCGGGCGGCGGGTCAGACGGCCTGGGTGGCGACGGCCGCGCCCTCCTGCCGGGGGGTGGCCGAGTGGCGCTGCTCGATCGCCATCTGGTACAGGCGCCCCGCGCGGTAGGAGGAGCGCACCAGCGGGCCGGACATCACGCCGGAGAAGCCGATCTGCTCGGCCTCCTCCTTCAGCTCCACGAACTCCTGCGGCTTGACCCAGCGCTCCACCGGGTGGTGGCGCACGGACGGGCGCAGGTACTGGGTGATGGTGATCAGCTCGCAGCCGGCGTCGTGCAGCTGCCGCAGCGCCTCGCCGACCTCCTCGCGGGTCTCGCCCATGCCGAGGATCAGGTTGGACTTGGTGACCAGGCCGTAGTCGCGGGCGGCGGTGATGACCTTCAGGGAGCGCTCGTAGCGGAAGCCGGGACGGATGCGCTTGAAGATGCGCGGCACCGTCTCGACGTTGTGCGCGAAGACCTCGGGTCGGGAGGAGAAGACCTCCTCGAGCTGCTCGGGGACCGCGTTGAAGTCGGGGGCCAGCAGCTCCACCTTGGTGCGCCCGCCCTCGCGGTCCGCCGTCTGCCGGTGGATCTGGCGCACGGTCTCCGCGTACAGCCAGGCGCCGCCGTCCTCCAGGTCGTCCCGGGCGACGCCGGTGATGGTGGCGTAGTTCAGGTCCATGGTGACCACGGACTCGCCGACGCGGCGCGGCTCGTCGCGGTCGAGCGCCTCGGGCTTGCCGGTGTCGATCTGGCAGAAGTCGCAGCGCCGGGTGCACTGGTCGCCGCCGATGAGGAAGGTGGCCTCGCGGTCCTCCCAGCACTCGTAGATGTTCGGGCAGCCGGCTTCCTGGCAGACCGTGTGCAGGCCCTCGCTCTTCACGAGGTTCTGCATCTTCGTGTACTCGGGGCCCATTTTCGCCCGGGTCTTGATCCACTCGGGCTTGCGCTCGATGGGGGTCTGGCTGTTGCGGACCTCCAGGCGCAGCATCTTGCGTCCGTCGGGTGCGACTGCGGACACGACCGGCTCCCTAGCGTTTGATTCTTCGGCGTCCCTCAGGGTACGCCCGTTGTTTCCGTGCCCGGCGAGGGTGCCTGCCCTGCCGGGGGCTGCCGCCCCCGGACCCTCGCTTCGGCCCCGGCGGGCCATGACCCCCAACACCGGACGGGCCGGATTTATGCCGGGGTCTTCTCGATCACCCGCGGCTTCAGGTCCGCGTTCTCCAGGACGTCCCGCAGATGGCGTTCCACCACCGGCAGCACCTCCCCGATGGTCACGTCCCGGCCCAGTTCGCCGGCGAGCGAGGCGACGCCCGCGTCCCGGATGCCGCAGGGGATGATGCGGTCGAACCACGTCATGTCGGGGTTCACGTTGAACGAGAAGCCGTGCATGGTGACGCCCTTGGCCACCCGGATGCCGATCTGCGCGATCTTGCGGTCCTCGCGGCGCTGGCCGGCGTTGGACGGGGCGTACTCCGGGCCGTTCAGGCGCGGGTCGAACTCGTCGTCGTTCAGGCGCGGGTCGAAGTCGAGGGACAGGCCGCCGAGCGTGGGCCGCTGCTCGACCGGGTCGCCGAGGACCCACACCCCGCTGCGGCCCTCCACCCGGGTCGTCTCCAGGCCGAACTCCGCGCAGGTGCGGATCAGCGCCTCCTCCAGCCGCCGCACGTGCGCGACCACGTCCACCGGGCGCGGGAGCTTCTGGATCGGGTAGCCCACCAACTGGCCCGGCCCGTGCCAGGTGATCTTCCCGCCGCGGTCCACGTCGATGACGGGGGTGCCGTCCAGGGGCCGCTCGTCGTCCGCGGTGCGCCGGCCCGCCGTGTAGACCGGCGGGTGCTCGAGCAGCAGCACGGTGTCGGGAACCTCGTCGGCGAACCGCGCCGCGTGTATCCGGCGCTGCTCGTCCCACGCCTGCTGGTACTCGACGGCCTCGGATCCGAACCCCATGCGGACGAACCGCAACTCACTCACGGCAAGCGCCTCCCTGGAAGGACGTAAGGCACGCGGCGTGCCCACGCCACTGTACGTCCGCCCGCCCGGAGCCCACCGGGGGCCGTCGGGCGTCAGCCCGGAACTTGATCCTCACACGATCGGATGAATGGTCGGGAAAGGGTGTGATGACGTGCTTACTCTCCGCTACATTCGCGCCGACACGAGGCCATAAGGGCTGCTCACAGGCAATCCGGGCGCATGTTCGCCCCGGAAGGCAGGAGACCGCACCGCAGATGACGGAACGACCCGCGCAGCGCACTCCCAACCGCCAGCTCGCCGCGCTCATCGCAGAAGCGGGGTTCTCCAACGCAGGTCTCGCCCGTCGCGTCGACCAGCTCGGTCTCGAGCACGGGCTGGACCTGAGATACGACAAGACGTCCGTCACCCGGTGGCTGCGCGGCCAGCAGCCCCGGGGCACCACCCCGGCCCTGATCGCCGAGGTCTTCACCCGCCGCCTCGGCCGCCGCCTCACCGCCCAGGACCTGGGGCTGGACGCCTGCGCCCCCGTCTACGCCGGCCTGGAGTTCGCCGCCACCCCGGAGGAGGCCGTCGACATCGTCAGCGGCCTGTGGCGCAAGGACTCCGGCAGCCACGCGGAGCTGCGCAAGATCGCGTTCACCCCGGCGGGGCTGGTCGTGCCCAGCCGTGACTGGCTGATCGGCCGCGCCGACGAGAAGGTCGGCCGCGGCGAGGCGGCCGTCCGCATCCCCGCCCAGGGCCGCGGGACCGCGCCGGCCGGGACCCCGGCCCCGGCCCCGGCCGAGCCGGGGGCGCCCGCCGCCCGCCGGCGCCCGCCGGCCGAGCGCGGCCCCGGCCAGCGGGTCACCTCCGGGGACCTCGCCGCGCTGCGCTCGGTCGGCGAGCTGTTCCGCACCCTGGACGACATGTACGGCGGCGGCCACGCCCGCCAGGCCCTCGTGCGCTACCTGGAGCACGAACTGGAGCCGATGCTGCGCGGCACCTACGGCGAGCAGACCGGCCGCCGCCTGTTCGCCGCCGCGGCCGACCTCACCCGGCTCGCCGGCTGGACGTCGTACGACATCGCCGCGCACGGCCTCGCCCAGCGCTACTTCGTGCAGGCGCTGCGGCTCGCGCAGGCCGCCGGCGACCGGGCGTACGGCTCCTACGTCCTGGTCACCATGAGCCGGCAGGCCGTCTACCTCGGCCACGGCCGGGAGGCCGTGCAGCTCGCCCGCGTCGCCCAGCAGGGGGCCGGCACCAGCGTCGCGCCCGTGGTGCAGTGCCTGCTGCACGCCTCCGAGGCGCGCGGGCACGCCGTGCTCGGCGAGGTGCGGGCGTGCACCTCGGCGCTGGTGCGGGCCGAGCGCGCCCTGGCGGCCGCCCGGCCCGGGGACGAGGTGCCGCACTGGGCGCGCTTCTTCGACGAGGCCCAGCTCGCCGACGAGTTCGGGCACTGCTTCCGCGACCTCCAGCAGTTCCGCGCGGCCGCGCAGCACGCGGAGCGCTCGCTGCAACTGCGCGCGCCCGTGTACGCCCGCAGCCGGCTGTTCTGCCGCGTCGTCCTCGCCACCGCCCGCCTCGGCCTGGGCGAGCTGGACGAGGCGTGCCGGCTCGGCGCCGAGGCGGCCGGGCAGGCGGCGGAGATCCGGTCGGTGCGGGCGGCGGAGTACGTCCGGGACTTCGAGCGGCGGCTGGAGCCGTACAAGGACGCGGCGCCGGTGCGGGGCTACCGGGACAAGGTGGCGGCCCTGGGGTGAACCGGCCGGGCCCCGGTCCGGTCCCCCCCGGGGCGGGCGGGTCAGGCCGCCCGCGCCGTCGGCAGGGGGCCGGCCGCGTGCATCGAGCCCGCGGCCCCCAGGTCCGTCAGGATCGCCGCCGCCGCCCGGTGCGCCGAGCGCAGCGCGCCCTGCACCGTGCTGGTGTCGCGGTGGTCGCCGCACACGTACAGCCCGGCCAGCAGCCGCACGGGCCGGTGCGGGTCGTGCGGCGGGCGCATCGCGGGCACCGCCTCGGCGGTGTGGTGCACGGCCAGCGTCTCCCAGCGCGCCGTCGAGGTGCCGTACAGGCGCGCCAGGTGCATGCGTACGGCGGTGTCCACGCCGGGCGGCGGCGGGCCCAGCACGGTGGAGGAGACCAGCGTCCGGCCGGCCGGGGCCCGCGACGGGTCGACGTGGCTGACCACCGCCGTGTGCGCGACCGGGCCGCCGCGGTCGGCGTCGAGGAGCAGCGCGGCGCCGGTCGGGGGCGGTTCGTCCGTGGTGTGGTGCACCACCGTCACCGGGTGGAAGTCCGGCACGCGCAGCCCGGGCAGCAGCTCGGCGGCGGCGCGCGCGCCGGTCGCCAGCAGGACGGCCCGGCAGCGGATCTCGCCGTGCTCGGCGGTGGTCACCGCGTTGGTGGCGATCGAGGTGACCCGGACGCCGGTGCGCACGGTGCCCGGCGGCAGGGCGCGCGCCAGCCGCTCGGGCAGGGCCTGGGCGCCGCCCTCCGGCAGGCACAGGCGCCCGCGGGCGAAGGCGCGCAGCGCGAGGTCCGCGCACCGGCTGGAGGTGGTCAGCTCCGGGTCGCACAGCAGCGCGGAGAGCAGGGGGCGCAGAAAGCCGTCGACCGCGCGGGCGGGCAGGCCGCGGGCGGCGAGGGCCCGTGCGGCGGGCAGCTCGGGGCGGGCCAGCAGCCGGTCGACGGGCGTGCCCGCCAGCCGGGTGAGGGCGGCCCCGAGGCGGGCCTGGTCGACGGCGGTGCCCAGCGGAGCGCCCGCCCGGCCGCGGGGCGCCGGCGCCGCCCGCCCGGGCGTCCCCGGCGCGGACGCGAGCCGCCTGGGCGCCGTTCCCGGCCGGGGGGCGCCGGCCAGGGCGCGCACCACGTGCAGTGCGCCCCTTGTGCCCCCGGCGAACGCGCCCCGAGCGCTCCCCGCGCTCGCCACGGCGCCCGCGCGGTGGCGGCGCCCGTCGCTGTGCAGCAGCACCCCCGGGGCGAACGACCGCAGCGCGAGGCCGTCCAGCCCGGGAGCGAGCCGCAGTTCGGAATAGGCCGTGGACAGCAGCCGCCCGATCCTGTCGAGCCGGAAGCCGTCCACCTTCTCGGTCCCCATCCGGCCGCCCACCCCAGGGGCGGCCTCCAGGACCACGGTCGACACTCCAGCGCCGGTCAGCCGGTGCGCCGCGGCGAGTCCGGCGACCCCGGCCCCCACGACGACGACGTCCGCCTGGTACGTGGGCTCAAGCACGTGCCCCTCCTCGAGGTTGCGCGGCCGCTGGAGACGTGATGCCCCCAACGGGCGTCCGGAATACCCGAGTTCTGGACGAGAGTAGGACTGGGATCGGTCAAAGGAAGTCGCGCATGGACAGAGCACGGTCGCACGACGGTCGCATACGGCTCGCACACGACCCGTCCGCCGCTTCCGTCCGGATCGTGCCCGGCTGCGGCCCGAGCCGTGTCCGGCCGGTGCCGGGCCGGTGTCCGGCTCGTGTCCGCCCGGCGCCCGCACGGGGCGGGACCGCGCCGGGGAGGCGGCCGGCGGGCCGGGGCCCGGCCCGGAGCCGGGAGCGGCCGGGGGAGCGGCCGGGAGCGGCGCTGCGCCTCACGCCGCCCGGATCGCCTCCTCGATCTCCGGGAACGCGAACCGGAACCCCGACTCCAGCAGCCGGGCCGGCAGCACCCGCGCGCTGCCCAGCACATCGCCGGCCATCTCGCCGAGCACGGCCCGCAGCACCGGCGCGGGCACCGCGAAGGGCGCCGGCCGGCGCAGCACCCGGCTCATCGCCGCGGTGATCTCACGGTTCGTCAGCGGTTCGGGGGCGGTCAGGTTGAACGGGCCGGACAGGTCCTCCCGGTCCATCAGGTGGCGGATCGCCGCCACCTCGTCGTGCAGCGCGATGAACGACCAGTACTGGCGCCCGTCGCCCAGCCGCCCGCCCAGCCCGGCCCGGAACAGCGGGAAGAGCCGGCCCCAGGCGCCGCCCCCGCGGGCGACCACCAGCCCGGTGCGGGCGAAGACCGTGCGCACCCCCGCCTCCACGGCGGGGGCCGCCGCGGCCTCCCACTCCACGCACAGCGCGGGCAGGAAGCCCTTCCCCGGCGGCGCGCTCTCGTCGACGGCGCGCGCGCCGGTCAGCCCGTAGTAGCCGGTCGCGCTGCCGCTGACGAACACCCGGGGCCGCGGCTCCAGCCGGGCCAGCGCCCCGGCCAGCGCCGTCGTGCCCAGGACCCGGCTGCGGCGGATGCGGTCCTTGTACGCCGCGGTCCACCGGCGGTCGCCGACCCCGGCCCCGGCGAGATTCACCACGGCGTCGCACCCGGCGAGCCCGGCCGCGTCCACCTGGCCGCGCTCGGGGTCCCACCACACCTCGCCCGGCCCCCTCGGCGCCCGGCGCACCAGCCGTACCACCTCGTGCCCGTCCGCGGCCAGGGACCGCACCAGGGCACCACCGATGAGACCGGACGCGCCGGCCACCGCGACACGGGAACGTTCCATGCGCCCATCCTGCCGGTGACCGCCCGCGTACGCCGCACGAGGCGCGGGACGCGCGTCGTACAGTGATCGCCATGCCCTCCGTGCACATACGCCCCGCCCGGCCCGACGACGAGGAAGCGCTGCGCCGGCTCGACCGGGAGTCCTGGTCCCACCTGCACGCCGTCAGCCCGCGCCCGGGGCCGGACGAGCCGTTCTTCCGCGAGACCTGTGGCCCCGGCGACCATCTGGTCGCCGAGCTCGACGGCCGGCTGGTGGGGTACGTCCGCCTCGGCTTCCCCACCCCGCTCGCCTCCAACGCGCACGTGCGCCAGATCCGCGGTCTCGCCGTCGACGAGGCCGCCCGGGGCCGGGGCGTGGGCCGCGCGCTGGTCCGCGCCGCCGTCGAGGAGGCCCGCCGCCTGGGCGCCCGCCGCATCACCCTGCGCGTCCTCGGCCCCAACAGGGCGGCCCGCGCGCTGTACGAGTCCGAGGGCTTCGCCGTCGAGGGCGTGCAGCCCGGGGAGTTCTTCCTGGACGGGCGGTACGTCGACGACGTGCTGATGGGGCAGCCGCTGGTCTGAGCCGGCGCCGCCGGGTCCGCGCGGCAGCGGTTCCACCGGCCGGTGCCCAACGGTCGCGGGCGGGCCCGATCGGGCGGACAGTGGGAACCATGCGTGTCGTTCGCGGGCCCCGGCGGTCCCCGGGCCCGGTCCGGGGCCGGAGGCGGCGTGCGGTGCCGCTGCCGGCCGCCGTCCAGGCCCTGCTGTGGTGCCTGCCCGGCGCCGCCGCCGCGGTGGCGCTGGCGCTGTGCGCGACCGGTGTCGAACGCGTCGCGACCCAGGCGCGCTCCGCCGGGGTGCGCCCCGCCGCGCAGCACGTGGCGCCCCGGCCGCCCATCGTGCCCCGGACCCGGTGGCTGGGCGACGCCGCCCGCCGCCAGCCGCCGCCGCGCTACGACGACGCGGTGGTCGCCGTCTTCCTGCACCACACCGACACGCCCAACGGCTACGACTGCGCGGACGCCCCGCGCATCATCCGCGACCTGTACGCGGGCCAGACCGGCGCCCGCGACTGGGACGACATCGGCTACAACTTCCTCGTCGACCGCTGCGGCACCATCTACGAGGGCCGCGCCGGCGGCGTCGACCGCCCCGTCACCGGCGCCCACACCCAGGGCTTCAACCACCGCACCACCGGTATCGCCGCCCTCGGCACCTTCACCGCGGGCGTTCCCGTGCCCCGCGCGCTGACCGACGCGATCGCCGCGCTGGCCGCCTGGAAGCTGGGCGGCTCCGGGACCGACCCCCGCACGACGGTCCGGCTGGTCTCCAGCAACGGGCGCAGCCGGTACGCCGCCGGGTCCACCGCCACACTGCCCGCCGTCGCGGGCCACGACGACGGCTACCAGACGAGCTGCCCCGGCGCGGCCCTCAGCGCCCGCATCCCCGAGATCCGGGAGCTGGCGGCCCGGCTCCAGGGCCGCGCCCAGGCCCCGGCGCGGGCCCAGGCCCCCTGAGCGCACACCGCCCCCCGGCGTGGGCGCGGATCACGCCCCGAACCGCTCCCACAGCCGGGGCAGCCGCTCGGCCAGCGCCCGGTCGTCCTCCAGGTCCAGCGGCGTCCCCTGCGGCTCCGCCGGGGCCGGGCCCAGCCCCAGCTCCGGCGCGACCACCCCGGTGAGCTGCTCGTACGCCTCGTCGGCCGCGTAGCCCAGCTCCTCGCCGTCGCCGTCGATCTCCTCGTCGAAGTCGTCCAGCAGCCCGGCGAGCGCGTCGGGGTCATGCACGGCACCCTCGTACACCTCGCGGCCCTGGCCGATCAGCCAGCACCGGAAGGAGTCGAACACGTCGTCGCTCGCCCCGTCGAGCAGCACCCACGCGGCGGCCCACAGGTCCCAGGTGAAGGCGCGCCGGAAGCGGGCCTCGAAATGGCGGGCGAAGTCCAGGACCCGCTCGGGGTCCAGCCGGCACAGCCGCTCCACCAGCAGGTCGGCCTGTTCCTCGGGGTCTCCCCCGGCGGCCTCGCGGGTGGCGTCGATCAGCTCCCAGAACTCCGTCTCGTCCATCACGGGTCCAGCATCGGCCCTGGGCGCACGGGGCGCACGCGGAGTGCCGGCGACCGCCCGGTGCCGTCCGTCCCGCCCCTCAGGGCGCCGGGTCCCCGTACAGCCCGGCCAGCCGCCGCGCGTCCCGCGCGAACCGCTCCCGCAGACTCGCCGGCTCCAGCACCTCGGCCTCCGGCCCCAGCATCCGCAACTGCGTGTGGGCGACCTCCTCGGACTCCACCGGCAGCGTCACCGTCACCCACCCGTCGGCGCCGGCCGCGCCGGCCGCGTCCAGCGCCTCCCGCGCCGCCCGCGGATCCACCGCGTGGACGAGCTCCCGCGCGCCCCGCGGGGACAGCCGTACGACGATCTCGGCGCGCAGGATGGACCGCGCGAACTGCTCCGCCCGCTCCGCCCAGAAGGCGGGCAGGTCGAACTCCTCGTCCCGGGCGAACCGCTCCGCACCGGCCTCCACCGCCGTGAACCGGTCGATCCGGTAGACCCGGAAGGCGCCCCGCCCGGACGGCACCCGCGCGCACAGGTACCAGCCCCCCGCCTTGAGCACCAGCCCGTACGGCTCCAGCTCCCGGACGACCTCCCGCTCGCCGCGCCGGTAGCGGGCGGTGATCTTCCGGTCGTCCCAGACCGCGTCCGCGACCGCGGGCAGCAACCCGGGCGTCCGGGGCTCCTTGAACCAGTCGGGGGCGTCCAGGTGGAACCGCTGCGCCGCCGTGCGGGGAGCGTCCCGCAGGGACGGCAGCAGCGCCGCCGACACCTTCAGACGGGCCGCCGACGCCGCGTCCTCGAGCCCCATCTCGCGCAGCGCCCCCGGCACGCCGGACAGGAACAGCGCCTCCGCCTCGCCGCGGTGCAGCCCGGTCAGCCGGGTCCGGTAGCCGCCGATCAGCCGGTACCCGCCGGCCCGCCCCCGCTCCGCGTACACCGGCACGCCCGCCTCCGACAGCGCCTGCGCGTCCCGCGTCACGGTCCGCTCCGAGACCTCCAGCTCGCGGGCGAGTTCGGCGGCGGTCATGGAGGGCCGGGTCTGGAGCAGCAGCACCATCTTGATCAGCCGGGCAGCGCGCATGGCCCCATCATGCAGGAGCCCTCGCAGCGGACGAGGCCCCCGCCGGAGCGGGGGCCTCGTCACACGGCGACCGGTCGCGCGACCGGCCGGCCTTACAGGCCGTAGCGCTCGCGCGCCTCCTTCACGGCCGTCGCCTTGACCTCGCCGCGCTTGGCGAGCTGGGCCAGGGCCGCGACCACGATCGACTCGGCGTCGACGCCGAAGTGGCGGCGGGCCGCCTCACGGGTGTCCGACAGACCGAAGCCGTCGGCGCCCAGCGAGGACCAGTCCTGCTCCACCCACTGCGCGATCTGGTCCGGGACCTGGCGCATGTAGTCGGAGACGGCCAGCACCGGGCCCTCGGCGCCCTGGAGCGCCTGGCGGACGTACGGCACCCGCTCCTCGCCGCGCAGCAGGGCGGCGTCGGCCTCCATCGCGTCGCGGCGCAGCTCGGTCCAGGAGGTCGCGGACCACACGTCGGCGGCCACGCCCCACTCCTCGGTGAGCATCTTCTGCGCCTTGAGCGCCCAGTGGATCGCCGTGCCCGAGCCCAGGAGCTGGATGCGCGGGGCACCCGCCGCCGGGGTCAGGCCCGCGGACTCCGCCGTGTTGAAGCGGTAAAGGCCCTTGACGATGCCCTCGTCGATGCCGAGGCCGGACGGCTTGGCGGGCTGCGGCAGCGGCTCGTTGTAGACCGTCAGGTAGTAGAAGACGTTCTGGTCCTCGCCCTCCTTGGCCTCGCCGTACATCCGGCGCAGACCCTCGCGGACGATGACGGCGACCTCGTAGGCGAAGGCCGGGTCGTACGTCAGCGACGCGGGGTTGGTCGCCGCGATCACCGGGGTGTGGCCGTCGGCGTGCTGGAGGCCCTCACCGGTCAGCGTGGTGCGGCCGGCGGTGGCGCCGATCAGGAAGCCGCGGCCGAGCTGGTCGCCGAGCTGCCACATCTGGTCGGCGGTGCGCTGCCAGCCGAACATCGAGTAGAAGATGTAGAACGGGATCATCGGCTCGCCGTGCGTCGCGTACGACGTGGAGGCGGCGATGAAGTCGGCCATCGAGCCGGCCTCGGTGATCCCCTCGTTGAGGATCTGGCCGTTCTTGGCTTCCTTGTAGTACATGAGCTGGTCGCGGTCGACCGGCTCGTACGTCTGGCCCTTGGGCGAGTAGATGCCCAGCGACGGGAAGAGCGACTCCATGCCGAAGGTGCGCGCCTCGTCGGGGACGATCGGCACCCAGCGCTTGCCGGTCTCCTTGTCGCGGACCAGGTCCTTGATCAGGCGGACGAAGGCCATCGTGGTCGCCACGTTCTGCGAGCCGGAGCCCTTGTCGAAGGCGGTGAACGCCTTCTCGGCCGGGGCGGGCAGCGCCGGGACCGGGTGCACGCGGCGGGCCGGGGCCGGACCGCCGAGGGCGGCGCGGCGCTCCTGGAGGTAGCGGACCTCGGGGGAGTCGGCGCCCGGGTGGCCGTAGGGGACCTGGCCGTCGACGAAGTCGCTGTCCTTGATCGGCAGGTCCAGGCGGTCGCGCATCGCCTTGAACTCGTCCACCGTCAGCTTCTTCATCTGGTGGTTGGCGTTCTTGGAGGCGAAGCCCTCACCGAGGGTGTGGCCCTTGACCGTCTGGGCCAGGATCACCGTCGGCGCGCCCTTGTGGGCGAGCGCCGCCTGGTACGCGGCGTAGACCTTGCGCGGCTCGTGACCGCCGCGGGAGACGTGGAAGCACTCGAGGATCTTGTCGTCGCTCAGCAGCTTCGCCATCTCGACGAGCGCCGGCTCCTTGCCGAAGAAGTCCTCGCGGATGTAGGCGGCGTCGCGGGTCTGGTACGTCTGGATCTGCGCGTCCGGTACCTCGCGCAGGCGGCGTACCAGCGCGCCGGTGGTGTCGAGCTGGAACAGCTCGTCCCAGGCCGAGCCCCACAGCGTCTTGACCACGTTCCAGCCGGCGCCGCGGAACTGGGCCTCCAGCTCCTGCACGATCTTGAAGTTGGCGCGGACCGGGCCGTCCAGGCGCTGGAGGTTGCAGTTGATGACGAAGGTCAGGTTGTCCAGGCCCTCGCGGGAGGCGAGCGCGAGCGCCGCCGTCGACTCGGGCTCGTCCATCTCGCCGTCGCCGAGGAACGCCCACACGTGCGAGGCGGAGGTGTCCTTGATGCCGCGCGCGGTCAGGTAGCGGTTGAACCGCGCCTGGTAGATCGCGGAGAGCGGGCCCAGGCCCATGGAGACGGTGGGGAACTCCCACAGCCACGGCAGGCGCCGCGGGTGCGGGTAGGACGGCAGGCCGTTGCCGCCGGTCTCGCGGCGGAAGTTGTCGAGGTGGTCCTCGTTCAGCCGGCCGTCGAGGAAGGCGCGGGCGTAGATGCCGGGGGAGGCGTGGCCCTGGATGTAGAGCTGGTCGCCCGAGCCGTCGGCCTCCTTGCCCCGGAAGAAGTGGTTGAAGCCGGTCTCGTAGAGCCAGGCGGCGGAGGCGAAGGTGGCGATGTGGCCGCCGACGCCGTATTTGCTGCCCCGGGTCACCATGGCCGCCGCGTTCCAGCGGTTCCACGCGGTGATCCGCGCCTCCATCTCCTCGTCACCGTCCACGGCGGGCTCGGCGGCGGTGGGGATGGTGTTGACGTAGTCGGTCTCCAGGAGCTTCGGCAGGGCGATGCCGGCGCCCTCGGCGCGCTCCAGCGTGCGGCGCATCAGGTACGCGGCACGGTGCGGTCCGGCCGCCTTGGCGACGGCGTCCAGGGAGGCCTGCCACTCGGCGGTCTCCTCGGGGTCGCGGTCCGGGAGCTGGTCCAGCTCGCTGGGCTGGATGGCGTTGGGGTCGGTCATGTCGCCGCCTTCCTCAGTCGAAGGGGGTTCCCTCATCGGTAAGGGTTCGGGGGTGCCCTTGGTCTTTGGCAGGACAGGGCGTGGGGCCTGGTGTGGTGACACCATGCGGCGTGCGCCGCGCGGCCCGTCGGCGACTGTAACCCCCTGATCGATGATCGATCAAAGGGTTGAGGGCGAAAACCTCTTGAAACCGAGAAAGTCGGCACCCGGTGCCTTCGAACAAGACACCGGGTGCCGTACTTCAGGCTGGTTTTCGCAGGTCGGGAGACGTGTGAGCGGGGTGCCGCTCACACTGGCGAGCACCCCGCCCCGGCTCTCCGGCCGCCCCTTCGACGCCCGGTGGGCGCCCCGCTCAGCCCTCCTCGTGGCGCGGCGCGCAGCCCAGCACATGGGCCTTCACCAGCTCGGCGATGCGCGGGTCGCGCCGCTTGAACGCGGCCACCAGCTCCTCGTGCTCCTCGGCGTACGACTGCTGCACCGTGCCCAGCCAGCGGATCGACAGCGCCGTGAACACCTCGATGCCCAGGCCCTCCCAGGTGTGCAGCAGCACCGAGTTGTCGGCGGCCCGCACCAGCTCCCGGTGGAAACCGACGGTGTGCCGCACCTGGGCCGTCCCGTCCGCGTTCCGGTCGGCCTCGTACAACGCGCTGACGTGCGGTTCGAGCACCGAGCAGTCCTCGGCGAGCTTCTGGGCCGCCAGCTCCGCCGCGATCGCCTCCAGACCGGCGCGGACCGGATAGCTCTCCTCCAGGTCGGCCGCGGTCAGGTTCCGCACCCGTACGCCCTTGTTCGGTGCCGACTCGATCAGCCTCAGCGACTCCAGCTCCCGCAGCGCCTCCCGGACCGGCGTCTGGCTGACCTCCAGCTCGGTGGCGATGCGCCGCTCCACGATCCGCTCGCCCGGCTGCCAGCGCCCGCTGATGATCCCTTCCAGGATGTGCTCGCGGATCTGTTCGCGCAGCGAGTGGATGACGGGGGCGGTCATGAGGGCTCCTTAGGGAGGGGCCTCGTTGGCCCCCGGGGGCGTTCGACGCTTAGACAATACGGCTGCCGGCCCTCGGGGGAAGGGCGCATGCGGGGGCTTTTACGCAGGTGAGACAAGGCTTACACGAACGACGGCGCCCCCGTCCGGAACTTCCGGACGGGGGCGCCGTGCAGCCGGACCCGTGGGCCCGCCGGGTCAGAGGCCGAGCTCGACCTCGAACTCGCCGGCCTCCAGGATCGCCTTGACCGTCGTCAGGTAGCGGGCGGCGTCGGCGCCGTCCACCAGACGGTGGTCGTAGGAGAGGGTCAGGTAGGTCATGTCGCGGACGCCGATGACCGTGCCCTCCTCCGTCTCGATCACGGCGGGGCGCTTGACCGTGGCGCCGATGCCGAGGATCGCGACCTGGCCCGGCGGCACGATGATCGTGTCGAAGAGCGCACCGCGCGAACCGGTGTTGGAGATGGTGAAGGTCGCGCCGGACAGCTCGTCCGGGGTGATCTTGCTCGCCCGGACCTTGCCCGCCAGCTCCGCCGTGGCCTTGGCGATGCCGGCGATGTTGAGGTCACCGGCGTTCTTGATGACCGGGGTCATCAGGCCCTTCTCGGAGTCCACCGCGATACCGACGTGCTCGGTGTCGAAGTAGGTGATGGTCCCCTCGGCCTCGTTGATCTTGGCGTTGATGACCGGGTGGGCCTTCAGCGCCTGGGCCGCGGCCTTGACGAAGAACGGCATCGGGGAGAGCTTGACGCCCTCACGGGCCGCAAACGCGTCCTTGGCGCGGGCGCGCAGCTTCATCAGGCGGGTGACGTCCACCTCGACCACGGAGGAGAGCTGCGCCTGCTCGTGCAGCGCCTTGACCATGTTGTCGCCGATGACCTTGCGGATCCGCGGCATCTTCACGGTCTGGCCGCGCAGCGGGGACGCCTCCAGCGACGGCGCCTTGCGGGCGGCGGCCGGAGCGGCGGCGGCCGGAGCCGCGGCGGGGGCCGGGATCTCGGTGTCGACCTTGTCGGTGGAGACCTCGAGCAGCGGCTCGTCGGCCTCGACGCTGTCGCCGACCGACTTCAGCCAGCGGGTGACGGTGCCCTCGGTGACGGACTCGCCGAGCGCGGGCAGGACCACGTCGGTGCCCTCGGCGGAGCCGCCGCCGGCGGCGGCCTCGGCGGTGGGGGCCGGGGCGGGGGCGGACTGCTCGGTGGACGGCTGGGCCTGCGGGGCCGGCTCGGGAGCCGGGGCGGCGGCCTGCTCGGCGGCGGGGGCCTGCTCGGCGGCGGGCGCCTGCTCGGCGGCCGGGGCACCGGTGCCGTCGTCGATCAGCGCCAGCTCGGCGCCGACCTCGACGGTCTCGTCCTCGGCGACCTTGATGGAGGACAGCACGCCGGAGGCGGGGGCCGGGATCTCGGTGTCGACCTTGTCGGTCGAGACCTCGAGCAGCGGCTCGTCGGCCTCGACGCGCTCACCCTCGGCCTTCAGCCAGCGGGTGACAGTGCCCTCGGTGACGCTCTCGCCGAGCGCCGGAAGGGTTACGGAAACCGCCATGGTTTCGGTTGCTCCTAACGAATTGCGGAAGTCTGTGTCGTCGCGCCCGATGACCGAGAGGGTCAGTCGTGGGAGTGCAGCGGCTTGCCCGCCAGGGCCAGGTGGGCCTCGCCGAGCGCCTCGTTCTGCGTCGGGTGGGCGTGGATGAGCTGGGCCACCTCGGCCGGCAGCGCCTCCCAGTTGTAGATGAGCTGGGCCTCGCCGACCTGCTCGCCCATGCGGTCGCCGACCATGTGGACGCCGACCACGGCACCGTCCTTGACCTGGACGAGCTTGATCTCACCCGCGGTCTTGAGGATCTTGCTCCTGCCGTTGCCCGCCAGGTTGTACTTCAGAGCGACGACCTTGTCCGCGCCGTAGATCTCCTTGGCCTTGGCCTCGGTGATGCCGACGGAGGCGACCTCGGGGTGGCAGTACGTCACCCGCGGCACGCCGTCGTAGTCGATCGGGACGACCTTCAGGCCGGCCAGCCGCTCCGCCACCAGGATGCCCTCGGCGAAGCCGACGTGCGCGAGCTGGAGGGTCGGGACCAGGTCGCCGACGGCGGAGATGGTCGGGACGTTGGTGCGCATGTACTCGTCGACCAGGACGTAGCCGCGGTCCATGGCGACCCCGGCCTCCTCGTAGCCCAGGCCCTGGGAGACCGGGCCGCGGCCGATGGCGACGAGCAGGACCTCGGCCTCGAACTGCTTGCCGTCGGCGAGGGTGACCCGGACGCCGTCCTGGGTGTACTCGGCCTTCTCGAAGAAGGTGCCCAGGTTGAACTTGATGCCGCGCTTGCGGAACGCGCGCTCCAGCAGCTTGGAGCTGTTCTCGTCCTCGACCGGGACGAGGTGCTTCAGGCCCTCGACGATGGTGACGTCGGTGCCGAAGGACTTCCACGCGGAGGCGAACTCCACGCCGATGACGCCGCCGCCCAGGATGATCGCGGACTTCGGCACGCGGTCCAGGACGAGGGCGTGGTCCGAGGAGATGATGCGGTCGCCGTCGATCTCCAGGCCCGGCAGCGACTTCGGCACGGAGCCGGTCGCCAGCAGCACGTGGCGGCCCTGGATGCGCTGGCCGTTCACGTCCACCGAGGTGGGGGAGGACAGCCGGCCCTCGCCCTGGATGTAGGTCACCTTGCGGGAGGCGATCAGACCCTGCAGGCCCTTGTACAGGCCCGAGATCACGTCGTCCTTGTACTTGTGCACGGCGGCCACGTCGATGCCCTCGAAGGTGGCCTTGACGCCGAACTGCTCGCTCTCGCGGGCCTGGTCGGCGATCTCGCCCGCGTGGAGCAGGGCCTTGGTGGGGATGCAACCCCGGTGCAGGCAGGTGCCGCCGACCTTGTCCTTCTCGATCAGGGCGACGTCCAGGCCCAGCTGAGCCCCGCGCAGGGCCGCGGCGTAACCACCGCTACCACCGCCGAGGATCACTAGGTCGAAAACGGTGCTGGCGTCGTTCGCCACGTCACGTCCTCCATGCATGTGCGCCGTACGCCGGTCGTCGGTGACCGGCAGGCGGCTGGTGTCCGGCCGCTCGTTCTTCGGCCCTTGGTGGGGCCCTGTCCTGCCGAGCCCCATCTTCGCACTTGTCGAGGCCCGACGAGACGTGGGGCCGGGGTGTGAGACACCCCACGTTCCCCGGCGGCCGGGCGGACGGCCGTGGGGCGGGCCGCGCGGGCGGGCCGGCACCCGGCGCGCCCGGCCCGCCCGGCACCCGGCGGAACGGTCGCCGGGTGCCGGGCGCGGGTGCCAGCGGACTAGCCCAGGTCGCCCGCGGCGGTCCGCTCGGCCAGCCGCACCAGGGTCCGCACCGCGGACCCCGTACCACCCTTGGGGGTGTAGCCGAAGGGGCCGCCCTCGTTGAAGGCCGGACCGGCGATGTCCAGGTGCGCCCAGGTGATGCCCTCGCCCACGAACTCGCGCAGGAACAGGCCGGCGACCAGGCCGCCGCCCATCCGCTCGCCCATGTTGGCGATGTCGGCGGTCGCGGACTCCATGCCCTTGCGCAGGTGCTCCGGCAGCGGCATCGGCCAGGCGGCCTCGCCGGACTCCTCGGCCGCCTCGTGCACCGCCGCGCGGAAGGCGTCGTCGTTCGCCATGACGCCGAAGGTGCGGCTGCCCAGGGCCAGCATCATCGCGCCGGTCAGCGTGGCGACGTCCACGATCGCGTCGGGCTTCTCCTGCGAGGCGGCCCACAGGGCGTCCGCGAGGACCAGGCGGCCCTCGGCGTCGGTGTTGAGCACCTCGACGGTCTTGCCGCTGTACATGCGCAGCACGTCGCCCGGGCGGACCGCGGAGCCGGAGGGCATGTTCTCGGCCAGCGCCAGCCAGCCGGTGACGTTGACCTCCAGGCCGAGGCGGGCGGCGGCGACCACCGCGGCGAACACGGCGGCGGCGCCGCTCATGTCGCACTTCATCGTCTCGTTGTGCCCGGCCGGCTTGAGCGAGATGCCGCCCGAGTCGTAGGTGATGCCCTTGCCGACGAAGGCCAGGTGCTTCTTCGCCTTGGAGGAGGTGTACGACAGCTTCACCAGGCGCGGCGCCGACGCCGAGCCGGAGCCGACCCCGAGGATGCCGCCGTACCCGCCCTTGGCCAGGGCCTTCTCGTCGAGCACCTGCACCTTGATGCCGTGCTCCTTGGCCGCCGCCTGCGCGATCGCGGCGAACGCCGCGGGGTCGAGGTCGTTCGGCGGGGTGTTGACCAGGTCGCGGGCGCGGTTGAGCTCCTCGCAGACGGCGACGGCGCGCTCGATCGCCGCCTTGTACGCCTTGTCGCGGGGCTTGCCGCCCAGCAGCGCCGCCTCGGCCAGCGGGGCCTTGCCGTTCCCGCCCTTGGCGCCCTTGCCGTTCTTCGCGGTGTCCTTGTACGCGGTGAAGGAGTACGCGCCCAGCAGCACTCCCTCGCCGATCGCGCCCGCGTCGTCGGCGTCGGCGACCGGCAGGGCGAACGCGGCCTTCCGGCAGCCGGTCAGGGCGCGCGCGGCCGCGCCGGCGGCCCGGCGCAGCGCCTCGGCGTCGTAGCCGGAGTCCTTCGCGGGCGCGTCGCCCAGGCCCACCGCCACCACGAGCGGCGTCTTGAAGCCGGACGGCGCGGGCAGCTTCGTCACCTCGCCCTCGGCACCGGAGGCGCCGAGGGTCTCCAGAACGCCGGCCAGGCCGCCGTCGTACGCCTTGTCCACGGCTTCGGCGCCGGGAGCCACGACCGGGCCCTTGGCGCCCTTGGCGACACCGATCACGAGCGCGTCGGCCCGCAGGCCGGGCGCCGCGGCGGTGCTGAGAGTGAGAGCAGTCACGGTGGTGAATTCTCGCTTCCGTGTGAAGTCTGGTGTGGCCGAATGCGGGTGGGTCGACCGGGCCCACAACCGACCCTAGATCCCTCCTGCGATGCGGTCTTCACCTGGGCGGGCAAAGACTCGCCACGAGACTACGCGCGCGCCGGCGCCCGCTCGCTCCCGCGGGCGTGCACCGGCCGGCGGCCCGTGGCCGTGTCGATCCTCGCACGGGGTGAGCCGGGTCACACCGACCGGGGTGCGCCGGGCGGCGGTGTGGTGGACCCGGACCGGCCGGGGGAGCGGGCGCCGCGCGGAACGGGGCGGCCGCGCCGTGCGCGGGGCGTGCCGCGCGGCGCCGGTCAGCCCAGCGCCGCCACCACCAGCGCGGCCGTGGCCGCCGTCTCGGCGAGCCCGCCGAAGACGTCCCCGGTGACCCCGCCGAACCGCCGCAGGCAGTGGCGCAGCAGCAGCTCGGCGGCGGCCGCGGCGACGGCCACCGCGAGCGCCGCACGGGCCGCGCCGTACGGTCCGAAGGCCGCCCCCGCCGCCCCGGCGGCCACCGTCAGCGCGGCGGCCGCGGCCAGCGCCGCGCCCGGCGGGACCACCCCGGCGACCGCCGCGCCGAGCCCCTCCGGGCGGGCGGCCGGCACCCCGGAGCGGGCGGCGAGGGTGAGCGCGATCCGGGCGGCGGCCGCCGAGACGACGGCGGCGAACGCGCCCCGGGCCCAGGAGTCGCCGTACATCTGCGCGAGCGCGGCCGTCTGCGCCGGCAGGACGAGGACGAGCGTGATCACGCCGAACGGCCCGATGTCCGACTGCTTCATGATCCGCAGCGCGTCCTCGGCCGGCTTGCCGCTGCCCAGCCCGTCCGCGGTGTCCGCCAGCCCGTCCAGGTGCAGGCCGCGGGTGAGCACGGCGGGCACGGCGACGGTGGCGACGGCGGCGAGCGCGGGCCCCGCGCCGAGGAACAGCAGCACCAGACCGACGGCCGCGGCGGCCACCCCCACGACCAGCCCGGCCAGCGGGGCGCACAGCATGCCGCCGCGCGCCGCCCGCCGGTCCCAGCGGGTCACCCTGACGGGGAGCGCGGTGAGCGTGCCGAAGGCGAAGCGGAGGCCGTCGAAGGCGGGGTTGCCGAACACCGGCGCAGCGTACCCGGCGGTCACCGGGGAGGCGGCGCCCCCCGGGGATAAAGTGCACATATGGGAGATTGGTGGCAGCGGAACATCGCCGAGCCGGGCAAGCTGCCGCTGCTCCTCGCCCTCGGCGCCTTCGTCCTCACCTTCCTGTCCACCCGGGTCGTCACCCGCCTGATCCGGGCCGGCAGGGGGCCGTTCGGCAATGTCGAGACCGGCGGGGTCCACGTCCACCACGTCGTGCCCGGGGTCGTCCTCACCGTCATCGGGGGTTTCGGCGCCGTCGCGGGCGGCGGGCACGGATTCGGCTCCGCCCTCAGCGCGGTGCTGTTCGGCGTCGGGGCGGGCCTGGTGCTCGACGAGTTCGCGCTGATCCTGCACCTCGACGACGTGTACTGGACGGAGGCCGGCCGCAAGAGCGTGGAGGTGGTGGTGGTCACCGCGGCCCTGGTCGGCCTGGTCCTCGCCGGGTTCACCCCCTTCGGGGTCGACGGCCTGACCGAGGACGAGCGGCAGGACCGCGCCAACGTCCTCACCACCGTCGGGACGAACTTCCTCTTCTCCCTGGTCGCCCTGGGCAAGGGCAAGGCCCGCCTCGCGGTGTTCGGCGCGATCGTCCCCGTCCTCGCCCTGGTCGGGGCGGTCCGGCTCGCCCGGCCCGGCTCGCTTTGGGCCCGCCGCTTCTACCGGCGCCGTCCGCGCGCCCGCGCCAAGGCCCTGCTGCGCGCCTACCGCCACGACCGCCGCTGGTCGGGCCCCGGCCGCGCCGTCCAGGACTGGATCGGCGGCCGGCCGGACCCGGCGCCGGCCCGCCCGCTCGGCCGCCGGGACGGGTGACGGCCCGCGGGGGGCCGCACCCGGCGCCCGCCTACGCCTGCCCGGCGGTGTCCGCCGTCCCGTCCGCCGCGGCGCCCCCGGCGGCGTTCGTCCCAAAGGCCCCGGACGCCTCGGGCGCCGCCGGCCGCTCCGGGAGCTCGGCGGCCAGCGCCGCCGCGGCCTGCACCAGGGGCAGCGCCAGCAGGCCGCCCGCGCCCTCGCCCACGGTCACCCCGTGGGAGAGCAGCGGCTCCAGCGCCATCCGGTCCAGCGCCTTGGCCTGGCCCGGCTCCCCGCTGTCGTGGGCGGCCAGCCACCAGTCCGGCGCCCGGAACGCGATCCGCTGCCCCACCAGCGCGCAGGCGGCGCTCACCACACCGTCGAGGAGCACCGGCATCTTCCGCACGGCGCTCTGCAACAGGAAGCCCGTCATCGCGGTCAGATCGGCGCCGCCCACCGTCGCCAGGAGCTGCAACTGGTCGCCCAGCACGGGCCTCGCGCGCCGCAGCGCGTCGCGGATCGCCGCGCACTTGCGCATCCAGGCGAGGTCGTCGATGGGCTGCCCGCCCCGCCCGGTCACGACGGAGGCGTCGGTTCCGCACAGGGCGGCGACCAGGACGCCCGCCGCCGTGGTGCCGCCCACGCTGACGTCGCCGAGCACCACCAGATCCGTGCCGGAGTCGGCCTCCTCGTCGGCCACCGCGACCCCGGCCCGGAACGCCGCCTCGGCCTCCTGAAGGGTCAGCGCGTCCTCGACGTCGATCCGTCCGCCGCCGCGCCGCACCCGGTGCCGGACCACCTCGGCCGGCAGCGTCTGCGGGTCGCAGTCTAGCGCCATGTCCACCACGCGCACCGGGACCCCGAGGCGCCGGGCGAGCACGGAGACCGGACGGCCGCCCTCCAGCACCTCCCGGACCAGTTCCCCGGCACTGCCCGCGGGCCGCGCCGAGACCCCCAGCTCGGCGACCTTGTGATCACCGGCGAAGAGCACCACCCGCGGCCGCTCCACCGGCCGCACCGGCACCTCGGACCGGGCCGCGCAGAGCCACTCGCCCAGGTCGTCCAGGCGGCCCAGCGCCCCGGGGGGTACGACCTGACGCTCCCGGCGCGCCTCGGCGTCGCGCCGCACCCCGCCGTCGGGGCGCTCGATCAGGTCGGAGAAGTCGTCGAGATTCAGCGAGCTCATTCGCCGAACAGTACCGGCCCCGGCCGAACGGGTCCGTGTCGCGGGGCCGCCTCGCCAGGGCGGCGTCGTTGCACCCGAGAGCGCGGTCCTCTACGTAACGTTTTGCCGTGCATTGTCCCAGGCCGCCACCCGCCCGTGCCCCTTCCGTCCTGCCCGCCCCCTCAGCCGCTGAGCCGCTTCTCGCCCGTCGCCCCTCCGTCTCCTCCGGCCCTTCTCGCCTCTCGTCGTCCGCTCGCCGCCCTCTCGCCGTCCGCTCGCCCCGGGAGCCGCCCATGTCCGCACCCTCGCAGCCCCCCGCCCGCACCGCGGCTGCGGCCGGGCCCCCCGGCCGCAGCCGCGCCGCCTGGTTCGCCGCGCTCGCCGCCGGGACGGCCGACCTGCACGAGCCGCGCCGCGACGACTGCCCCTGGTGCGGCTCGCGCCGCCTGCGCACCCGGCTGCGCACCGGGGACCTGCGCCACCGCACACCGGGCCGGTTCACCGTCGACGCGTGCCGGGAGTGCGGGCACACCTTCCAGAACCCGCGCCTGACGGCCCAGGGCCTCGCCCTCCACCACGGCGTCCCGGGGCCCGGCCTCCCCGCCACCCGGCGCCACCACCGCTCGGCCGCCCACGCGGTACGGCTGCGGTGCCCCGAACCGGAGAGCTGGCTGGACGTGGGCACCGGCCACGCCGACTTCCCCGCCGCGGCGCGGGAGGTCCTCCCGTACACCTCCTTCGACGGCCTGGACCCCACCCCCCGCGTGGAGCGGGCCCGCGCGGCCGAACGGGTGGAGGAGGCGTTCGTCGGCCGGCTGACGGACCCGCACATCCGCACCCTGCTGCGCGCCCGCTACGACGTCGTCAGCCTTTTCCACCAGCTCGAACACGCCCCCGACCCGCGCGCCGAACTGCACGCCGCGCTGCACGTGCTGCGCCCCGGCGGCCATCTGCTGGTGGAGACCACCGACCCGGGCAGCCTGCTGGCGGTGCTGCTGGGCAGATGGTGGCCGCCCTACGACCAGCCGCGCCGGCCCCATCTGCCGGCCCCGGCCAACCTGTGCGCCGAACTCGGGGCGCAGGGCTGCACCGTCCTCGCCGTCGACCGCGCCGGGCACCTCCCGCACGACCTGGCGGGCGCCCTCGGCACGGCCTGTCTCTTATAGACATCTGACGCTGCCGACGAAGCTAGA
>NZ_WYCT01001034.1 GCF_011008945.1 Streptomyces harenosi
TGTACACACCGCCCGTCACACCATGGGAGTTTGTTGCACCAGAAGCAGGTAGCTTAACCTTCGGGAGGGCGCTTGCCACGGTGTGGCCGATGACTGGGGTGAAGTCGTAACAAGGTAGCCGTATCGGAAGGTGCGGCTGGATCACCTCCTTTTGAGCAACGACAGCATCGTCCTGTCGGGCGTCTTCACAAAGTACCTGCATTCAGAGAATCATGTCGGCCAGGCCGATGTGAGAGTCCCTTTTGGGGCCTTAGCTCAGCTGGGAGAGCACCTGCTTTGCAAGCAGGGGGTCGTCGGTTCGATCCCGACAGGCTCCACCATGTTTGAGTTTGTTCCGGAAAGTCTTTCCGGGTCTGTAGCTCAGGTGGTTAGAGCGCACCCCTGATAAGGG
>NZ_WYCT01001035.1 GCF_011008945.1 Streptomyces harenosi
ATGGCTACGACGTGCGCTGCTCGCGCGAGTTCAAGGTGTTCACCAACATCAACTCGACGATCGTCGATCCCAAGCACTTCGACTCGGGCAGCTTCGTCGACATCACCGCCGACGAATGCATCATCCCGCCGAACAGCTTCGCGCTGGCGCGTACCGTCGAGTACTTCCGCATCCCGCGCGATACCCTGGTGGTGTGCCTGGGCAAGAGCACCTACGCGCGCTGCGGCATCATCGTCAACGTGACGCCGCTGGAGCCGGAATGGGAAGGCCACGTCACCTTGGAATTCAGCAACACCACGCCGCTGCCGGCGCGCATCTACGCCAACGAAGGCGTGGCACAGATGCTGTTCTTCCAGGCGGCCGCCGACGACGTCTGCGAGACGTCCTACCG
>NZ_WYCT01001036.1 GCF_011008945.1 Streptomyces harenosi
TTCGTGTTCCGTGGCGGCTTCCGCGACGGCTGGCACGGCCTGGTCTACGCCTACGTGCGCGCCAACTACGTGCGGCAGAAGACCATCATGCTGTGGATGCTGGGCAACGGCCAGCCCGTGGCCGACCCGCCGAACCCCTGATCGCCGGGGCCCGCCCGGCGCGCCGACGCATCACGAGCCGGTGATCGCCCGGTGGCGCGCGCCTTCGACGATCGACAGGCCGGTCAGCAGGCCGACCAGGGTCACGTAGAAACTGGCCGTCATCTGGTGCGCGAACATCGACTGGGTCAGCCCGCACAACGCGTAGGTGATCACCAGCATGACGCCGGCAGCGGCCGGCCCGCGGAAGGTCGCCCGTCCGCTGCGGCGATGCAGGCGCACGAACAACCAC
>NZ_WYCT01001037.1 GCF_011008945.1 Streptomyces harenosi
GGCCAAGCAGCGCAAGCACGTGGCGTGATCGCCAATCCGGGCCGCCCTCCGGGTGGCCCGTGCCTGCGCGACGCGCGCGGGCTGTACGGCGCCGGCCGACGGCGCCGTTTTCTTTCCTGCACGAATCCATCCTGCAAGTGGGGTAGCCATGAGGATTGTCTTTGCCGGTACGCCGGAATTCGCGGTGTCGTCGCTGCGCGCCGCGGCGCGCCACCACGAGGTCGTGGCCGTCTATACCCAGCCTGATCGCCCGGCCGGGCGCGGCCGTGGCCTGGCACCGTCGCCGGTCAAGCTCGAAGCCGTGGCCCGTGGCATTCCGGTCTACCAGCCCGAATCGCTGAAGGATGAAGCTGCCCAGCGGCAGCTGCGCGACCTGCAGCCGGACCTGATG
>NZ_WYCT01001038.1 GCF_011008945.1 Streptomyces harenosi
GTCCCGCCCTGTGCGCGCGCGAACCAGTCGCTGGCTTCGCCCAGCGGGTGAACACAGTTCACTTCGACAAACGGGCCCTGCCGGGAAGGGCCGCCACTGTGCAGGGCGGCGGCCAGCTCCATCTTCTCGGTACCAAACTCGCCGCGCAGCAGGACCGGAAACGGGCTGGCCGCCGCGCGCTCCACGAATTCATCCATCTGCTTCAGCGCCTCGCCGGCGCCGACCAGCAACAGCGGCCGGCTCAATGCCTGTTCGGCCCAGGCCTTGGCTTCGTAGCGCTTGATCAGATGCGCGCAACGCTGGGCAAACTGCTCCCCCAGCGCCAGGGCACTACCATCCAGCCGGCCCTTCTCGCCTTCCAGGTGCAGCTCGCCCAGCACCTCGCCGCCAT
>NZ_WYCT01001039.1 GCF_011008945.1 Streptomyces harenosi
GCCTTGGCGTCTTCAAACCCCACCGGCAGGTTCTGGTGGATCAACAACTGCACCTGGCCCGCCGTGGACGGCTGGGGCAACTGGCGCAGCAGCACGCGGTAGTAGCCGGGCGTGCCGACGCCCTGGGTGCGGACCAACCGCACGGCCCGGCGGGACCCAGGTGGGATTTCGACAATGGACGGTGCCGCGATCACCGCCTTGGCGGGGCCGGTCACGTCCTGCCCGCTGTGATCTTGGGACCAGTCCAGCACCGTCACCTGAAAGCGCTCGGGGGTTTCCCCATGGTTTTCCAAGGTCAACGCCCCTGCCTTTTCTCCAGCCGGGGCCACGATGCTTGTGGGAAACAACGACACGTTGCCCGCCCACGCAGGAGCGGCGCACAGCATAAACA
>NZ_WYCT01001040.1 GCF_011008945.1 Streptomyces harenosi
CTTCCGCCGCCACCCGCGCGGTTTCGCGCAGCGGCTCGATGCGGTCGTACTGCCAGTCCAGCCAGTGCGCCTGCAACCGCCCGCGTTCGCGCAGCTGCTGCTGGAAGCGCGCCAGGCGGCCCTGCGCTGTGTCGGCCAGCGCCACCATCACCGGCATGCGCGTGGCGCACGCCTCCGAGAGCAGGTTCACCGAATCGGGCGAGACCACCACGCGGTTGGCCCAGCCGAGCAGGCCGCCATAGGGATTGGTACCGTCGCCACCATCGCCCCAGATCACGTGCGGCAGGACGGCGAACTTCGCGCGCAGGATCTCCGCCAACGCCGGCGGCGTGCGTCGCGAGGTGGTGGCCAGCAGGCTGCCGCCTTCGCTGCGGATCTTGTCGGCCAGCG
>NZ_WYCT01001041.1 GCF_011008945.1 Streptomyces harenosi
GCCTGGCAGGAAGGCCGGCACGGCCAGAGCCAGCATCATCAGGCCCATGCCCTGCAGCGACTGGGGCCAGGGCAGCCAGGCGCACAGTACGAAGGCCAGCAGGCTCGCAGGCGCCAGCAGGGACCGCCGCAGGTTGTCGACCATCTTCCAGCGGCCCACCGGCGGCACGGCTGCGCCCGCGTGGCGCCGCCCGAGCACCCAGGGCAGGAGTTGCCAGTCGCCCCGCGTCCAGCGGTGCTGGCGCCGCGCGGCGACGTCGTAGCGGGCCGGGAATTCCTCGACCACCTCGACGTCCGACGCGAGCCCCGCGCGCGCGAATACGCCCTCGAACAGATCGTGGCTGAGCATCGTGTTCTCGGGAATGTGCCCGGCGAGCGCGGCTTCGAAGGC
>NZ_WYCT01001042.1 GCF_011008945.1 Streptomyces harenosi
GTGCTGGTGAGGGCGGTTTCGAGCGCTGCTGCAACCGCTATGGCTGCGCGCTGCTGGTGGATCAGTGGTGACCGCTCGCCCACGGCGGCCTTGATGTGCTCAACGGTCAATGCGATTTCTCCTTCGTATGCTCATCGATTGATTTACGCAGTTGCGCAATTCGGAAACCCCACTCGTCCCTTTCCCGCTTGCCCTCACGCTTCAACGCTCGCTCCAGTCGGTCGAGCAGCGGGAGAACCCAGGACGGATTGAATGGCTGGGGTTTCAGCGCAATAGGCGCCGGCGGCTTGGGCGGGTTGCAGTACGGATCGGCCCAATCGAAGGGGTCGTTACAAACGGTGCAGTGCGTTCGGTCCGCCGACCAGATGTGATCACGATCCTCCCCAGCCC
>NZ_WYCT01001043.1 GCF_011008945.1 Streptomyces harenosi
AACCAGGCCACCGGCTGGATCGTGCCCTACACGATCGGCTGGCGCAGCCCTGCTTCGGCACGACTGAAAGCCCGCTACGAACTCGGTGGTTGGCAGGACAACTCGACCTATCGCGATCCGCTGCGCGATGCCAACGGCATTCCCGCGCTGCTCAGTGGCCAGGAGTACGCGACGCGTCACGGTCGCTCCGGTGCGTTCGCCCGCTTCGAGCAGCAACTCACCAGTGATGGTGCCGGCCGCGGCCTGACCCTTTTCGGTGCGGCGCTCAAGGGCACCTCCGGCCAGTTGATCGAGGATCATTTCCTGCAGGCCGGGCTGGTGCAGAAAGGCACGTTCGCCCGGCGGCCGCAGGACAGCATCGCTTTCGTCGTGACCCAGCAGAAGTACAGC
>NZ_WYCT01000104.1 GCF_011008945.1 Streptomyces harenosi
CGCCTGCCGTCCCGCCCGGAAGCCCCCAGCGCCCTGCCGTCCCGCTCGGGAAGGGCATCCCCTACGGGCCCGTACGACTGGAGTCTGATGCCAAGACGGCTCTCCGGTCTGACGACCGGCGCGGCGGGCATCCCTACCGTCGAACCGTGACTGTGATCGCGACCGAAAGCCTGAGCAAGCGGTTCCCCAAGGTGACCGCACTCGACCGGCTCACCGTGGACATAGGGCCCGGTGTGACCGGACTCGTCGGCGCCAACGGAGCCGGCAAGTCCACCCTGATCAAGATCCTGCTGGGCCTGTCCCCCGCCACCGAGGGCCGCGCCGAAGTGCTCGGATTCGATGTCGCCGACCCGGCGTCGGGTGCCGCCATCCGCGAGCGGGTCGGCTACATGCCGGAGCACGACTGCCTGCCGCCGGACGTCTCGGCCACCGAGTTCGTCGTCCACATGGCGCGCATGTCCGGCCTGCCCCCCACCGCGGCGCGTGAGCGCACCGCGGACACCCTGCGCCACGTCGGCCTCTACGAGGAGCGCTACCGCCCCATCGGCGGCTACTCCACCGGCATGAAGCAGCGCGTGAAGCTCGCCCAGGCACTCGTCCACGACCCGCAGCTCGTCTTCCTCGACGAACCGACCAACGGCCTCGACCCGGTCGGCCGCGACGAGATGCTCGGCCTGATCCGCCGCGTCCACACCGACTTCGGCATCTCGGTCCTGGTCACCTCCCACCTGCTGGGCGAACTGGAGCGCACCTGCGACCACGTCGTCGTCATCGACGGCGGCAGGCTGCTGCGCGCCAGCTCCACCACCGACTTCACCCAGACCACGACCACCCTCGCGATCGAGGTCACCGACTCCGACACGCACCCGGACGGCACCCGCGCGGTGCGCGACGCGCTCCACGCGCGCGGGGTGGCCGTCCAGGACGGCAGCGGCCTGCCGGGCGCGGGCCACGTCCTGCTGCTGACCGTGACGGCCGAGGAGACCTACGACCTGGTCCGGGACGTCATCGCCGACCTCGGCCTGGGCCTGGTGCGCATGGAGCAGCGCCGGCACCACATCGCCGAGGTCTTCACCGCCGGCGGCGGGCAGGACGAGCGCGACGAGCAGCGAAGGGAGGCGGTCGGCCATGGCGGCTGAACGGCCCGCGGCAACACCTCCGGGTGACCAGACCCGCATCCACAACATCGGTTACCGGGCCTACGACGGCCCGCGCCTGGGCCGCGCCTACGCCCGCCGCTCGCTCTACTCGCAGTCCCTGCGCGGCGCCTACGGCCTCGGCCGCTCGGCCAGGTCCAAGGTGCTGCCGATGCTGCTGTTCGTGGTGATGTGCCTGCCCGCCGCGATCATGGTCGCCGTGGCCGTCGTCACCAAGGCGGGCGACCTGCCGCTCGACTACACGCGCTACGCGATCGTCATGCAGGCCGTCATCAGCCTGTACCTCGCCTCGCAGGCCCCCCAGTCCGTCTCCCGCGACCTGCGCTTCAAGACCGTGCCGCTGTACTTCTCGCGGCCCATCCGGACCGCCGACTACGTGGGCGCCAAGTACGCGGCCCTGGCCTCGGCGATGTTCCTGCTGACCGCCGCCCCGCTGCTGGTGCTCTACGCGGGAGCGCTGCTGGCCAAGCTGGACTTCGCCGACCAGACCGCAGGATTCCTCCAGGGACTCGTCTCCGTGGCACTGCTCTCGCTGCTCTTCGCCGGCATCGGCCTGGTCATCGCCGCGGTCACCCCGCGGCGCGGCTTCGGCATCGCGGCCGTGATCGCCGTACTGACCATCACCTACGGTGCCGTCTCCACCCTCCAGGCCATCGCGGAGGTGCAGGGCAGCACCGGGGCCATCGCCTGGATCGGCCTGTTCTCGCCGATCACGCTCATCGACGGCGTGCAGTCCGCGTTCCTCGGCGCCACCTCGTCCTACCCCGGCGGGGCGGGCCCGGACGGCGCGGCGGGCGCCGTCCACCTCCTGGTCACCCTGGGCCTGATCGCCGCCTGCTACGGCCTGCTGATGCGCCGCTACAAGAAGGTGGGACTGTGACCGCGCCCACCCGTCCCACGCCACCCCCCTCCCGGAGGAACGGGCCGCGCCCATGAGCACTCTCTCCCTCGACCACGTCTCCCGCTGGTTCGGCAACGTGGTCGCCGTCAACGACATCACCATGACGATCGGTCCCGGCGTCACCGGGCTCCTCGGCCCCAACGGCGCGGGGAAGTCCACGCTGATCAACATGATGGGCGGCTTCCTGGCCCCCTCCACCGGCACCGTCACCCTCGACGGACAGCCGGTGTGGCGCAACGAGGCGATCTACCGGCACATCGGCATCGTCCCCGAGCGCGAGGCGATGTACGACTTCCTCACCGGCCGCGAGTTCGTCCTCGCCAACGCCGAGCTGCACGGCCTGGGCGCCGAGGCCGCCCGCAAGGCGCTCGCCACGGTGGAGATGGAGTACGCGCAGGACCGCAGGATCGCCACCTACTCCAAGGGCATGCGCCAGCGCGTGAAGATGGCCAGCGCCCTCGTCCACGACCCCTCGCTGCTGCTGCTGGACGAGCCGTTCAACGGCATGGACCCGCGCCAGCGGATGCAGCTCATGGACCTGCTGCGGCGCATGGGCGACGAGGGCCGCACGGTGCTGTTCTCCTCCCACATCCTCGAAGAGGTCGAGCAGCTCGCCTGGCACATCGAGGTCGTCGTCGCCGGACGCCACGCGGCCAGCGGCGACTACCGCAGGATCCGCCGCCTGATGACCGACCGGCCCCACCGCTACCTGGTGCGCTCCAGCGACGACCGGGCCCTGGCCGCCGCGCTGATCGCCGACCCCTCGACCTCCGGCATCGAGGTCGACCTCGCCGAGGGCGCGCTGCGCGTCCAGGCCGTCGACTTCGGCCGGTTCACCGCCCTGCTGCCGCGGGTGGCCCGGGACCACGGCATCCGGCTGCTCACGGTCTCGCCGTCCGACGAGTCCCTCGAGTCCGTCTTCTCGTATCTGGTCGCGGCGTAGGAGGCCCACGATGTACGACCCCACAGTCGCCCGGCTCACCTACCGGGCCCTGCTCGGCCGCCGCCGGGCCCTCATCCTGGGCGCGCTGCCCCTGCTGCTGCTCGTCATCGCCGTGGCGGTGCGCGGCCTGTCCGGAGCCGACGACCAGACCGCGGCCGACGTGCTGGGCGGGTTCGCCCTCGCCACGATGGTGCCGATCATCGGCGTGATCGCCGGTACGGGGGCGATCGGCCCGGAGATCGACGACGGTTCGGTGGTGTACCTGCTGTCGAAGCCGGTCAAACGGCCGACGATCATCTTCACCAAGCTGATCGTGGCGATCGCCGTGACGATGGTCTTCTCCGCCGTGCCGACGATGATCGCCGGCCTGGTCCTCAACGGCAACGGCCAGCAGATCGCCGTCGCCTACACGGTGGCCGCGCTGGTCGGCTCCATCGCGTACGCCGCCCTCTTCCTGCTGCTCGGCACGGTCTCCCGGCACGCGGTGGTCTTCGGGCTGGTCTACGCCCTGATCTGGGAGGCCCTGTTCGGCTCCCTGGTGCCCGGAGCGCGCACGCTGAGCGTCCAGCAGTGGTCGCTGGCGGTGGCGCAGAAGGTCGCCGACGGCAATCTGGTCACCTCCGACGTCGGCCTGCCGACGGCGACGGTGCTGCTGGTGGCGGTGACCGTACTGGCGACCTGGTACGCCGGGCAGAAGCTCCGGTCCCTGACGCTGGCCGGGGAGGAGTGAGGGGCCCCGGCCCGGACCGGGGCCTCGCCTCGCCGCCTCGCGCGGGTCAGCCGAGCATCCGCTCCAGCACCACCGCGATGCCGTCCTCGTCGTTCGAGGAGGTCACCTCGTCGGCGACCGCCTTGAGCTCCTCGTGGGCGTTGGCCATGGCCACGCCCCGCGCCGCCCAGCCGAACATCGGGATGTCGTTGGGCATGTCGCCGAAGGCGATCGTCTCCGCGGCCTTCATGCCCAGGCGGCGGGCGGCCAGGGACAGGCCGGTGGCCTTGGACAGGCCGAGGGGGAGCAGTTCGACGATGCCCGCCCCGGCCATGGTGACCGTGACGAAGCCGCCCGCGGTCCGCCGGGCCACCTCGGCCAGCTCGTCGTCCGACAGGGTCGGGTGCTGCACATAGATCTTGTTCAGCGGCGCGGACCAGAGGTCCGAGGCGTCGGTGAACGGGGTGGCCGGCAGGGTGCCGTGCACCTCGTAGCCGGGGCCGACCAGCACCTCGCCGTCCAGCCCGTCCCGGCTCGCCGCCAGGTACAGCGGACCGGTCTCCGCCTCGATCTTGGCCAGGGCCACCCCGGCGAGCTGCCGGTCCAGGGTCACCGAGGTCAGCAGGCGGTGCGCACCGGCGTCGTACACCTGGGCGCCCTGGCCGCACACCGCGAGCCCGTCGTAACCGAGGTCGTCGAGGATGTGCCGGGTCCACGGAACCGCGCGTCCGGTGACGACGATGTGGGCGGCGCCCGCCGCGGTGGCCGCGGCGAGCGCCTCACGGGTGCGCTGCGAGACCGAGTCGTCGGAACGCAGCAGCGTCCCGTCGAGGTCGGTGGCGACCAGCCGGTAGGGGAAACCGGCGGCGGGAACGGGCTCGCTCACTCGGCCACCGGTTCCAGGACCTCCCGGCCGCCCAGGTACGGACGCAGCACCTCGGGCACGCGCACCGAGCCGTCGGCCTGCTGGTGGTTCTCCAGGAGCGCCACGATCGTGCGCGGGACGGCGCACAGCGTGCCGTTGAGCGTGGCCAGCGGCCGGACCTGCTTGCCCTCGCGGACCCGGATCGACAGGCGGCGGGACTGGAACTCGGTGCAGTCCGAGGTCGAGGTCAGCTCGCGGTACTTGCCCTGGGTCGGGATCCACGCCTCGCAGTCGAACTTGCGGGAGGCCGAGGCGCCCAGGTCACCCGAGGCGACGTCGATCACGCGGAACGGCAGCTCCAGCGAGGTCAGCCACTGCTTCTCCCACTCCAGCAGCCGCCGGTGCTCCTCCTGCGACTCCTCCGGGGTGACGTAGGAGAACATCTCCACCTTGTCGAACTGGTGGACGCGGAAGATGCCCCGGGTGTCCTTGCCGTGCGACCCGGCCTCGCGGCGGAAGCACGGCGAGAAGCCGGCGTAGCGCAGCGGCAGGCGGTCGGCGTCGATGATCTCGTCCATGTGGTAGGCGGCGAGCGCCACCTCGGAGGTGCCGACCAGGTACAGGTCGTCCTTGTCGAGGTGGTAGACGTCCTGCGCCGCCTGGCCGAGGAAGCCGGTGCCCGCCATGGACTGGGGGCGCACCAGCGCGGGGGTCAGCATCGGGGTGAAGCCGGCCGCGGTGGCCTGCGCCATCGCCGCGTTGACCAGGGCCAGCTCCAGCAGGGCGCCGACACCGGTGAGGAAGTAGAAGCGCGAGCCGGAGACCTTGGCGCCGCGCTCGACGTCGATGGCGCCGAGGCGCTGGCCGAGCTCCAGGTGGTCCTTGGGCTCGAAGCCCTCGGCGGCGAAGTCGCGGATCGTGCCGTGCGTCTCGAGCGTGACGAAGTCCTCCTCGCCGCCGACGGGCACGTCGGGGTGGACGAGGTTGCCGAGCCGCTGGAGCAGCTCCTGGGTCTCGGCGTCGGCCGCGTCGCGCTCGGCGTCGGCGGCCTTGACGTCGGCGGCGAGCTGGCTCGCCCGCTTCAGCAGCTCGGCCTTCTCGTCGCCGGTGGCCTTGCCGATGAGCTTGCCGAGGCCCTTCTGCTCGGAGCGCAGCTCGTCGAAGCGGACGCCGGACGACCTGCGCCGCTCGTCGGCGGACAGGAGGGAGTCGACGAGCGCGACGTCCTCTCCACGAGCACGCTGGGAGGCGCGCACACGGTCGGGGTCCTCACGGAGCAGGCGAAGGTCAATCACGCGGTCAAGGCTACCGGTGCGGGGTGACCGCCCACGACTCCCTATTCGCCGCCGCGCCCCGCGTTCCGTTATGCGGCAATTGACCCTGATATTCCCGACCGTCAACAAAAAGTGTCTCATTACCTGGACGGGGCGGATGTGGCGGGCGCGGGGTTGACCGGATTTCCTTGTGGGCAGCGGAACTTGGCGCGGGGTCTGTCCACAGGAATCCACACCCCGGGGGAGTTATCCACAGGCTGTGTGAAACATCTGTGGACCACGGAATCGATCATTCCGAAGCGGGCATCCGGGGCGAAGAATTCCTGGATCAAACCCGATCCCGTCTCACTTTCGAGTGGAAACGGGTCACTCCGACGAGTGGGCCGGGGGAATCGGGTGGACGAAGGGCGACCTGTCCCACTGTGGACGGAGTGGGTGCATCCGGGGTGATTTGTCGATCGGGCGGCTCCCCGTTGTCGACTTGTCCCCAGGTCGAGAAGCGGACCTGTGGATAACTTCTGTGGAAAACATCACCCCATCCGGGACCGCCGATCGCCTCCCGGTCGGGGCCGGGTGTGGCCGGATACGGCCGTCGACCCGGGCTTGGCCCAGCGCCGCCGGGGCGAAGCGCCGGCGGCACGGGTGCCGTGCGCGAACGAGCGCTTCCCCACCGCACGGTCCGGGCAGGCGTCCCACCCGACGGGGAGCGAGCCGGGGTCCGTGTCCGCACGGGACGGAGCCGGCGCCCGCGTCCGCACGGGACGGAGTCGGCGCCCGCGTCCGCACGGGACGGAGTCGGCGCCCGCGTCCGCACGGGACGGAGCCGGGGTCCGTGTCCGCACGGGACGGAGTCGGCGCCCGCGTCCGCACCGGGCGTGCCGGGGTCCGCGCGGACGGGAGTGCGCCGGTGTCGCCGCCTGCACGGGGCGAGCCGGTGTCCGCCCACGCGGCGCGGGCGGGAGAGGGAGAAGGGGGCGTACGGGCGCCCCCGGCTCAGAACCTGCCGTCCTGGCAGCGCGCCACCCAGTCCGCGGCCGCCACGAACTCCTCGTCCGAGGTACCCGGCAGCGGCGGCCGCAGATCCGCCGTCGCCGCGTCGGCGCGCGGATAGGAGCCGAGGAAGCGGACCTGGAGACAGATCCGCTTCAGCCCGGTCAGCGCCTCCGCCACGCGGCGGTCGGAGATGTGGCCCTCGGCGTCGATGCAGAAGCAGTAGTTCCCGATGCCGGCGCCGGTCGGGCGGGACTGGAGCAGCATCAGGTTGATGCCCCGCGTGGCGAACTCGCCCAGCAGGTCGCGCAGGCCGCCGGGGTGGTCGTCGCGCTGCCACAGGACGACGGAGGTCTTGTCCGCACCGGTCGGCGCGGCCGGCCGGGCGGGGCGCCCCACCAGCACGAATCGCGTCTGGGCGTTCTCGGCGTCGTGGATCCCGGTCTCCAGGGCCTCCAGGCCGTACCGGGCGGCGGCGAACTCGCCGGCGAAGGCCGCGTCGTAGCGTCCCTCCTGCACCAGGCGGGCGCCGTCGGCGTTGGAGGCGGCCGACTCCCACACCACGTCGGGCAGGTTCCGGTTCAGCCAGTTGCGCACCTGGGGCTGGGCGGCCGGGTGGGCGGTCACCGTCTTGATGTCCGACAACCGGGTGCCGGGGCGGACCAGCAGCGCGAAGGTGATCGACAGCAGCACCTCGCGGTAGATCATCAGCGGCTGGCCCGCGACCAGCTCGTCGAGGGTGGTGGTGATGCCTCCCTCGACGGAGTTCTCGATCGGCACGAACGCGGCCTCGGCGTCGCCGTTGCGCACCGCGTCCAGGGCGGACTGCACCGACACGTAGGGGACGAGCTCCCGGGTCGCCGCCTCCGGGAGCGTGCGCAGGGCGACTTCGGTGAAGGTTCCTTCAGGGCCGAGATACGCATAGCTCGCTGGCATGTCCTCACCCTAATGGGCCTGCCGGGGCCGGTGGCACCCTTCCGCGAAGGGCCCCACCACCGGGCGACGGCTCATCCCTCCAGCAGCCGCTGCCCCACGTACTCGCCTTCCGCGGCGCCGCCCGGCACGGCGAACAGGCCGCTGGCCTCGTGGCGGATGAACGGCGACAGCGCGTCCCCGCGGTCCAGCTTGCGCTGCACCGGCACGAACCCGCGCAGCGGATCGGCCTGCCAGCAGATGAAGAGCAGGCCGGCGTCCGGGACCCCGTCGGAGTCGAAGCCGTCGTGGTAGGAGAAGGGCCGCCGGAGCATGGCCGCGCCGCCGTTCTGGTCGGGGCGGGTGATGCGGGCGTGCGCGTTGACCGGGACGACGAGATTGCCCTCGGCGTCCGTCTTCTCCAGGTCCATCTCGGTCGTCTCGGTGCCCCCGGACAGCGGTGCCCCGTCCGACTTGCGGCGCCCGATGACGCCCTCCTGCTCCTTGCCCGACAGCTTCTCCCAGTCGTCGAGGAGCATGCGGATACGGCGTACGACGACGTAGGAGCCGTTCGCCATCCAGGCGGGCTCGCCGTCCGCCGGGACGAAGATCCGCCGGTCGAAGTCGGCGTCGGACGGCCTGGGATTGTTGGTGCCGTCGACCTGGCCCATCAGGTTGCGGGCCGTCATCGGGTGGGCGGTGGCACCCGGCGAACGGTTGAAGCCGTTCATCTGCCAGCGGACGCGGGCGGCGGAGCTCGCCTCCTTCTGGATCGCACGCAGGGCGTGGAAGGCGACGAGGGCGTCGTCGGCGCCGATCTGCACCCACAGGTCGCCGTCGCTGCGCTTCTTGTCGAGCCGGTCGGAGGAGAAGTCGGGCAGCGGGTCGAGGGCGGCCGGACGCTGCTTCTCCAGACCGGTACGGCCGAAGAAGCCGTGCCCGAACCCGAAGGTGACCGTCAGGGACGAGGGCCCGGCGTCCCGCGCCACGCCGGTGTCGCCGTGGGCGGCCGGCTCGCCCGCCATCAGCCGCCGGGCCGTCTCCGACCAGCGGCGCAGCAGCGCGGCGGCCTCCTTGCGGCCGGCCCCCGGGACGAGATCGAAGGCGATCAGATGGCCGCGCGCCTGCATCGGCGTGGTGATGCCGGGCTGATGTTTCCCGTGAAACATCACCCGTCCGCTGCCCAGCGAGGCGAGCGGCGTCGCCGAGGAGGGCGCGGCGGCGTACCCGGCGGCACCGCCCGCCGCGCCGAGCGCGAGCCCGGTGGCCCCGGCGGTGCCGAGCAGCCGCCGCCGGGAGATGCCGCCCCGGGGCGAGGGCTCCTTCGCAGCCGTCCCCTCAAGGACGGGGTCCGGCGTGCGGGCCTGCGGAATGGACTGGTCAGCCATGGTGCGGTTCAGCCGATCTTCGCGTTCTTCGAGACGGTCACCTGATCGATGTCGGAGGTCCGCACGGTCGCGGCGACCTTCCAGTCGCCGGCCATGGGGATCTGCACTCCGCTCGCCGACCAGTGTCCGGTGGTGATGTGGTCGGGCACGACGGGCAGCGGCCCGACGTCCTGGGACTCCAGGGTGAAGGCGAGCTTCACCTCGGGGATGTCGAAGGCACGCCCGTTGGGCCGCTCGACGTAGACGTGCACGTCGTTGCCGCCGACCCGAGCGGGGACGAGTTCGACCCGTACGACGCCCTCGCCGTCCTCGCCGCCGGTGTCGAACGGCATGTCCAGGCTCAGCGTCCCGGACGGGCCTGCGTCCGAGGCCGAAGCCGAGACGGCCGCCTTGGCCTCCAGCTCCGTACGCCCGGGCTCGCTCTGCGTCAGCGCGGTGGTCACGGCGAGCAGCACCACCGCGATGCCCGCCTCGACGAGCACCGAGCGGCGCAGACCGAAGCGGTGCGGATCGGCGTCCCGCATCCGCTTCTGCCGGGCGGCGTCCCTCGCGGCCCGCTGCCGGGCGAGCTGAGCGGCACGCACCGGATCGCCGGCGGATTCCGCGGATTCTGCTGATTCCGCAGCTTCCGCCGAGGTGGTGCCGGCGGTGGTGCCGGCCGTGGCGGAGCCCGCACCGGCCACCTCCCCCGCGTCATCGGCGGTGACCGCCGAGCCTTCGGCGGCCTCCCCCGCGTCAGCGGCGGCGGACGCGGAGCCTTCCGTCGCCACCTCCTCGTCAGCGGCGGCGGAAGCCGATCCGCGGGCGGCCCCCGCGTCACCGGCGGCGGACGCGGACCCCTCGGCGGCGGCACGCACCCCGGCGTACTCCCCGTCCCGCTCCGGCGCCGCCGGCGGTGCCGCCTCGGCCAGCCGAGCCGTCCACCTGCGCGAGGCGGCCGCGACCCCGACGAGCACCACGACGAGCCCGATCTTCACCAGCAGCAGCTGTCCGTACCGGGTGTCGGTCAACGCCGACCAGGAGCCGAGCTGGCGCCAGGACTGGTAGACGCCGGTGGCGACCAGGGCGAGCACGCTGCCGAAGGCGAGGCGCGAGAACCGGTGCACGGCGGACGCCTCGACCGGCGTCTCGGCGGGCGCCCGGTACAGCGCGACGAGCAGGGCGGCGAGCCCGCCGAGCCAGGCGGCGACCGCCAGCAGGTGGACCACGTCGACCGGCATGGCGATGCCCGCCTGGAGCCCGGTGGAGGCGTGCTCGGCCATGGCCCAGCTCGCCGCGAGCCCGGCCGCCACGACCGTGCCGCCCACCGCGAGCCCGAGGGCCAGGTCGCGCCCGTCCGCGTCCCGGCGCTTGTCGTACGCCCCGAAGAGCACGGCGACGAACAGCGCCGCCGCGGCGAGCAGCAGCAGCCGGGAGACCAGCGCCGCGCCGGTCTTGGTCTGGAGCACCTGCCCGAGCAGCTCCAGGTCGAAGATGTCGCCGACCTTCCCGGAGCCGGTGTACGAGCCCCGCAGGAGCAGCAGGACCAGCGTGGACGCGGTGAGCGCGACCCATCCGGAGACGACGAGCCGCTGCACCGCCCGCACCCCCGCGCCCCGCCGCCAGCAGGCGAGCACGAAGGCGGCGCCGCCGGCCAGCACGATGAAACCGGCGTACGACACGTACCGCCCGAGCCCGTACAGCCAGCCGACGACCCCGCCGCCGGCCGGCCGGGCGGCGACCGACACGGAGGTCTCCGAGGGGGCGCCGATGGAGAAGGTGTAGGCGCCGGCGACGGGATGGCTGTCGGCGGACACCACCTGATAGGTCACCGTGTACGTGCCGTCGGGCAGGCCCGCGTGGAGTTTCACCGCGTACGTCGTGGCGCCCACGGCCGCGGGCGCGCCGTCGTCGACGCGCTCGCCCCGGGGGTCGAGCACCCGGAGCGAGTCGCCGTCCATCGACACCTCCTCGGAGAAGGTGAGCGACACCGCGGCCGGAGCCCTGTCGACCACCGCCCCCTGCCGGGGGTCGCTGCCGGTCAGCGCGGCGTGCGCGGAGGCCGGACCGGCACCGGCGAGCAGCGCGCAGGCGACCGCCAGGAGCGTCAGGACCAGGGCCCGGACGCGGGGGGCGATGGATCGTGTCACAGGTCCTCCCTCAGTGGCCGGTCGCCGGGCGGTACGTGGCCGGCTTCACCGGCAGCTCGGCCCGGACGGGCCCGGAGTGGGCGAAGTGCAGCTCGACGGAGACCTTCTCACCCTCCTTCGGCCGGTGCTTCAGCTTTTCGAACATCAGATGGTTGCCGCCGCTCTCCAGCACGAGCCGCCCGTGGGCGGGCACCTCGAGGGGACCGGCCTCCCTCATCACCCCGCCGGTGGTCTCGTGCACGGTGACCTCGCCCAGCTCGCTGGTGACCGAGGTCAGCTCGTCCTTCGTACCGCCCTCGTTGGTGAGGGTCAGGAACCCGGCCGCCATGGAGCCGGAGACGGGCCGCGGCATGTAGGCGGCGCTGACCGAGAGCTGTGCGGGGGAGGCGGAGTCGTCCCCGCCGCAGCCGCCCAGGAGCAGCGCGGCGCCGAGTGCCGCGGCGACGGGACCGGCCGCACGCCTCACGGCTTCTCCCCCGTGACGATCTTCGGCAGGTCCCTGGTGTAGTCCTCGACGCCGGTGTCCTCGCCGTACAGCACGTACCCCGCGTCGGTCTTCGGCGAGAAGGCGACGACCTGGGTGCCGTGCATGGAGGTGACCTTGCCGTTCTTGTCCTTCTTCGGCGGGTCTATCGAGATGCCGACGGTGCGGGCACCGGCCTGGATGGTCTCGAAGTCGCCGGTCAGGCCGACGATCTGCGCGTCGATGCCCTTGAGCCAGGCGCCGAGCGCGGCGGGGGTGTCGCGTTCGGGGTCGGTGGTGACGAACACGACCCGCAGCTTGTCCTGCGCGGAGCGGGGAAGCTGCTTCTTGGCCACGGCGATGTTGTTCATCGTCAGCGGGCAGACGTCGGGGCAGTGGGTGTAACCGAAGTAGAGCAGGGTCGGCCGGCCCGCGGTCTCCTTGCGGAAGTCGTACTTCTCGCCGTGCGTGTCGGTGAGGACCAGGTCGGGCTTCTCGAACGGCTTGTCGAGCACGGTGGCGGCCTGCCGGCTGCCGGGCTCCTCGGAGACCGCGGCGACGGGCTTGTCGCCCTCGCTCCCGCCGCCGCAGGCGGTGAGGGTCAGGGAGGCGGCGGCGAACAGTGCCGCGGCCGCGGCGAACGTCTTCTTGCGCATAGAAAAATGTCCCAGATGTGAGTGCTCCGGTGCGCACCGGGGTCCGCGGGGACCCCGGTGCGCACCGCGAACGGAGAGATCGTCAGGCGGTGCCGCGCCGGCGCCCGGCCAGCACGCCGTACGCCACGCCCGCCGCGCCGACGACGATGCCGACGATGCCGAGCACCCGTGCGGTGGTGTCGGTGGTGTCGGACGACGAGCCGGAGGCGGAGGTGCCGGCGGCCCGCTCGGTGTCGTCGGAGGCGTCGGTGGCCTCCTCGGAGGACGCGTCGGAGGCGCCGTGGGCGTGGTCGTCCTCCGCCTCGGACAGCTCCAGCACCGGAGCCGGGCTCTCGGGCTCCTCCTGGCCGTCCTGCGGCACCTCGATCCAGCGGACGACCTCCTTGTTGGAGTACGTCTGGACCGCCTTGAAGACGAGCTGGTCGGTGTCCTCGGGCAGCGCGCCGACGGAGACCGGGAACTTCTGGAAGAAGCCCGGCTCGATGCCGTCCCCGTCGGCGGTCCAGGTGACCTTGCTGACGGCCTCGGTGATCTTCCGGCCGTGGGACTCGATCGGCTTGTCCAGCGTGGACCTGGTGACCTTGATGTCCCAGCCCTGGACCGGCTGCGGCATCACGGACGCCAGCGGGTGGTCGCCGGGGAAGCTGACCTCGACCTTGGTGGTGGAGGCGTCGTCCCGCTCGTTGGGGACCTTGAAGTCGACGACGGCGTACCCGCCCTTGGCGGCCTCGCCCTCCGGCTGCACGGTGACGTGCGCGAAGGCGGGGGCGGACAGGGCGAGGACGGCGGCACCGGCGACGGCACCTGCGGCGGCGATACGGGAAACCTGCATGGGTTCAGCACTCCACTTCGAGTGGGGCTCCGGTGCGCGGCACCGGAGCGGTGGGGAAGACCTGCGGAAGGGCGCGCGAGGGTGCGGCGGCGGTCCGCGGCCCGTGGACGGGCCGTGACGGACGTGACCGGGCCGGACGACGTGACCGCCGTGACCGGTGCGGCCCGCGTCGCACGCGGACCGCCGTGCGCCGCGGGACATGGGTCACACGGGTACGGACGGTCACGTGGGAACGGACGGTCGCACCGGGGACGGCCGGTCGCGAGGACCGCCGATCAGGCGTCCGGCGGCGGCCCCGCGGTCACCGCGGCCGCCGAGGCCACGGCGCCCGCGCGGGCACGGATCCGCGCGCACGCGCGCGTGCCGCCCGACGGCGGCCCTCTCCGCTCCCCGCCGCTTCCGGACGGAAGCAGGCGCGGCGGTGGTGGTCGCGTCGTGTCAGGCGGCGAGGGCGAACGCGGCGCGCGGCGGCCCGCGCCTGATCACGGTGTGCTGAAGGGAGACGGTGCGCGGCCGGGGCGGCACCGGCAGGGCGGCACCCGGGCGCGGGCCGTTGCCCGGCGCGTCCGGAAGCCCGGCCTGCAGGGCCCGCACCAGCGCGAGCGCCCCGCGCAGGGCCCGTACGGCCGCGCCCTCGGCCACCAGCTGGGCCGAGTGGGCCGACAGCTCCACGAGCCGGGCCAGGGCCAGGTCGCCGCGGCGCAGCAGCCAGCCCGCGGCGAGCGCCGCGCACAGATGGCCGAGGAGCATGGGCAGGGACGGCAGCAGCGACGCGCCCGCCGCGCCGGACACCGCGTCCGCCGGGTGGTGCGCGGCGGCACCGGCGTCCGGGGTGATCCGCGCGGTGGCGAGGATGCGCCGCGCCTCGGCCGGGCTGAGCGATGCGGCGGTGGCCCCGCACACCAGGCGGGCCGCCTGCTCGGCCGCCGACATGCCGCCGGCGGAGCCGGCCTGTCCCGCCGGGGCGGCGGCCGCCGCCCCGTGCTGCCCCAGCCCGAACAGGGTGTGCAGGGCGATCTGGCCGGCCGCGAGCAGCGCCGAGATGGCGGGCAGCGAGCGGGCGCGGCCGGCGAGCGGCACGGCCACCGCGGCCGTGGCCAGGAAACCGGCGCCCAGCGCCCACAGCGGGACGGAGGCGCAGGAGGCCGGCACATGCCCGGCCGCCGAGAGCGCCACACAGACCGCGGCGAACACCAGGGCCCGCAGGATCCTCAGATCCCGCGGGTCACCGGGGGCCGGAGCCGCGCCGGGGGTCCGCGGAACCCGCGGCTCCCTCGGCTCGCTTCCGGAGCGCGCCGCGCGCTGGTGGGGGGCAGTCATGGCGGGCCCATCATCCCACTGGGCCGGACCCGCCCGTAGGGCAGGTCCGCAAAATGACGTACGACCGGAAAGTCCGCGGGGCGTGGAGCGCCCGCGCATACACCGATCGCCGCAACGGGCGCATCCGCCGTATGGGCGTCAACACGTCAACTGTGCGCTTACGCCCGCGCACTCGGGGCAATACGTAACGGTATGTCGAGCCGCGCCGGGAGGCTGGAGCATGAGCATCTGGTGGTCACTCCATCTGCGGCGTGAGGCTGCGAGTGTGCCCCTGGCGCGTCGCCTGCTGCTCGGCACGATGGAGACCGCGGGCGTCGACCCCGACATCTCCTACGACCTCTCCGTCGCCCTGAGCGAGGCGTGCGCCAACGCGGTGGAGCACGGCGGCGGCGCCGGGGAGGGCAGCCCCTCGGAGGGGTACCGGGTCACGGCCTACCTGGACGGCGAGCGGTGCCGCATCGAGGTCGCCGACGCGGGGCCGGGCTTTCCCGCCGGCGGCGCCGGCCGGACGGCGGGCCGGGTCCGTCCGGTGGCCGTCGACGCCGAGCACGGCCGTGGGCTGTGCCTCATCCAGGAGCTCGCCGACCACGTCCACATCGGCAACAAGCCGGGTCTGGGCGGGGCCGTGGTGAGCTTCGACAAGATCCTCAAGTGGCGCGAGGACGCCCCCCTGGCGGCGGTCTGACCGGCACACCGCGCCCGGCACCGGGCACGGCCGTTGTCGCGCGCGGCACCGCGCGCACGGACATCTCGCGTACGGGCGTCTCGCGCACGGGCGTCTCGCGCACGGCGCGGCAGCCCGGAGCTCACCCACACCGACGGCCGGGCACGTTCCCGTGCCCGGCCGTGGCGCGCCCGCGCGTGGGCCCGCCGGTCCCGCGCTCGTCGGGCCGTCGGGCCATCGCGCCCGTCAGGTCTCAGGCCTCAGGCCCGAGACCTCATGCCGTCAGCGAGGCCATCCACGCCTCGACGTCGGCGGAGCTGCGGGGCAGCGCGGCGGAGAGGTTCCGGTTGCCGTCCTCGGTGACCAGGATGTCGTCCTCGATGCGGACGCCGATGCCCCGGTACTCCTCCGGCACGGTCAGGTCGTCGGCCTGGAAGTACAGGCCCGGCTCCACGGTCAGGCACATGCCCGGCTCCAGCACGCCGTCGACGTACGTCTCGGTCCGCGCGGCGGCGCAGTCGTGGACGTCCATGCCGAGCATGTGGCCGGTGCCGTGCAGCGTCCAGCGGCGCTGGAGCCCGAGCTCCAGGACCCGCTCCACCGGGCCCTCGACCAGGCCCCACTCGACCAGCTTCGCGGCCAGCACGCGCTGGGCCGCGTCGTGGAAGTCGCGGTACTTGGCGCCCGGCTTCACCGCCGCGATGCCGGCCTCCTGGGCCTCGTACACGGCGTCGTAGATCTTCTTCTGGATCTCGCTGAAGCGGCCGTTGACCGGCAGCGTCCGCGTGACGTCGGCGGTGTAGTACGTGTGCGTCTCCACGCCGGCGTCGAGCAGCAGCAGGTCGCCGGAGCGGACCGGGCCGTCGTTGCGGACCCAGTGCAGGGTGCAGGCGTGCGGGCCGGCGGCGGCGATGGTGCCGTAGCCGACGTCGTTGCCCTCGACGCGCGCGCGGAGGAAGAAGGTGCCCTCGATGTAGCGCTCGCTCGTCGCCTCGGCCTTGTCGAGGACCTTCACGACGTCCTCGAAGCCGCGCACGGTGGAGTCGACGGCCTTCTGCAGCTCGCCGATCTCGAAGTCGTCCTTGACCAGCCGCATCTCGGAGAGGAAGACCCGCAGCTCCTCGTCGCGCTCGGCGGTGACCTTGTCGGTCAGCGCGGCCTCGACGCCGGCGTCGTACCCGCGCACGACGCGCACCGGACCGGTGGCCTCGCGCAGCCTGCCGGTCAGCTCGCGCACGTCGGAGGCCGGGATGCCGTACAGCTTCTCCGCCTCGGTGAGGGAGTGGCGGCGGCCGACCCACAGCTCGCCCTGGCCGTCGAGCCAGAACTCGCCGTTCTCGCGGTCGGAGCGCGGCAGGAGGTAGATCGTGGCCTCGTGGCCCTCGCCCACCGGCTCCATGACGAGGACGCCGTCCTCGGTCTGGTTGCCGGTCAGGTACGCGTACTCGACCGAGGCACGGAAGGGGTACTCGGTGTCGTTCGAGCGGGTCTTCAGGTTGCCCGCGGGGACGACCAGCCGCTCGCCCGGGAAACGGGCGGACAGCGCGGCGCGGCGGGCGGCGGTCCGGTCGGCCTGGGCGATCGGCTCCAGGTCGCGCAGCTCGGTGTCGGCCCAGCCGGTCTTCATGTTCTCGGCCAGCTCGTCGGACACGCCCGGGTACAGGCCGTTCTTGCGCTGCTTGATCGGCTCTTCCTCAGAAGTCTCCGGGGTCTCCGGGAGCTCCTCCGCCACGGTCATCCTCCTCGATACGGCAGTGGACCACCCCCCATCGTACGGACGGGGCGGGGGGAGCCCGGGGCCGAAGGGCCCTCGCACCGGGCGGCGGGCCCCGCCTCGCCCGGGGACGGCCGCCCGGATCACCCGGCGGCCCCGCCCCGGCACCGGGCAACGGCCCTGCGCGGCGTGGCAGTTCTGACCGGAGCGGCAGTCCTGCGCGAAGGGACAACCCCGACCGGCGCGGCAGCCCTGTCCGGGGCGGCAGCCCGGAGCGGCGCGGCAGTCCTGCTCGAAGGGGTGGCCCCGACCGGCGCGGCAGCCCTGTCCGAGGCGCAGCAGCCCGGCCGCGGCGCGGCCCTAGTCGAAGCGGACCGCCAGCAGGACGACGTCCTCCTCGCCCTCCGTCCGGTCCCGGCCGTCCGGCAGCATCGCGCGCAGCACGTGCCCGGCCACGGCGTCCGGGTCGGGGCGGGCCGCCCGTGGCACGCCGGCCGCCGCCGCGTGGAGCCGGGCGAAGGCGCGGTCGGCCGGTTCGCCGGTGCGGCGCAGCAGCCCGTCGGTGTACAGCAGAACCGTCTCTCCCGGCTCCGCGTGGATCTCCACGCTGGGCGCCTCCCAGCAGGCGAGCATGCCCAGCGGGGCGGAGACGGAGGTCTCCACGAACTCGGTGCGCCGCTCCCCGACCAGCAGCGGCGGGCTGTGCCCGGCCCCGGCGAGGGTGATCCGGCGCAGCGCGGGTTCGCAGTAGCCGAACAGCGCGGTGGCCGAGCGGGCCGGCTCGGTCAGGCGCAGCAGCAGCTCCAGGTCGGACAGGACGGCGACCGGGTCCTCGCCCTCCATCACGGCGTAGGCCCGCAGGGAGGCGCGCAGCCGGCCCATCGCGGCGACCGCGCTGGGCCCCGAACCGGTGACCGATCCCACCGCGAGACCGAGCGCGGCCTCGGGCAGCGGCAGCGCGTCGTACCAGTCGCCGCCGCCGCGCGGCCCGGTGCGGTGCCGGGCGGCCAGCCGGACACCGGCGATGCGCGGCAGGCGCGAGGGCAGCAGCTCCTCGGACATCGTCGCCACGCACGCGCGGGCGCGCTCGACCTCCAGGAGACGGGCGAGGTGCGCGGTGGCGTACCGGGAGTACAGCCCGACCAGATGGCGGCGGCGCGGGTCGGGCTCGGTGGGCTCGTCGTACAGCCAGGCGGCGGCGCCCAGCCGGCCGGCGGCCTCGGTGGACAGGGGGAGCGCGTAGCTGGCGGCGTACCCGAGACGGGCGGCGACCTCGCGGTGGCGCGGGTCGAGCCCCTCCTCGGCGAAGAGGTCGGGCTGGGCGACGCCGCTGTCGCCGTCGGCGGGTGCGGCCGGCGCCTCCAGCAGCCGGCCGTACGGCAGGCACCCGCGCGGCACGGTCTCCAGGTGGCCGAGGTCGGCGCGGGCCAGCCCCAGGCCGACGGTGGTGTCGGGGCCCAGCCCGTCGGACGGTTCCAGGACGACGAGGCCGCGCCGGGCGCCCACCAGGGCGGAACCGGCGCGCAGCACTTCCTGCAGGGCCTCGGCGAGCGTGCCCGTGCGCGCCAGGCGCTCGGTGAGCTCGTGCAGGGACGTGAGGTCGGAGACCCAGCCGGCCAGCCGGTCCTGGAGCAGGGCTCCGGGGGCGGCCGGGGCGGGACGCGGACAGACCGCGGCGGTGCCGGCGGCGGACGCGACAGTGTGCGCGGGTGCCGGAACCGTCGAATCGATTCCGGCCACTTTCGAAGGGTGCGGGGCGTTCATGGCATCCGGCTTTCCGACCGGTGCGTACTGCTGAAAAGCATCGCAAACCCCCATGTCTTCTGCGCCGCCGGCAGTGCCTCCACATGTACACGCACTCGTACGGAGATGTCCAGCATTGTCCTGCGGGGATTCGCGGTTTCCCGCAGAGGCGAGCGCGGTGTCCGCCGACCCCCTTGCGGAAAAACGAAGTTGGCTTGAAACTGCCCGAGAGGACGTCGTGTTGCGGTCGACTGGGGGCGCTCCACGGAGCGTCACAACGGTCGTGATGGGTACGTACTCGGTGAAGACCAGGGGTGGTGGGCACCGCCCGGAACCTGGCGGCGGACCCGGGCGTCTTAACCAGCGACGACCGTGCCCCACCCTCCCGTGGCGGAGGCGGAGAGAAATTCGCGCGACGGCACAACGCCGGACTTCGCCACCCCCGCGCCACGCCCGTGCCGTCGATGGAATCGGCACGGACCCGTGGCCGCGGACGCAGTCCATGCTCGGCCCATAGGGGTGTCCCCTGCCCGTCGCGGGGGTGTGATGCGCCAGCAGGTACGCACAGTGAAGTGATCGACGCATGGTGTGATGTGGACCACGGTGTTGCCAGGCGTGCAACGGAAAGGAACGAGCGCTCATGCGCGAGATCCTCGGAAGGCGACGCAGGCTCCTGTCCCAGCGAAAGGACGGGAAGCCTGAGTTGATCAGCGCGGCCCTGACGTTCGCGACTCGATGGCAGTGGCCCGTACTCCCGGGCGTGACGGCCGGTGCGCGGGGGCGGTCCCGCTGCGGCTGCCCGGACCCGGACTGCACAGTGCCCGGTGCCCATCCCTTCGACCCCGGCCTCCTCGCGGCCACGACCGACGCGCGCATGGTGCGCTGGTGGTGGACCAACCGCCCGGCGGCACCGATCATCCTGGCGACCGGCGGCCGGGCGCCGTGCGCGGTCTCGCTGCCCGCGCTGCCGGCGGCCCGCGCCCTGGCCGCGCTCGACCGCCAGGGCATGCGGCTCGGCCCGGTCGTCGCCTCGCCCACCCGCTGGGCGCTGCTGGTCAGGCCGTACTCCCTGGAGCAGCTCGGCGAGCTGCTCTACGCCAAGGACTTCGTCCCCGGCTCCCTGCGCTTCCACGGCGAGGGCGGCTATCTGGCCCTGCCCCCGTCCGAGACCGGCCAGGGGACCGTCCGCTGGGAGCGGGCTCCGCTGCACGGCTCCGCCTCGCCCTGGCTGCCCGATGTGGAGGCCGTGGTGGACGCGGTGGTCGAGGCCCTCACTCGTACGGGTGTGAGCGCCCCCGAGTTGTAGGGGTGTCGCGCGCGGGCGGGGCCGGCCGCCCGCGCGCTGTCGTTATCGTCCGCTCATGTTGCTGCATCGTGGGGAGCGCCCCAGGTCCCGTGCGCGGTCCGGGCCCGGACGGGAGCGGCGTCCGCGGGCCGGGGCGCGCGGCGGCCCGGCAGCGGACCGGTACGGCGCCGGGGAGGTGCGCCGCCCCGGCGAACGGCCGGGCGGCGGGGCCGATCCGCGGCGGATCAGGACGTCCGCCCTCGCGGGGATCGTGGCCTGCGCGGTCGTGCTGCCCTTCGCCGTGGCCTCCGCGGGACCCGCGGGCGGGACCGCGCCGCCGGTGCGGGAGCCCGCCGCGGCGGCCGGGGACGGCCTCGACGGCAAGGCGCCCGGCACGCGCCCCCCGCGTACGGCACCGCTCGGCATCGGCTCCGCCACCGCGGTGCGCTGCGGGCCCGAGCTCACCTCACCCGGCGGCACCGCGGCACTCGAGGCGCAGACCTGTGTACTGGTCCAGGCGCGGCAGACCTGGGCGCGGGCCTACTACCGCAACGCGACCGGCGGCCCGCTGCGGCTGGTGCTGAGCCTGCTGGGACCGGGCGGGCGCACCCTCGGGATGCGCTGCGCGGTGGGGGCGGGGGACGAGCCGGGGATGTGCGAGACGCCCCGGGAGCGCTTGCGGGGCGAGCCGTCCGCGTACAGCGCCGTGGCCGAGTACGCCGCGCCGGCCGACACGGCGGGCGCCGGCGCGCTGCTGCTGCGCGCCGGGAGCAATGCGCCGGTGCGGCAGGCGAGTTGAGGGCGGCCGCTCGGACCGCCCGGGCGCCGCACATGGAAAGACCCGGTTGCTGGCGACGGGGGATGCACCAGCAACCGGGCTACTGGAACGGTAACAAGAGATCGGCGGTTAGCAAATTCGATCTCTGTGTTTCCGGACACCGATCCGGTCACGGTCGCCCTCCCCGACCGGCTTGCACCGGCGGGCAGTTGTGACCGGCGTCACGTGGCGGGGCCGGGGTGGCCGGCGGTCCGGCCCGCCGCCGGCCCGGACCGCGCGCTGCGGATCAGCTCAGCGTGACCTGCCGGTTGGTCAGGCCGCCACGGGCCCGGCGCTCGTCGGCGGTGAGCGGAACGTCCGAGGCCAGGGCCTCGGCGAGACGTTCGGCGAACTCGGCCGCCGGCTTCTCCACGTCCTGCGCGCCGACCCCGCTGGGCAGGTCCCAGACCGGGACGGTGAGCCCGTGGGCGCGGAAGGAGCCGACCAGGCGCGTGCCCTCGCCGAGGCCGGACCGCCCGGCCGCCTGCAACCGCGCGAGAGCGTCCAGAAGCCGCTCCTCCGCGTGCGGCATCACCCACCGCAGATGGTTCTTCTCCGGCGTCTCGCACCAGTAGGCGGCGTCCACGCTCCGGAGCCTGACGGTGGGGATGGCGGCGGCGTTGGCCCGCTCCAGGGAGGCGGTCACCTCCGGCGTGGCGTTCTCCGAATCCGGCACCCAGAACTCGAAGCCCGAGTGCACCACCGGCTCGAACGCGCCCTGCGGATCGAGCAGGTCCTGCAGCCGCGGGCCGTCGGCCGGGGCGCGGCGGCCCTGCACCGGGGTGCCCGGCTGCGCGGTCAGCGCGCGCCGGAGGGTGTCGGCGAGGTCGCGGCTGAGGTCGCCCGAGGCGGTGTCGTTCTGCAGACCGAGCAGGACCGAGCCGTCGTCGCGGCGCAGCGCGGGCCAGGCCATCGGCAGGACCGTGGCCAGCGTGACCGACGGGACGCCCTCGGGCAGTCCGTCCTTCAGGGTCAGCTCGGCGGTGGCGGCGGGGACCAGCTCCCGCAGCGCCACCCAGTCGCACTCGCCGGGCAGCCCCTCGAACGGGCGGTGCACCAGCTCGGTCACGGCCTGCGCGGCGGCCCGGCCGTGACAGGCCTTGTAGCGGCGGCCGCTGCCGCACGGGCAGGGCTCGCGGGCGCCGACGACCGGGACCTCTGTGTCGCTGAACTGCGGGCGCTTGGCCTTCGTCTGGGGGCGCTTCTTGGCCATCGTGGGCATCTCCCGGTTACGGCTCTACTCGTTACGGGCGCGAGCCTAGTGCCCCGGCGCACGGGACCCCGCGGACGACGGGTCCGGCCGTCGCGCCGCGCCGCCCGCCGCCCGGCCCGCGTCCGCGGCACCGGCCGCCGCTCAGCCCAGCTCGTCGAAGGCGCCGGCGAAACCGAGATCGGGCATCTGGGACACCGAGGGTGCCCCGACCCGGGTCGCGAAGTCGTCCCGGCGGTGCCCGGCGTCGGGGTCGTGCACGTCGTCGTCGACGACGACCCAGACGGTGACTTCGCCGCAGGCGTCGTCCCGTACGCCCCAGTCGTCGGCCAGCGCGGTGATGATGTTCAGCCCGCGGCCGCCGTGCGCGGTGACCGAGGGGGTGGCCGGGGCGGGGCGGGTCGGGCCACCGC
>NZ_WYCT01001044.1 GCF_011008945.1 Streptomyces harenosi
CCGCATCCGCATCGCCTTCGTCGGCCGCCCGAACGTGGGCAAATCGACCCTGGTCAATCGCATCCTCGGCGAGGAGCGCATGATCGCCTCCGACGTGCCGGGCACCACCCGCGACTCGATCGCGGTGGACCTGGAGCGTGATGGCCGCGAGTACCGCCTGATCGATACCGCCGGCCTGCGCCGTCGGTCGCGCGTGGACGAGGTCGTCGAGAAGTTCTCGGTGGTCAAGACCATGCAGTCGATCGAGCAGTGCCAGGTGGCCGTTCTGATGCTCGACGCCACCGAAGGCGTGACCGACCAGGACGCCACCGTGCTCGGTGCCGTGCTCGATGCCGGCCGCGCGCTGGTGATCGCCATCAACAAGTGGGATGGCCTGACCGAGTACCAGCG
>NZ_WYCT01001045.1 GCF_011008945.1 Streptomyces harenosi
TGCCACGTGTGCCAACCCAGGTTGGCAGCTACCAGGGCAGCCGCGCGCGACGCGATCGATGCATTAGGATTTCCCCATCGCCATTGGAGACGCTGCATGACGCCCCGCTACGTGCTGGCCATCGACCAGGGCACCACCAGCTCGCGCGCGATCCTGTTCGACCGCGCCGGCGATATCGTCGGCAGCGCGCAGCGCGAGTTCGCGCAGATCTTCCCGCAGCCCGGCTGGGTCGAGCATGACCCGCGCGAGATCCTTACCAGCGTCTATGCCACATTGACCGAACTGCTCAGCCGCGGGCAGATCGACCCACGCCATATCGCCGCGCTGGGCATCACCAACCAGCGCGAAACCACCGTGGTCTGGGACCGTGCCACCGGCCAGCCGATCCAC
>NZ_WYCT01001046.1 GCF_011008945.1 Streptomyces harenosi
GTGGCTCTCGATGCCACTGACCTTGTCCAGCGGCATCAGCAGGAACTGGTAGTCACCGTGCGCATCCTTGACCAGCACGTCGCGGCGGTCCGCCGCCGTCTCCACCCGCAGGCAACTGCCACGCGGTCCTTCCACCGCCTTGCAGTCACGCTCGATCAAGCGCCACAGCGCATCGGAATGGGCCGGCGGTGGAGGTGGCGCGCTGGCGCAGGCGGACAACAGCAGCAGGGACGACAGCAGCAAAGGGCGCAGGGACACGGCAGCAACTCACGGAACAGGCACGGCAGACGGCGCCGCGCTGCATTCTAGCCAGTGCAGTGCTGCAGTCAGTAGGTGCCGAACGGCACTTCAACCACGAACGGGGCCTCGCCGTCGCCGCCCTGCAGGGT
>NZ_WYCT01001047.1 GCF_011008945.1 Streptomyces harenosi
CAGTTGATCGAGTCGATGTCCGGCGATTGGGACCCATCGCACTACCACGATGAATTCCGCGAGCGCCTGCAGCAGGTGCTGAACAAGCGCATCAAGTCCAAGGGCGGCACCACGCGGGTGGAAGATGAGCCCGCACCACACGAGGATGCGACAACGAACGTTGTCGACTTCATGGCATTGCTGCAGAAGAGCCTGGATGCGAACAAGCGCACGCCGGCGAAGAAGACCGCAACGCGCAAGGCAGCCGCAAAGTCGACGGTGAAGAAGGCCGCAAAGAAGACAACGAAGAAGGCTGCAAAGAAGGCCGCACCACGGCGCAAGGCAGGTTGAACCATGTCGCTGCACCAGTACCGGCGCAAGCGCCGGCTTGGCGGAGGCACAGGGCAGAC
>NZ_WYCT01001048.1 GCF_011008945.1 Streptomyces harenosi
CTTTGAACTTCTACCATGCCAGTTAAATCACCATCTGCAATTCGATCCGCTGATTCCATTAATGAGCGTGCTGGTTTTGCAATTCTTCTTCCCATGAAGAATGAGAAGAGTAATCCGCCGATGAGCACAATCGCAGATGCTACTGTAATATAAATTGTCAGCTTTTTCGTTGTTGCTGGAACAACAGACGCATCTAAGTCAATTCCTAAAATCCCCGTGAGTTCACCGCCTGAATCTTTAATTGGTAAAAAGACGGATTTATGAGTCCCATACGAATCAACGTAAATATCACTTTTGACCATTTTATCTTCAGAAAGAGCTTGTTTCATTTCATCTGAAAAGACATAATCTTGATCAAAATCATTGTCTTCCCCTGTTAGTACGATGAT
>NZ_WYCT01001049.1 GCF_011008945.1 Streptomyces harenosi
GCCATCCATGTAGCCGGCCTTGGCCCAGGCTTCGGTCATGCGCGACGGCTTGCCGCGGATACCCATGGTGACGCGGCCCAGGTTGGTGTGGTCCTTGCCGTGGTAACGCACGCCGTCGTAGCGCAGGGTCGATTCGGCGTTCTGGCGCACCCAGGCGGCATCGGCGGTGAAGTCCAGGCGGTCGGTCCACGGCATGTGGTAGCCGATACCCAGCTCCGGCTGGTTCAGTTCCAGCTTCAGCGAGTCTTCGCCGTAGTGGCGGGTCTTGCTGGTGCGCGACCAGCCACCGAACACGTAGACCTGCTCGGCCAGCGCGACCGAGCCGCGCAGGTAGCCACCGTCGACCTTCGGGTCGTCCAGCACGTTGTCGTCAACCTGGACCTGGGTCC
>NZ_WYCT01001050.1 GCF_011008945.1 Streptomyces harenosi
TGACCGCCGACAGGGTGCTGCCGTTGTCGCTGTAGCGCACCAGCTTGGCCGCCACCTCCACGCCGATGTTGTCCTGCGCTTCCAGCGTGCTGCCGCCCACGTGCGGGGTCAGGATCACGTTGTCGTGGCGGGTCAGCGGCGATTCGAAGATATCGCAATTGCCCTTCGGTTCGACCGGGAACACGTCCAGCGCGGCACCACCGACGTGGCCGCTGGCCAGGGCCGCGTCGTACAGGGCTTCGCCGTGGCGCTGCTTCAGGTGCAGCCGCAGGTTGTCGGCCGGCTGCCGGCTCCACAAACGCAGGGTCTCGATGGCCTGCAGCGCAGTGGAGCGCAGCAGTTCGCGGTGCAGGCGGTCGCGTGCAGGACCGTCCAGCTCCGGGTAGGCC
>NZ_WYCT01001051.1 GCF_011008945.1 Streptomyces harenosi
GTGGAACGATGTCGAACGCCTGGATGGCAGCCTGGCCCAGCACTGGCAGGCGCTGGCCGGCCGCGACCTGACCGCCTGGCGTGGTCTTGGCGTGGCGGCGCTGGTGATCGCCTTGGCCGCACTGGTGGTGCTGCCGGCCTGGCCGGGCCTGTTGCCGGACGGCGCACGCTGGCCCGCCGCACTGGCGGTCGTGCTGCTGTCGCCGGCGCTGCACCTGCTGCTGCAGCGGGTCGCGCCCGCGCCGCTGGTGTCGCTGCGCCCCAGCCCGTTCGCCGCTGCCAGCAGCGAACAGGAACCGATGTTCCCCGCTGCGGCCGAAACCGCGCCGCTGGAGGCGATGGCGCCGCAGGAACTGACACCGGCCCTGTATGAGGCCGCGCGCCAGGGC
>NZ_WYCT01001052.1 GCF_011008945.1 Streptomyces harenosi
CTGCTGGCCACCGCCTGAGCACTCCCTTCCAGGCGCGCTCCCCCGTCACCCCTTTCGAACGTCCTTCACGGAACCGAACTGCATGAACATTTTTGACAAGAACGCCGACGCGGCTGCCTCCGACGCGCAGCTGCTGGCCGACGAAGCCCGCTACAGCTCCTTCGGCGACACCGTCCACTACGTCGACCCGCCGAAGATCTTCCAGCGCGGCGAAGGAAGCTACATGTTCGATGGTGCGGGCGTGCCCTACCTCGACCTGCAGATGTGGTACTCGGCCTGCAACTTCGGCTACAGCAACAAGCGCCTGAACGACGCGCTGAAGGACCAGATCGACACCCTGCCGCAGGTCGCCAGCCAGTACCTGCACCCGACCCGCGTGCAGCTGGCC
>NZ_WYCT01001053.1 GCF_011008945.1 Streptomyces harenosi
ACCTACTGGTGGCCGAAGATGTTCGGCTTCCGCCTCAATGAGTTCTGGGGCAAGTGCGCGTTCTGGTGCTGGTTCATCGGCTTCTACGTGACCTTCATGCCGATGTACGTGCTGGGCTTCATGGGCATGACCCGTCGCCTGCAGAGCACGGTCAACCCGGCCTATGAGCCGCTGCTGCTGATCGCCGCCGCAGGTGCCTTCATCGTTGGCGCCGGCATCCTGTGCCAGATCATCCAGGTGGCCGTCTCGATCCGCGACCGCAAGAAGACCGTCGACCTGACCGGCGACCCGTGGGATGCCCGTACGCTGGAGTGGGAAACCTCTTCGCCGCCGGCCTTCTACAACTTCGGCACGCTGCCGGAAGTCACCGAGCTGGACGATTTCTGGG
>NZ_WYCT01000105.1 GCF_011008945.1 Streptomyces harenosi
GTGGGAGGGCCGGGGCGCTCCGGTGCCGGAACCGGTGGGTGCGGGGCCGCGTCGCGGGGCCCGGCCGGCGCCGGCCGGCCGCGCGGGCCCGGTGCCTCACCCGAGGGGGCGGCGTCGCGCACTCCGCTCTCGAGCGCCCGCACGAGCGGCTGGAGTCGGGGGTCGCGGACCAGGAGGCGGTCGCAGAGGGGATTGAGCACGCCCCGCAGGATCCCGACCGGCTGCCAGCGGCGGGGAACGGTGATGCTCGCGCTGCGCCGCTCGATCCCTCTCACCACCCGCCGCGCCACGGTTTCCGCGGAGATCGCGGCGGCCAGGGGGCCGGGAAACCCGACTTCGCGCATCCTGGTCGCCAGTTCGTCCCCGCCGAAGGCCAGCCGGGCCATCCCGGTCTCCACCCACCCCGGGTAGAGGACACCGGCGGTCGCCCCATGAGGGCCCAGCTCCACCCGCAGGGCACGGGTGATCTGCTCGGCACCGGCCTTGGAGGCGGCGTAGGCGGCGTTCACGGCGCCGTTGACGTAGGCGTAGACGGAGGCGTTGACCAGGATGTGGCCCCGGTGGGCGACGATCTGGGGCAGCGCGGCCCGCACGGTGCGCCAGACGCCCAGCAGGTTCACCTCGATGATGTGCTCGAACACCGCGGGGTCGACGGTGGCGAGGGTGGCGGGCCGCGCCGGGGCGGCGCCCGCGTTGGCGAACACCACGTCGAGCCTTCCGAAGCGGTCCACGGTACGGGCCACCGCGTCCTCCAGTGCCGCCCGGTCCGTCACGTCCACGCTCAGCGGCAGCGCTCTGTCCTCGCCCAGTTCGCGGGCCAGCGTGGCGACCGAGGAGGGATCGCGGCCGGCCAGCACCAGATGGGCGCCCCGGGCGTGCAGCGCCCGCGCACAGGCCCTTCCGATGCCACCGGCGGCGCCGGTGATGAGCACGGTTCTTCCGGGGAGCGGGTAAGGGGGCACGGACGACGTCCTCGTATCGGGCCGGACCGCTGAGGTGCCGGGGAAGGGCTGTTCTGCGGACCGGGTCCGGACGGCGGCCCGCCCTGTCAACGGCCGTACTCCCGGCAGGTCACGATCGGTCCCGGACCCGGCCCCGGCAGGGGTTGTGCCCTGCGCCGCCGTGCGTGCCGCGCCCGGCCACCACCGGATGCCGGTGGTGGCCGGGCACGGTGGCGTGCCCGCCGAGGAAGACCGCGGACCGGAGCCGCACCGGGCCGGTGGTCACCGGTGTGGCTCCGGTGGCCTCAGCGTGCCGCGTAGAAGGCGTCGATCTCCGCCACCACACGGTCGGGCCGCTCCTCGAGCAGCCAGTGCCCGGCTCCCTCCACATCGGTGCCCGTCGCCGCCGGGGCGGCGTCCCGTAGCGGGGGCAGCATCAGGCCGGTGAGCCCGTCCTGGGTCAGCAGCCGGACCGGGAGGGTGAGCGGGACCCGTTGCAGGCGCTTGTTCTCCTCCTCGTCCCGCGACCAGGTGCGGTAGAGCTCGAAACCCGTGTGCAGCACCTGCGGGCGGGAGAACACCCGGGTGTACTCGGCGAGCGATCGCCGCGGGATCGGGCTGGGCGGGTTGGCACCCGGTTGCGGGGAACCGGAGATCTGGCTGTGCCGGAAGAAGTAGTCGAGGAACGTGCCGACCCGGCCCGTGACGAGGCGCTCCGCCAGCGGGTCCTGCACGTTGAACGAGAAGTGCCAGGAGAGTGGCCGGACATCCCGTGCGAAGGAGAGGTTCCTGCCGACGAGCGGGAAGTCCATCAGGAACAGTCCGGCCGCCTGCCGGGGGTACCGGGCGGCCAGCGCGTAGGCGACGCCGACCCCGAAGTCGTGGGCGACGAACCGCACGTCCCGCTGGGCCCCGATCCGGACGAGCAGGTCGTGGACGTAACCGGCGAGCACGGTCTTGGTGTACCCGGCGGGGCGCCCGGTGGAATCCCCCATTCCCGGCAGGTCGATCGCGATCACCGTTCGCCCGGGCAGGAGCCGGGGCATCACCTCACGGTACTCGAACCAGCTCTCCGGCCATCCGTGCAGCAGCACCGTCGTCTGCGGCCCGGTACCTCCGATGACGTAGTGCATCTGCACTCCGCGGACGGTGGTGAAGCAGTGCCGGAAATCGCGGTTGAACGCCGCGTCGTGCTGCGTCGCGGCGTCATGGTTCCTGCTCTTGGGTGCCTCCGGGGCGGCACACGGCGGCGCCGGGGACGGGGACGGCCGGGACGGCGACCCGGAAGCGGTGCCGGCCAGGACGGTGGCGCTCATCAGGAGCGCGAGCAGCAGTGGGCGCAGCCTTCGGGCCGGCGCGGTCAGGCGTGGTGCTAACGGACGTGCCATGGCGGAGCTTCTCCTTCGGTCGGGAGAGAGAAAGCGGCTTCGGCCGGGAGAGGGAGCGGGCGGAGCCCCTCCCTATTTAAGTACCGACCGGTACAGATTAATCCGGCCCCGCCCCGCGTCAAGTCCCCACCGGAGCCCGGAGGTTGTCGGCACGGATCGCCGCCTGGGCGGTGAACGCCGGCTCGGTATGCTGTGCACCGACCGGTGCGGAAATCTGCGGAGGAAGGCATGACGAGAGGCCGTCCGCGTTCCTTCGACGCCGACCAGGCGCTGGAGAAGGCCCTCGACGTCTTCTGGTGCCAGGGCTACGAAGGGGCCGCGCTGTCCGACCTGACCGAGGCCATGGGCATCACCAAGACCAGCCTGTACGCCGCCTACGGCAACAAGGAGCAGTTGTTCCGCAAGGTCCTCGACCGGTACGGCGAAGGGCCGGCCGGATACCTGCCGGAGGCCGTGCGGAAGCCGACGGCCAGGGCCGTCGCCGAGCACCTGCTCAGAGGCGCCGTCCTCGCCACCACCCTGCCGGGCCGTCCGGCCGGGTGCCTCGCGGTGCAGGGCGCCCTGGCCACCGGCCAGCCCGGCGGAGCCGCGCACGAGTTGCTCGTCGCATGGCGCAAGCAGGGCGAGCAGCGGGTGCGTGAACGTTTCCAGGCCGCCCTGGACGAGGGCGACCTGCCCCCGGGCACCGACCCCGCGGCTCTGGCGCGCTACCTCTTCACCGTCGCCTACGGGGTGGCGGTCCAGGCGGCGAGCGGTGTGCCCCGCGGCCAGCTCCAGGAAACGGTGGAGATCGCCCTGCGTGCCTGGCCGGCCTGAGCCGCCGGCGACCGCCACCGGGCGGTGCGGGCCCCACCCCTGTACCGCGAGTACTCACACATCCGTCACACGGCGGAGCCCTTTCCCACCGGGCGTGCGGTGGCGCGGCGCAGGGCCGGCCGGCACAGGGGCGCCACGGGCAGGGAGCAGGTGAGGAAGACCAGGGCGAGGACGCCCCAGCCCGCCGCGTCGTGGCCGATGACCAGCGTGGTCACCAGCGCGGGCCCGATCGCGACCACGGCTCCCTCGGTCGTGGCCGCGACCGCTTGGTACTGCCCTTGGGCACCGTGGGCCATGAGCTTGACGGACAGTCCCCACCGGGCCGCCACGTAGTACAGCTCCCCCACCACGTGCAGGCCCAGCCCGACGAGGACGACGACGCCGGCCACCACCGGGCCGGCGGGCCAGGCGGCCACCGCGAAGACCAGACAGCAACCGGCGAGCGCCACGCCGGCGCGCCGGGCGGAACGCACGGCTCCGGACAGTCGCTGCCCGGTACGGGTGACACGTACCTGGAAGAGGGCGATCAGAAGGGAGCTGACCAGCACGGAGAGCGGGGCGATCCACACCGGCGCCGCGGTGTCCTCCTTCAGCCACAGCGGCAGGCCGCTGGACAGGAGCGCCCAGCACAGCGCCATGAGTGCGGTACTGCTCATGATCGCTGTGAAGGGGACGTTGCGCAGCGCCTCGGTGCTCAGGGGGCGCTGCGCGGCGGGCACCGGCGGGACGTGCCGAAGGCGTGCCAGGATCGCGGCCGAGACGGCGAAGGTGAGGCTGTTGACGACGACGGCGCCGTGATAGGGGGCGGCCGACTGGCGGGAGAGCACCCAGGCCGCCGCGCCCGCTCCGGCCGCGTAGAGCACGTGCTGCACGACGCGGGCCCGGGCGAGGACGGGCAGGCAGTCCCGTTCGGGCAGCATCAGGTGCACGAGCGCCACCTTGGTGCCTTTGGCGGCCGTCTGCATGGAGGTGAACAGGGCGGCGGCGACCAGCAGGGACCAGAAGGCGTGGGTGACCAGGAAGGCGAGGGAGAACACCGCGCGCGCGACGGTGACGGCGAGGAGGGTCTCACGGGCGCCGAGGCGGTCGGTCAGCGTGCCGGCGGGCAGGGCGGCCAGGAGGCCGATCCCCCCGCCCAGTCCCATCGCGAGCCCCATCGTCGCGGCGGGCACGCCCTGGACGGCGGTCAGGTAGACCGCCCACATGCTGAACCACAGGCCGTCCCCCAGGGCGGTCACACCTTCGCTGAGCAGCAGACGGCGAACGGCCAAGCGGTCTTCCCCGGCCTCCCCGGCACAGCTCCGGCTCACTTCCTGCCACCCTTTCCGGTCCCGGGGCGCCGCGGACCTGTGACCGCCGGCAGCGCGCATCACCCCCTGACGGCGGACGCGACATGACGGCCTCCGCCGGCCCGGCCACGCGGTTGCCCCCGCCACTTCGCGGATGCGGCCCGCCGCAGATGTCCGCTCCTGGGTATCCGGCACCGTTGCGGGCAAACAGGCACCGCTTCGAGGGAGCTGGACAGGTCGCCGGCGGGGGAACGGGCCCCGGGCGCCGGGGAGTTCCGCTTGAGCCGGCGGGCTGCGGCAGCGACCGGGCGGGGCCGGGGCCGGGCTGCCAGCCGCCGAGCGCCCGTCCGGAGCCTCACGGTGCGGCGACATGTAGCCGCCGACCGCCCGGCGGTCACCGCCGACGCTCACCCGCAGCGGTGGCGGACGGCCGCCGGCGGCCCGCCCTTCGCGAGGCTACGACGAGCCATCCGCCCAGCGCGCCGGCCGCGTACCCCAGCAGGTCCGGTGCATCGAAGGTGGAACCGAGGATCAGACGGGCAGCAGTGCTGTGCCGGGAGAGCTCCGCCGGCACCCCGGTGAGCTGCGAGAACTCGATGCCCCAACTGACGGCCAGCGCGAGCGCGCCGGCTTTCCACGCCGTCATCCGCGGCGATGCCAGGACGACGAGGGCCAGGACCAGCACGGTGTACAGGGCGTCCCCACCGTACTTGGCCACGTCCCCCGCCGCCACGGCCCTGAGAATCAGCCCCGCACCCACGGTCACCAGCGCGGCCGCGGCCGCCGAAAGACGCGTCCGGTTCGTCCCGCTGTCGATGCCCGCACTGGTTCCGGCTGAGGCCATACGGTCATTCTGCCGGACGCCGGGCGTCGGCCTGCCGGCCCGGCCTCAAGCGCGACCGCCCGCCGTCGGCGCACGTGCCGGAACCTCAGCCCTTCCGGACATGGATAGGCACAGGGGAGGCACCCCGGCCGCTGAACGGCCGGGGTGCCTCGATCCGGTGAGTACCGGTCAGCAGACGGCGTCGCCCACACCGCGCATCGTGCGCCCACCCGCCTGCCGGTCACGCCACATCGCGGTCACCGGGCAGCAGGACGGTCAGCGCCGCAGGGTGAGGACACCCGGCCGCCACGGCAGCTGGTCGTAGGGGCCGCCCGCGGTGGGGGACTTGCCCTGGTAGAGGAACTCCAGATTGCAGGGGTCGATGGTCATGGTCTGGTCGGGGTTGCTGCGGACCAGGTCACCGTGGCTGATGTCGTTGGTCCAGGTGGCACCGCTGTTGGCCTTGCCCGCGAAGGGGTTGCTCTCACTGGCGGCCTGCGGGGTCCACGAGCCGCTGAGGCTGGAGGCCGTGAAGGAGCGGAAGTAGCGCCCGTTCGCGCCCATCGCCTCGACGAGCATGAGGTACTGGTTCTGGCCCTGCACCTTGTAGACCTGTACGCCCTCGAAGAGGTTGGCCCTCGTGTCGCTCATGATCGTCGTGTACGACGAGCCGAAGTTGCCCGGGAAGTTCCCGATCGGCATGCTCGCCCGGTAGATCTTGCCGTTGTCACCGGCGAAGAACAGGTACATGTTCTGGCCGTCGGCGATCAGGGTCTGGTCGATCGGGCCGGTGTCGGAGTCGGGGAGGCTCCCGGTGAACAGCGGCTGCGGAGCGGACCAGCCGTTGGGGTTGGTGGGATCGCTCGACGTGCGGTAGATGAAGGGCCACGCACCCCACTGGTACGCCAGCACCCAGATCTTCTTGGGGGCGAAGTAGAACAGCGTGGGCGCCACGGCGGCCTGGTTCATCCCGATCTGGCCGGTCGACGCCATGTCCGACCAGTTCGTGAAGGGGCTGAACATCATCGAGCCGTACGTCGATCCCGACACGTTCGACGCGTAGACCAGGTTCTTGCCGTTGTGCTTCACGGCGGTGAAGTCCTTCACCGAGGCCCACCCGTTCGCCGGCTGCGCCAGCACACCCGTCGACGTCCACCGGTACGTCGACGGAAGAGAGCACGTGCCGTCCGTCGGCGGCGTCCCGGACAGGCCGGTCCACTTCTGGTTGCTGCCGCCGTTGCACGTACCGATCTGCACCGCCGTACCGTTGGCCGTACCGGCGCCCGCGGCCTCCAGGCACAGCCCGGACTCCACGCCGACGACCGTGCCGTCGGAGTTCACCCGCCACTGCTGATTGGCACCGCCGGAACAGCTCCAGATCTGCACGCGGGTGCCCGCCGTGGTGGCGTGTCCCGGAACGTCCAGGCACTTGTTGCCGTACACGGTGAGCTGGTGGGCGTCCGTCAGCGTCCACTGCTGGTTGGCCCCGCCCCAGCAGTCGTATATCTGCAGGTACGTACCGTCGGTCTGGCTGGCACCCGGCACATCGAGACACCGGTTCGAGCCGACACCGCGCAAGGCGCCGCCGGCAGCCGCCTGAGCCGGGGTGGCGACGAGCATCGCCGCCAGCGCGGCCAGGACCGCCACCGCGGCAGCGAGCACCGCGGACGGATGCCCGCGGGTGAGACTTCCTCTGTGCATGGGGGCTTCCTCAACGTCGAATAGCTGGCTCCGGCCGGCCTCGTCGGAGGTCGTCCGGACTGTCGGTCTGGTGCGGTGCGCCGCGGCCCGTGAGCACCCCGGCAGACCGCTTGCGGCTTCCCGGCCCTCAGCGGCCGGCCGGAAGACCGGTGGCACCCGGCGCCTACGGGCCGCGCGGGCGCCCGGTGCGGAGGCCGGGACGGCGCCGGGTGGGCCGGTCGCCGTCCCGGTCGCCCCGTCCGGACGGTCGCGGCCGGCGGGCCCGGGACCGGGCACCGGCGGCGTCCGAAGCGGTGGAGCGGGTGCTCCTCGTACGGCCGCCTGCGAAGGGTGGCTGGCCGGTGCCGGACTCGGTTCAGGGCGTGGACAGCTCGAACCGCGTCACGCGGACCTCGCCGCCGAGCGCCCGGGTGGCGTGGTTGAAGAGGGCGAACCGGTACCCCATGAAGAACCGCCAGTCGTTGCCCATGGAGAAGTCGGGCCCGAGGCGGGTGAAGGTGATGCCGTCGGTGCTGTAGGAGAAGGTCCCCGGACGCGCCGAGCCGGGGCGGATGTCCGCGCTCGCACGCAGCCAGATACGGCCGCCCGGCGCGGCCGCGCTCGCGAGCTCGTAGCCGGTGCCGGTGGTGTTCCAGTTGGTGTCCATGGTCAGTCCGCCGACCATCACCACCCGGGTGACGCCGCCCTCGCGCTTGAGACCGATCCACGCGGAGGAGTCCCGCAGCAGCGCGAGACCGGCCCGGTCGCCGTCCCGCATCCCGGAGTGGTCGAGCTGGACCGTGGCGGTGGAGGTGGGGCCCTGGATGCGGTGCGTGAGGGTGTTGCGGGCCCAGTAGAGGTCGTTGGTGACGGTCGCGGTGCGCAGGGTCAGGCCGTTGCCGACCGACCACTTGCTGTTGTCCGGGTTGTGGTTCCACTCCCACCGCGGTGCGAGGGTCGTGCCCTCGAAGGTGTCGACACCGGTCATCGGGGTGACCTGGCGGGGCGGCGGGGGCACGGCCGGGCTGGGATAGGAGGTGCCCCAGGCGCCGTTCACCAGCTGCACGACGGGCCACCCGTCCCAGGTCCATGTGACCGGGGCCAGAGCCGGCATCCGGCCGCCGGGGTAGGCGTCCACGAAGGCCAGGTAGTACCAGGCACCGCTCTGTGTCTGCACCAGCCCGCCCTGGTGCGGGACACCTCCGCCGGGAATCGGCCCGCGCAGGTCCAGGAGCACCTGCCGCATCGTGTACGGCCCGAAGGGGCCGCCGGACGACTTCAGGATGTACTGCCCGTTCGCGGGTCGGGTCAGGAAGATGTAGTACTGCCCGTTGATCTTGTAGAAGCGGGCGCCCTCGAGGGTGCCGACACTCGACGGTGTCCTGAACACCTCCTGGGTACGGACCTGGGTACGGCCGTCGGGCGACAACTGGGCCACGCTGATGGTGGTGTTGCCGTACGCGACGTACAGGGTGTCGTCACTGTCGACCAGCAGTCCGGCGTCGTAGTAGGGGGTGCCGATGGTGGTGTGCCTGGTCCACGGCCCCTCGACGGCGGTGGCGGTGTAGACGTAGGTCCGGGCGAAGTCGATCTGGCCCAGCCAGTAGAACGTCCTGTTGCTCGGACGGTAGGCCAGCGACGACGCCCAGATTCCCCTGACATAGCCCCGGGCCCCGTTCAGGTCGTACTTGGCGCCGAAGTCCAGAACCGGCACCGAGTGGCCGGCGATCTCCCAGTTCACCAGGTCGTACGAGCGCAGGACGGGCGCACCGGGCGAGTAGTGCATCGTCGAGGCCGAGGCGTAGAAGGTGTTGCCGACGCGGATGACGTCGATGTCGGCGAAGTCCTGCCAGATCACCGGGTTCGCGTACTGCGCGGCGGCCCCGCGGACCGGCGCCTGGGCGGGTCCGGCCGCGGCGGGAGCGGCTCCCGTCAGCGGGAGGACCGCGCCCGCGGCCAGGCCGGTCGCGGTCGCCAGCGCACGACGACGGGAGACACATTGACAAGAGCATGACATACACATGCGGCGAACTCCTTGCGGCTCGGCGTTCGGGGGCTCACCCCGCAGATGCCCTGCTGTGCGATGGAGCGACTCCGCTATGTTCGGGATACCGAACAAATGTCGAAGTGTCGAGCAAGCTGAATGATAGGGAACCGGTGAACGGCGTCAACCCTTCCCGCAATGTGTCGCTATCGACCGCGAAACATTCGAAGAGGCCATCCCGCAAAGCCGGCAGGCCACCACGGCCCCCGTCACGCACCAACTCGTGACGGGGGCCGTGGCGCGGGGCGGCCGGGCGGGACGGAACGCCCACGAGTTCACGACGCGGGCGCCCTCCCCCCGAGCGTCAGGAACCGTCACCCTCCTCGCACAGGACGACTCCCAGGACCTCGTTGCCCGTGGTCCCGTATCCGGGGAAGGTGATCACGGCCCCCGGAGGTGCCACCCGGGCGGGCACATCGGTCCCGTCGCGGTACACCACCTTCAGGGTGTGCGTCTCGGAGCAGCCGTTGGTGACGAACGTGTACCGCCAGTCCGCGCTGAACGTCACGCAGTCGGGTGCGGCGCTCGGGCTCCCCGCATCCTCCGGAGACCCGGCGTGCGCCGCACCTGTCGCCGTGAGCGCCAGGGCCGCAGTGACGACCACAAAAGTTGAACGCAGAAACCGTCGCATCACGCTTCTCGCCTTCACTTGATGAACTGGCGCTCACAGCGTAGGCGGGCCCCGGAATCGCGTGAAAAGTTTTGCGGCAACTTTCATATCGATTGCGGTCCGACTTTCACCGATCACGAACGACGCCCTCTTGCGCCCGAACAGCCAGCTCAGCAGCCTGGAACGGCGTGACGCGCCCTGGGAGCCCACCCGGCGCGCTCGGCGAGGCACGGACCCGTCGGAGGCCCGGGTGCGCGTTACCTCGCGATGAAGTCACAGGTTCCGGTGTTGCCGGCAGGCCCCCGCCGCCCACGGCCGGCGACGACCGTCGAAGTGAGCCAGCGGCCGTGACACGACCGAAAAGCGATCCCTTGCCTCGGATCGGGGGTCCCCGGCATGGAGGTGACCGCATCGGCCTGTGAGCGGTCCCCGCATGGGTGCCGTCCAGGCGGGTTCGCGAACCGTTGCCGAGCCGCGCACGCTCGACGGACGTCACGAGCCCGGAGTGACGGTGTCCGGCCGGGGTACTCGGCGGGCTTCCGGCGAAGGCACTGGTGCAGGACAGGAGGTCCGGTGCGTGCGGGCCCGGTTCCGGCCGGGTACGGCACCTGCGCCGCGGAAGGCCGGCGTCCGGCCGCGGCGGACGATGGGCGGGCTGCCGGGCGCGGACCGAGCGACGGCAGGAGACCGCCTAGGACGGCACGGCGGACACGCCCGGGCGGCCGGGGGCGGATGACGCGCCCGGACCATTCCGTCGCGGCGGAGGGCGAGGGCACGGACGACGAGCACGAGCAGGAGAGTCACGGAGTGCGAGAGCGGCTGATCCGGTCTTTGAACGCGACGACAGAAGCTTCCGGTGACGGCGCCCCGGCCGCCGGGGAGCGGCGACGGCGGACGCCGCCGCGGCGTTGGCCGTCTGCCGCGATCGAGGCCGGTTTCCGGTGGCTGGCTTCCGCGCGTGGGGCTCCGGCCTTCCATCCGTGCGGGCTGACCTGCGCGGCGACATTGAAGATCGTCGACGGCGGGGGCGAGCCGTGGGGCGTTCCGTGGCTGGATACGGCTGGACGGTACGCCGCCACCGTCCGCCTGTCCCGGGCGGCCGGCCTGCCGGGCGGGATGCCCGACGGACTGGGGCTGGCCGTTCGCGTGGCGAGCGCCGACGGCCCGGGCCGGCCTGTGGATCTCCTGCTGACGAGCAGTGGGCGCGGGCGCGTCCTGCGGCATCTGCCCGTGCCGCGGGCTGACGCGCTGGGCGGCCCGTACTCCAGTCTGCTGCCGTACCGGGTCGCCGGCCGCCGCAGCATCCTGGCCGCCTTCCCGCGCCGCACCTCACCAGCACCCGTGCCGGGGAATCCGGCGGCCCTGGCCGACGCCCTGGACGGCGGGCCGCTCGTCTTCGATCTGTGCGCCTCGGTCTCCGGCGGCTGGCGCACGTTCGCCGTGCTGACGGTCACCTCTCCTGTGGCCGCGCCGCCACGGGAGAGTGCGGGCTTCGACATCTACGCGCACAGCGCCGAGCGGTTCCGCCCCGGCGGCGCCCTGGCCGCCACGCGCCGCGCCGCGTACGCCGGTTCGCGTGCGGGCCGCTCGCGGGCGGGCCGCCGGGAGGGCTGATCCCCCGCGACGCCGCTGCTCCGGTTGGGGTCCGCGACGTGGCAGCGCGGCGCCACGAACGCACGAACGGGCGCCGCGCCACGCGACCGGTGTGAGGTGTGCGCCGCCCGCGCCGGTCAGCCGGCAGTTCAGGTGAGGGTGCGCTTGCGGCCGAGCAGGGCACCCAGCGCGATCATCCCGAGGCCGAGCACGAGGTGGAGCCAGTTGTCGGCGGTGTTGACCGGGACGAAGTTCGCGGCGCTGTCGTGGTCGATGATCAGTCCGTACAGCCACAGGACCAGGTAGACGGCGCCGCCGGCCAGGAGGTAGAGCCGTGCTTGTCCTGCGGTGCGCGCCAGCGCCAGTCCGGCGAGGCCGAAGGCCAGGTGCACGAGGTTGTGCAGGATGGACACCTGGAAGACGCCCAGCAGCTTGGCCTCGGAGTGGTGGGCGGCGAACTCCATGGTGTCGTAGTGGGTGGTGATGCCCGGGATGAAGCCGAGGACGCCGACCAGGAGGAAGACCGCGCCCACGGCCAGGGCGGCTTGCTGTACCGGCGTCCGCGCGGTGCCGGCGGTACGTGCGTGTGTGGACATGGCGACTCCTGCACAGACTCGAAGGCAGGCCCGGTTGCCGGGTCCGCCGTGGCCCTCCCCGAGTGCCCCCGGCAGTCGCAGACATGTCACAGCGGCACCGGGCGGCGCACACACCGCCCCGCCGGGGCGCCTGACCCCGTACGGCCGCCGGCGCGCCGCCTTGCCCGCGGTGGGCCGCTCACGCCGAGCACACCGCACCGCTCCGCGAAACCGTCGCGGCGTTCACTCCGTCATATGTGTGGTCTCGGCGTGGTGCCGCCCGGCCCCGCCGAGGCAGACGAGCGGCACCACGCGGCCGGAGAGGACGGCTACTTCGCCGCTTCCAGCGCGGCCAGGGCCTGGGCCCAGCGGACGTACTTCAGCTCGGCGAGGTCGGCGACGGACGTGACGTCGAACGCCTCCTTCAGCAGCTCGCCGTCACGGTCGGACACCCCCTTCAGCGCCGAGACCGGGGCGGCGAGGATCTCGGTCAGCGGCTTGTCCGCCCACGCCTTGTCCAGCACCTTGTCCAGATCGATCGAAGCCACGTATGCCCTCCCAGGCCGATAGCGAGCGAAACCAGCGGTGCGCGCCGAAACGACGGCACCGGTGCCGTGCCGGCGAGAGCCGCTGAGCGAGCGGGTCCGGCCCGCCGGGCGCACGGCAACGGGATGCGGCGCCACGGCCTCCCCCGCGGGGAGCTGTCGACCGCGCACTGCTCACCGCCCCCGGCTGCGGGTGTGCACCCAGAGATGGCCGGGAGAACCCGACCGCCCTCGCGTCTCTCTACACAACTGTAGAAATCATAGGGCCGAATCGGTGGCCTGCGGCACACTCTCAGGCCACCGGAGCGCCAAAAGTCCGAAAACGCAGCATGAGCAGCCTCCCCCGCAGGCGTCCGTGCCGCCGACGGACTGAGATCGGTGCCCGGCGGCGAACAGTGCGGCCGGGCCCGCTGGGCGACACCGTCGGGCCCCCGACCGCGCCCGGCGGGCCGACCGCGCCGGTGTCAGTTCTCCGGGTGCGCGGGCGCGGTGCCGCGCAGCCGGTCGAGACGGGACACGACCGGTCCGGCGGTGACACCGTGCAGGACGACGGAGGCGAGCACGGTGAACGTCACGACCGCCCACAGCTCTCGCGCCGGTACGGGGAAGGCGTGCTGTCCCAGGGCGTAGGCGAGGTAGTAGAGCGAGCCGATGCCGCGGATGCCGTAGGCCGCGGCCACCCAGCGCTCGCTGCGCCGCATGCGCGTGCCGAGCAGGCCGGCCCACCCGGACAGCGGCCGGATCACGCACAGCAGCATCAGCCCGGTGACGGCTCCCTGCCAGGTCAGCGCGGCGAGGCCGCCCAGTGCGATGAAGGCGCCGAGCAGGAAGAGGACAACCGCGGTGAACAGACGCTCGACCTGTTCGACGAAGTCGTGCAGGACGTTGTGGAAGCCGTGAGCGCGCTCCGCCGCCCGGATCGAGCAGGCGGTGACGAACACCGCGAAGAAGCCGTACCCCTGAAGCATCTCCGTCACCCCGTACGCCAGGAAGGTGGCACCCAGTGCGACGAAGCCCTCCCGGTGTTCGGACAGCCGCAGCGCCGCGGAGCGGGGCCGGAAGAACAGCCAGCCCAGCAGCCGGCCGACCAGCCATCCGCTCAGCAGACCGATCGCGCACTTGGCGGCGACCTCCTCCAGCGCCCATCCGCCGATCCAGCCGGCCGACCAGCCGCCGCCCGCCGCGGCCGCCAGCGCGACCGCCGCATAGGTCAGCGGGAAGGCCAGACCGTCGTTCAGGCCCGCTTCGCTGGTGAGGGCGAACCGCACCTCGTCCTCGTCGTGCTCGTCCTCGGTCGGCTCCCCCACCCGTACCTCCGAGGCGAGCACCGGGTCGGTCGGCGCGAGGACGGCGGCCAGCAGCAGCGCGGCGGCGGGCGGCCAGTCCAGCAGCCACCAGGCCGTCAGGGCGGTGAACACGACGGTCAGCGGCATCGTGACGCCCAGCAGCCGCCATGTCGTGGCCCACCGGCGCCGCCCCACGGGCCGGTTGAGTGCCAGCCCGGCGCCCATCAGCGCGATGATCACGCAGAGCTCCGTGATGTGCTCCGCCATCAGCCGGTCGTCCATCGGATCGATCTCGGGCAGCGGCAGCGGCAGCAGGTACACCACCACCCCGCCCGCCAGGAAGACCAGCGGCAGCGACAACGGCCGGCCCGCCACCACCCGCGGCAGCACCGCCGCGAGCAACGCGCCCGCCCCCAGCCACGCGAACACGGCATCGCCGATCGTCACCGGCCGCTCCCTCCCGTCGTGACGCCGTGGAACGTCCCGCCCGTGCCGTACGGGACGACGGTCCACCGCCGCTGCCCGCCGCCACGATCCCGGCGGCTTCGATGGGGGCCCGCCTACCCCGGCACGGCCCTTGATCACCTGCGAGTGGCACGGCACCGCCTGCGCCGCCCCTCCGGTCCGCAGGGGCGGCCGCTTCAGGTGTTCCGGTTCAGCCCAGCGGGTCGTGGCCCCAGTTCATCAGCGAGTACCGCCACCGGGTGTCCCGGACGTCGCCCGAGGGCCGCTGGGCGAGGTGCCGGCGGATGTAGCCGACGACCTTCCGCATGTGCTCGTAGTCGTCGTCCGCGAGGTCGCCCTTCTTGGTCCGCAGGATGGCGAGGATCCGCCGGCCGGAGGCATGTCCGGTGGACTCGCCGCCGTCCTTGTGCTGTCCGGCGCTCTGCGACTCCTCGGAGGCCAGCCACTTCTCCAGCGCGGCCGGTGACATGTTCACCAGATCACGGAACTCGTCCCAGGTCTCTTTCCGCTCGTCGTCCCGCACACGGCACCACACCCTTCTTTCTCGCCGCACCCCCGGCTTCGGTTCTCCCCCGTTCAGGGTGAAGGCTGCACACCCACGTCGCAGCTCCAGGCCGGGAGTCACGAGCCGTCCGCGCGGCCCGGCGCCGTCCGACGCGGCCGCTGCGCCCCGGGCCGGCGGAGCGACGCCGGACCGCGGCGTCTCCCCGGGTGGCCGCTTCCCGGGTTCCTCAGTCCCGCTGTCGCGCCGCCTGGATGATCATTCCGCTGCGTGGCCGGGTGGGGATGCGGTTCAGGGGGATGGTCAGGTCCTGCGGCGGGACCCGGTGGTCCAGGGCCGCCAGGCGCTGGGCGAGGGTCTCCAGGATGCCCACCGCCATGGCCTCGCCGGGGCAGCGGTGTCCGGTGCGCGGGTCCCCTCCGCCCTGGGGGATCAGTTCGTCCCGGCCGGGCGGGTGGTCGAGGAACCGCTCGGGGCGGAAGACGTACGGGTCCTTCCACAGGCGCTCGTCGTGGTTCTGGCCGTAGACGTCCAGCAGGACGAGGCCACCGGCCGGGACGTGGCGGCCCTGCCAGGTCAGGTCGGTGACGGCCTGGCCGCCGAGGAACGGGGCGAAAGGGTAGAACCGGCGGACCTCGTGGGCGAACGCCGTGGCGAACCCCGCCTCGCCCGACCGGAGCCGCTCCCTGTACTCCGGCCGGCGGTGCAGGGCGTGGGCGGCGAAGGACACGAACCAGCTCAGCGCGGTGGTGGGCCGGATGACGTTGAGCAGCTCGACCGCGGCGGTCCGGGGCGTGAGCTCGGCGCCGGAGGCGTCGCGGTGGCGGCAGACGCGGTCCAGGACGGAATCCGCCGGGGCCTGGGCCGTGCCGGACCTCACCTCGGTGACGAGGGCGGCGAACCGCTGTTCCTGCCGGGTGCGGGCTCGCCTGGCCCGCCAGTGCCGGGGGCCCGCCGTGGCGAAACCGTCCACCATGGCCAGCAGGTCCCGGGCCAGCGGCTCCTCCTCGTCCTCGGCGAGGGGAACGCCGGCCCACCGGCAGACCCCGCGCGTGATCACCCGGCCCACGGCGTCGAAGAGCACCACCTCCGGCTGCGCCCGCCAGCGCGGTACGGCCTCGTCCCAGGCTTCGGCGATGTGCCCGGCCGATCCCGTCACCGCGTCGGTCTCCAGCAGCGGCAGGAAGAACGACTTGCGGTGCCGGTGCGCGTCGCCGTCGAGGGTGTGGACCGCGCCGTGGCCGAAGAGCGTGCTCAGGACCGGGCCGGGGAGCGCCCCGTGCCGGCGGACGTGCTTCTCGTCGTAGAAGAAGCGGACCGCGTCCGGGCCCCGCACGGCCAGGGCCGGGTGACCGAGGACGCGGAGGTTCAGCGCCGTGTCGTTCCCGGCGCGCATCAGGTCGGGCAGCCAGGCGTAGCCTTCGGTCAGCAGGGCCAGGGACTCGGGAACCAGTCGGTGCGGACTCATGCCCCTGGGGTGCCCGCGGCGCCCCACCCGACACCACGGGGTTCAGCGATCACAGCGCTGCACCTCAGTCACTGGGGTCACTCCCGCCGCCCGGACTCCTTGTCGGTCCCGGTCCCGGCCCCGGTCCCCGTTTCGGTTTCGGTCCCGGTCCCCGGTTCCGCCAGCCGCCGGTGGGCCGCCGCCTTGACCCCGTCGGGCAGCACCTTCCCGGCCAGGCCCTGTGCCTTGGTCTTCAGCGACCCGGTCACGGCCTTCTTCTCGCCCTTCACGATCGCCTGGAACGCCTGCTCGGCCACCTGCGCGGGATCGTCCTTCTTCATGGTGCCGATCCGGGTGTCGTGCGCCATGCCGGCCCGGTCGAAGAAGTGTGTGTCCGTCGGGCCCGGCAGGAAGGAGGTGACCGTCACGCCGGTGTCCTTCACCTCCTCCGCCAGGGCCTGGGCGAACGACAGCACGAACGCCTTGGACGCGTTGTAGACGGGCTGGAAGGAACCGGGCATCGTCGCGGCGACGGACGAGGTGAAGGCGAGCCTGCCCGCCCCGCGCGCCACCATGGCCCGCAGCAGCGGCTTGGCCAGCCGTACGGTCGCGGTGACGTTGAGGTCGATGACCTCTTGATCGTCGGCGAGGTCGGTGTCCACGAAGGCCCCGCCTTGGCCCACTCCGGCGTTGAGGGCGGCGACATCGACCGTCAGGCCGTCGAGCGCGTCCAGGAGCAGGAAGCGTCCCTCGTTGGTCCGCAGGTCCGCGCGCACCGCGCGGACGTCGGCACCCGACTCCCGCAGATCCCGGGCGGCTGCCTCCAGTGAGTCGTCCTCGGCGTTCACCACGAGGTCGTAACCGTGCAGCGCGAACTGCCGGGCCAGCTCGTGGCCGATTCCGCTGGACGCGCCGGTGATCAGGGCGAGTGGCCGTGTGTCAGTCATGTCCGACGAGTAACCGCCGCGCCCCGTGCCACGCCGGGGGCGCGCGCTCTTTCCGGCGGCTGACGCCTTCCCTGTGCCGAACCCCGGCCGCCCTCATCCGGAAGACATGAGGTTGCGGACCGGGGCTCTGGGCACACGGTCCGTGTATCACCCATGTGAGTGGCGGCGACAAGGGAGACTCCCGATGCTGATGGCGCACCCGGCCGTGCTGAAGAACCTGCTCGAGCAGTACGAGACGCTGCGTGCGCTGCACGCGGAGAACGGAAGCGAGGAGGCAGGGCGCCGCCTGGACGACGTCACCTACACCCTGTGTGTGTCCACCGGCACGCGTGATGTGGACTCCGCCCTCGTCGCGGCGCGCCACCAGATGCCCGGGGCCCGGCCCCCGGCCGGCTCGCTTCTCACCACCTGAGCGATCCGGCCCGGCCGTGCACCGTCGAGAAGTGCCGCCGGTCCCGGCGGCGTCTTCGGACACGGGGCGAGCGCACGGCGGACCACCCCGTGTCGCCTCCGGCCCTCGCCCCGCCCGAGCGATCTCCGGGAGGGATGATGACCCGGCCTCCTCAGCAGGACCCGCCCGGCCTGACCGCGTTGCGGTTGTCGGTCACGGCGAGGCCCCTGGTGTTCGGCGGACACGCCATCGCCCGCCGTCTGGGAAAAGAGGGCCTGCCGGACTGGAGCATCGCGGAGACCTGGGAATGCAGCGATGTCGCGGGCAACCGCAGTGTGGTGACCGACGGTCCGCAGGCCGGGCAGTCCCTGCACCGCGTGCTCGCCGACCATCCCGAAGCACTCATGGGCCCCGGCTGGTCCGGCGGGACCTTTCCCCTGCTGACGAAGTTCATCGATGCCTCCGGCACCCTCCCCGTCCATGTGCACGCCGACGACGCGGCGGCCCGGCGCCTGGAGAACCAGCCGAACGGCAAGACCGAAGCGTGGCACATCCTGGACGCCGCCCCCGGCGCGACCGCCTTGTGCGGCGTCAGGAAAGGGGTGACGGCCGACCGGCTGCGCGCCGCGCTGGAGGCGCAGGACTTCGACGCCGTACTGCGCCGCCTGCCGGTGCGCGCGGGAGAGACCCTCTACGTGCCCGGCGGCACCCCGCACAGCTTCGGGCCGGACACCCTCGTCTACGAGATCGAGCAGACCTCCGACGTCCAGCAGCACGCGATGCGCTGGAACATGGAGGACGGCTCCCCGGTGGGTGACGAGGAGTTCCGGACCAACCTGGACATGCTGGTGCGGCAGACCGACCTGGAGTCCCGGCCGGAGTTCACCCCCGGGCTGAGCATCGCCGCCGGAGACGGAGTGGAGCGAACCGTCCTGTGCGCGGGCCCGTACTTCGCTCTGGAGCGCTGGCGCGCCGGGACCGTCGAGCCCCTGCGGCGTTCCTTCGCCACCGCGCAGATCCTGTCGAACGCCGGCGCCCCGGTGCGGGTCCGGGCGGGCACGTGGAGTGGCGAACTCGGCCGGGCGGAGACGGTCCTGCTGCCCGCGGTCTGCCGCGACGTCGAGATCACCGGGCCGGCCGATGTCCTGTTCGGCTACCTGCCCGACCTCGACCGCGACGTCCGCGAGCCCCTGCTCGCCGCGGGATACCCCTTGCCGCTCCTGCGACGGTTCATCGCGTCCCACCCTGGAACGTGAGCGACGTGCTCCCCCACGCGGGCGTCCTGCCGCCCCCGCCCGCGCGGCGGACGCCGTCCGCCCAGGTCGCGGATGCCGGCGTGGTGCCTTTGTGCCTCACACAGCCCGCACGGGCTCTCTGAGGGGCCCAGGAGCCACGGGAGGTGTCGCCGGTGGGGTCCGAGGTGGAGCCGGGGGTCTCAGCAACCACGAGCCGCCGGGCCGAGCTGACCGCGGACAGGCCCCGGGTGCCGGCCGGGGCCTGAACGGGGCCGCCTCTACCACCAGGGGCAGCGCGGCAGGCCCGGGAAGGGATCCTGGTCCGTCCACAGGTGGTTGGCGGGGATGGTGCCCCAGGCCTGGATCGACGGCATCTGCACCGTCTCCTCCCCCTGGGTGTAGTACCAGACGTTGTTGCCGCCCGGATGCGGCTCGCCCATGGTCCAGCAGACGAACCAGCTGGTCGTGCTGTGGAGCATGCCGGTCACCGGGGCCACGAACGAGGCGCGCGCGTACAGCTTGCCCGGGCTGTTCTCGCAGTACAGGTCCTTGGTGAAGGCGTTGCCGAGGGTGTCCTGGTGCGTCACGCCCTCACGGATGTGACACGTCCGCTCGGCGGGGGCGCCTACGGCGACGGAGGCCGTGGACAGCGCCGCTGTGGCCGCGAGCAGGAAGGCCCCGGCGACGGTACGGGCTCTGCGGCCCGGCGTGACCCGGGTCATGACCCCGCCGCCGGGCCGGTCTTCTGCTTCAGCGCGGTCACGCACGGCGGCAGGCCCGGGAAGGGGTCCTCCGCCGTCCACAGGTAGAAGGCGGGAACGTAGCCCCAGCCCTCGCGCAGGGGCCAGTTGAGGATGCGGTCACCCTGCGTGTAGTACCAGATGCGGTTGCCGCCGGCGTGCAGTTCGCCGGTCTCCCAGCAGACGAACCAGCTCAGCGTGGTGACGAGCTTGGCGACCACGGTGCCGTAGTTCTGCGGACTGGCGAAGACGTCCGCGGCGGCGTTCTCGCAGTGGAGGTCCGTGGTGAAGGTCCTGCCGGTGTGGTCGGTGTGCGACACACCGGTCCGGATGCCGCAGATCCGCTGCGCTCCGGACTCCTGCCCGGTGTCGGCCGCCGTCGGCGGCGTGGTCAGGGCGGTGACCAGGGCGGCGGTGATGGCAAGCAGGGCCCAGCGGCCCGTTCGGCGTCGGCCAGATCTCCCGGCCGGCTCGTACGTGGTCATGTCTCCCCTTCTGTGCCGCTGTGGTGCCGTCATCCCCAGGGACACCTGGGCAGGCCGGGCGCCGGATGGGTGCCGGAGTACACCATCGAGGCCGGCAGGTAGCCCCATGCCTGGGTGGCGGGCCGACTCACGACCTCGTCGCCCTGCGTGTAGTACCAGATGCTGTTGCCGTCGGCCTCTGCGCCGCCGAGCTTCCAGCAGACGAACCAGCTCCGGGTGGTGAGCATCCGCCCGACCACCGGGCTGGAGGAGAAGGACTGGAGCCGTACGTCTCCCGTCGCGTTGTCGCACACCACGTCGTGGTCGAACCACATGCCGGTCCAGTCGACGTGCTCGACCCCTTCCCGGGTCTCGCACGCGGCAGCGGCCGGGGCAGGGGCGCCGCCCGCCCAGGCGGTGCCGGGTACCGCCGTGGCGATCAGGGCCACGACCGCGCCGAGTACGCCCCGGACCCGGATGCGTGATGTCCTCATGGCTGTCCCTCAGGAGTGCTGGCCGGCCCCCGGGGGACCGGTGTGGCGGGTGGAGCGGCGCAGCGCGCCGGTCCGGTCAGGGGTGCGGGGCCGCCCAGGTACGCGGGCCGGTGAAGCCGTCGGCCGTCGGGCCGGTGGAGTGCTGGAAGTCCACGACCGCGGCGTCCGTCGCGGAGCCGAAGATCTCGGTCATGCGCGATGTCCCCCTCGATGCAGGTGAACCGGTCAGCACCTGTGAGCAACGGCGAGGTGATGGACTGCGGCCGTGTCACGGGCCCCCTCGCTGCTCGTCCATTCTGGTCAGAGGGCCCTGACATCCGGCTGACACCCGTCTGACGATCATCACCGGCGGCGTTGCCGTCAGCACCCGGGCGCTCGCTTCCCTCGTCCACCGCGACGGAGCCGTCCGGCTCCGTCGGGTCCGGCCGGCCGTGGTCGCTGCCTGCGTGTCAACCACCGGCATACGGCACCGGGCACAGCGCCCCCGCCGGATTTCAGGTCCGGGTTGGAAGACCCGCCGAACTCCGGTTCGTAGTGTCATGTCCGGGCCGGAGAACGGCCCGTCAGGGAGCCGGCCGCCTCGCGGGGCATACCGCCACAGCGGCCGGCCACACCGAAATGGGGGAAGCACCATGACGTTCCGTACCAGGGCCGCCCGGATGGCGGTGACCACGTCCGCCCTCGCCGCCGCGACGATGCTCTTCGGCACCCAGGCCGCCGTCGCCGCCACGAACGACAGCTTCGCGGTGGGGACGACGAACGGCGGATGCGGCACCGTCAACTTCGTCGACTACGGGGAGGGCGCGCCGGGCGGCGGCAACAACGACGACTACCTCGTCATCCACGACTACTGCTCGGACGGCCGGGGCGTCCGGGCGTACGCCTGGCTCACCTTCGGCGGCGAGACCCACTACCTCGGCGCCCGCAACAACACCAACGGGCTGGCCGGGGACGCGGTGGTCTGGGACCCCTTCGCGGACTGGGGCAACGTCGAAGCGGGTGATCTGGTCGGCCTCAAGGTGTGCCTCTTCGACTCGAACAACACGCTCAGCCGTTGCGCCGAGAAGTCGCAGCTGAGCGTCGACGGCTGACGCACGGTGCGTGCGGTGGGCCGTCGGCCGCGGGCACCGCACGCACCGCCACCCGCACCGGGTCACCGGGCCTGCCCGGGGACGACCAGCCCGCTCTCGTAGGCCATCACGACCGCCTGGGCACGGCTGTTGAGGGCGAGCTTGCCCATGACCCGGTGCAGGTGGGTCTTGACCGTGCCCTCGGTGACGTGAAGCTGCACGGCGATGGCATCGTTGCCGAGCCCCAGGCCGACCAGCCGCAGTACCTCCCGCTCCCGCGCGGTCAGCCGTGCCACCGCCTCGGGTTCGACCGCCGAGGCGGGCCGGCGCGTGTAGGACTCCACCAGGCGCCGGGTCACCGCCGGGGCGAAGAGCATCTCCCCCTGGGTCACGACCCGTACGGCCTCGACGAGCCGCTGCGGTGACGTGTCCTTGAGCAGGAAGCCGCTGGCACCGGCGCGCAGCGCCGAGTACACGTACTCGTCGATGTCGAAGGTGGTCAGCACGATCACCCGGGGCGGCTCGGGCACCTTCTTCAGGATCTCCTCGGTGGCGGTGATACCGCTCATGCCCGGCAGCCGGATGTCCATGAGGACGACGTCCCACCGCTCGCGGTGGGCCGCCTCGACCGCTGCCTCACCGTCGTGGGCCTCGCCGACGTCGGTGATGTCGGGTGCGGTCCGCAGCAGAGCGGCCAGGCCGGCTCTGACGAGATCCTGGTCGTCCACCACCAGTACGCGCGTCATTCTCCCCCGCCCCCCGATTCCCCCG
>NZ_WYCT01001054.1 GCF_011008945.1 Streptomyces harenosi
GGTCCAGACTCAGGCCGCCGCCACCACCGCGGAGCAGTTGGCGGCACAGGTCTCCCAGATGACGGCACAAGTACAAGACCTGCTGCGCCAACGCGATGGAGCCTATGGACGGGCGGAGCGACTCGAGCAGGAACTGGATGCCGTACGCCGCAGTCTGGGCGAGGCCGCGGCCGCTCACGAAGAAGAGAGGAGGGCGCTCCAGGCGCACGTCAGGGCAGTGGAGGATCGTGCCCATACGGAGGTTGACCGGCATCGCCAGGCGTTGCGGTCAGCCGAGCAGGAGTGGGGGCGGGAGCGCATGGCCTTGGCCACCTCATTGCGAGAGAGCGAGCAACAAGCCATTGCTGCTGCCAACCGCGAGCAACAGGCATTGCGCCGACTGGAAGG
>NZ_WYCT01001055.1 GCF_011008945.1 Streptomyces harenosi
CGACAGCGGTACGCGCATCTATGCGGTGGCCGATCATGCCGAGCCCGACTCCAGCGAACAGGCGCAGATCGAACGTGCCGCCGCCCTGATCGACCTGGTGGTGCGCAAGTACGCGCCGCTGCCCTCGGCCAGCCTGACCTATCTGGTGCGCCTGCTGGGCTATGGCGCGCCGCACCTGGCCGAGCAGACCCGCAAGGCATTGGCGCTGGCCAAGCAACAACTGGCCAGCTGCACGCTGGAAGGCACCACCTGGTACTGGCCGGCGGACGAGAATCCGCGCTCGCGCCGCCATGCACCGGATGAGCAGGTGCGCCTGCTGGCGCCGTTCGACCCAGTGGTGTGGGACCGCCGCCGCTTCGAGCTGTTGTGGGATTGGGTGTACAAGTT
>NZ_WYCT01001056.1 GCF_011008945.1 Streptomyces harenosi
CCACAAAAGGTGCGCGCCCTTCAAGGCGGGCAAGATCGATTTCCGCGGCGACGCGCGACAGGCGCGCATCCACGGCGGTGCCGCGGGCGGCGATGAGGGCGCTGCGCGTGCTGCGCAGTTCCAGCTGCGAGATGCGCCCGGCGTCGAAGCCGATGCGGGCCAGGCGATACGCCTCTTCGGCGGCGACCACGCTTTCATCGGCGGCGCGGGTACGGCTGCCGGCGGCCTTCAAACCGGCCACCGCGGAGAGGCGTGCCGCCTCGCTGTCGCGGCGCTGCTGGTCCAGGCGTGCCTCGGCCGCGCGCTGGTCGGCATTGGCGGCGCGGATGCCCCCGCGGTTGCGGTCGAACAGCGGGATGCTGAGGCTGACCCCGAGGTTGTAGGCG
>NZ_WYCT01001057.1 GCF_011008945.1 Streptomyces harenosi
GTGTGGGGCAAGCGCAAGGGCGACATGGCGCGTGCGGTGATGTACATGGCGATCCGTTACGAGGGCGGCAAGGATGCGGCCACCGGCCAGTCCGAGCCGGACCTGGAGCTGACCGACGACCGCAGCAAAATCGTCAAGACCAGCAGTTCGCCGGCCTACATGGGCCTGCTGTCCACGCTGATCGACTGGCACCTGTCCGATCCGCCGGATGATGCCGAGCGTGCGCGCAATGACGTGATCTACAGCTTCCAGGGCAACCGCAACCCGTTCATCGACCACCCCGAGTGGGCAACCCCGGCCCTGTTCACCTCGGCCAAGCCGGCCACCTGCCAGCTGGCCAACTGACCGCGCAACGCAGCGGTCCACTGCCGCCGCCGGGCCCTGAC
>NZ_WYCT01001058.1 GCF_011008945.1 Streptomyces harenosi
GGCTGGACAGGGCGACCGCGCCGGCATCAAGCAGGGCGGCAGAAGGCGACTTCATGGGGGGAGGTTCCTTGCGCAGTAATTGTTATACAGTAACATTTCCGTTCCGCAGCCAACCCGCTCCGACATGAACACTGTTTCCCGCGCCGACCGTCGCCTTCCGGTCACCGTGCTGTCCGGCTTCCTCGGGGCCGGCAAGACCACCCTGCTCAACCAGATCCTGCGCAACCGCGAGGGCTTGCGTGTGGCGGTCATCGTCAACGACATGAGCGAGGTCAACATCGATGCGCAGCTGGTACGCGAGGGCGGCGCCGAACTGCGCCGCACCGAAGAGACGCTGGTGGAGTTCAGCAATGGCTGCATCTGCTGCACGCTGCGCGATGACCTGC
>NZ_WYCT01001059.1 GCF_011008945.1 Streptomyces harenosi
GCCCGAGCGCATGAAGCTGGACCTGGACAGCGCGCAGAAGACGCTGAAGCCGGGCGAGGACCTGCGCCTGCAGGCCAACGGCGCCTATCTGTACGGCGCGCCGGCCGATGGCAACCGCTTCACTGCGCGCATGGCGGTGGCTGCCGAGCAGAAGCCGGTGGAGGGCCTGCCGGGCTATTTCTTCGGTGACCCGACCCTGCAGCTGCCGCGCGAGGCCAAGGACGTGATCGATACCACGCTGCCGGCCAATGGCCAGCTGCGTGAGGATGTGGCGTTGCCGGAAGAGGCGGCCAAGGCCAAGGCACCGATCGCCGTGGTGTTGTCCGGCAGCCTGTATGAAACCGGTGGCCGCACGGTCACCCGTACCCTGAAACGGGTGATGTGGC
>NZ_WYCT01001060.1 GCF_011008945.1 Streptomyces harenosi
ACGCGCTGCTGGGAGGGGCCGTTGGGTGCGGTCAGGCCGTTGGACGCGCCGTCCTGGTTGACCGCGCTGCCCCGCACCACCGCCAGAATGCGGTGCCCGTTGCGCTCGGCATCCGACAACCGCTCCAACAGCAGCGTCCCCGCCCCCTCCGACCAGCCGGTACCGTCGGCGGCCGCCGCGAACGCCTTGCACCGGCCGTCCACCGCCAGCCCCCGCTGCCGGGAGAACTCGGTGAAGGCCAGCGGTGTGGTCATGACGCTGATGCCGCTGGCGAGGGCGGTGGTGCATTCGCCGGTGCGGAGGGCTTGGCAGGCGAGGTGGAGGGCGACGAGGGAGGAGGAGCAGGCGGTGTCGATGGTGACGGCGGGGCCTTCGAGTCCGAGGAC
>NZ_WYCT01001061.1 GCF_011008945.1 Streptomyces harenosi
CTTCATGGCTGGCCAGTGGGCTGTCGATGACGAATGCACCGCCCTGCGCACTGCCCTCGCGCACCAGCCAGGCGGCGATGCAGCGCGCGCCGTTGCCGCACTGCTCGGAATTGGAGCCGTCGGCATTCCAGATGCGGTACGAGGCCACCGAACCGTCCGCACGCGGTGCCTCGATGGTCAGGATCTGGTCGCAGCCAACGCCGGTGTGGCGGTCGGCCAGGCGCGCGGCCAGCTCGGGCGTGGGCGGTGCGGTGCCGTCACGCAGGTCGATCACTACGAAATCATTGCCCGCGCCATGCATCTTGCTGAAACGCAGGGCCCTGGAACCGGCCTTACTCATTCCCGCTGCCCGCCTTCTTCGCGGGCGTTGGCGCCGGCTGGGTGG
>NZ_WYCT01001062.1 GCF_011008945.1 Streptomyces harenosi
GGGCAGGGCCGGTCCGTCAGTCGGTCTCGACCGCGAGCGCCTCGCGACGCGGCTTCAGCTCGTGCGGCAGGGCGAACACCAGCCGCTCTTCTGCGGCCTTGACCGTCTCCACGTCGGCGTACCCGCGAGCCGCCAGCCAGTCGAGGACCTCGCTGACCAGGATCTCCGGCACGGAGGCGCCACTGGTGACGCCGACCGTGGCGACGCCGTCCAGCCAGGCCTCGTCGACCTCGGAGGCGAAGTCGACCAGGTGGGAGTCCCGGGCCCCGGCCTCCAGCGCCACCTCGACCAGCCGGACCGAGTTCGAGGAGTTCGTGGAGCCGACGACCAGCACGAGGTCGCACTCGGCGGCCATCTGCTTGACCGCCTGCTGCCGGTTCTGCGT
>NZ_WYCT01001063.1 GCF_011008945.1 Streptomyces harenosi
CTACCTGTCCATTCCACTGGAGTGGCAGGACGCGGTCATCCGCAGTGCGATCACGTTGAAGCTGTGCCAGTACGAGGACAGCGGCGCGATCATCGCGGCGATGACCACTTCCATTCCAGAAGCACCCGGCAGCGTGCGCAACTGGGACTACCGCTACTGCTGGCTGCGTGACGCAGCTTTCGTGGTGCGGGCGCTGAACCGTCTCGGCGCAACGCGCACGATGGAACAGTTCCTCGGCTACATCTTCAACCTGGCCACCACCGACGGCACGCTGCAGCCGCTGTATGGCATCGGCTTTGAAGCCAAGCTGGACGAAGACGAAGTGCCCAGCCTGTCCGGTTATCGCGGCATGGGCCCGGTACGCCGCGGCAACCTGGCCTGGGTG
>NZ_WYCT01000106.1 GCF_011008945.1 Streptomyces harenosi
CTGGGGGGCCGGGGCGGCGGGCTGGGCCGTGCTGGTGGTCTCTGCGGCCCCCGTGGCCGCAGTACCCGACGCAGCCTGGGCGGCGGCCGCCCCCGGCTTGTAGTCGGCGAAGAAGTCCCACCAGGCTCGGTCCACGGAGTTCGGGTCCTGGAGGTACTGCTGATAGATCTCGTCGACGAGCCACTCGTTGGCACCGAACGCGGCGGCGGGGTTCTTGCCCGCCCGGTCGGTGTCGGTCGTGGGGGAGCTCGAGTTACTGGGGGACTGTGGCGACACGGCGGCAACCGCCCTCTTCCGCTTCACAAGGTGATGGACAGCGGGAATAAAGGCTACGCCTCCCTGGGCGGGAAGGTCAGACCGGGCCCGTTCAACGTCGCGCAAGTCACATCTGGGAGCGTGTTTCGCCGCTCGAAATGGCGGGAAACAACCGGGGTTCCGGCTCGGCAGGCAAGGGGGCAGTGCGACCCGGCGCGCGGTGCGCGCGGGCCTGGGCCCGATCCGGCGGGTACCCCCGCCGTCGACCAGGGGGGACGCTTGTGGATCTTGAAGCTCCGCTTCGAACTTTACGTCAACTTGGCAAAGATGAGGGGCCCGGAAGAGTGACAAGAATCCGGCAACCTCGCTCGGATTCGGCCACGCCGATCCGGCCGCCGTGCAGATCCACCGCCCAGCGGGCGATCGCCAGGCCCAGCCCCGTGCCGCCGTCGCTGCCGGGGCCGTGCGGCCGGCTCACGGCGCCGCGGTTGAACCGCTCGAAGACCCGGTGCCACTCCGACCGCGGGATGCCCGGACCCTCGTCCAGGACCTCCAGCTCCAGCGAGTCCGGGCCCTGGCCGCGCCGCGCCCTGACCGTCACCCGGCCGTGCGGCGGGCTGTGCTTGACCGCGTTGTCGATGAGGTTGGCGACGACCTGGTGGATGCGCTCGGGGTCCGCGTGCGCGGTCAGCTCCGGCGGGGAGACGTCCAGGTGCAGATGGACGTCCGTGCGGGTGTGGCCGCCGGAGCCCGAGGCGATGCCCGCGCGCACCGAGGCGACCATGTTGGCCTCCTTCAGCACCCCGGACAGGTACGGCCACACCTCGAAACGCCGCCGCTTCAGCGGCACGACGCCGTTGTCGAGGCGGGAGAGGTCCAGCAGCGTCTCCACCAGCCGGCCGAGCCGCTCGGTCTGCCCGAGGGCCGTCCGCATGGTCTCGGGATCGGCCTCGGTGACCCCGTCGACGATGTTCTCCAGCACCGCGCGCAGGCCCGCGATGGGGGTGCGCAGCTCGTGCGAGACGTTGGCCACCAGCTCCTTGCGCTGGCGGTCCTGGGCCTCCAGCTCGTCGGCCATGCGGTTGATGGTGACGGCCAGGTCGCCCAGCTCGTCACGGCGGTTCTCGCGCACCCGGCGGCTGTAGTCGCCGTGCGAGATGGACCGCGCCACCGTGTTCATCTCGTCCAGCGGCGCGGTGAGGGAGTGCGCCACGAACTGGGTGATCAGCAGGGTGGCGATCATCGAGAAGACCGTGATGAAGCGCAGCTCGGTCTCGGTGCGCATCGCCACCAGCATCAGGCCGGTGGTGATGAGCACCGAGATGACGACCAGCGCACCCAGCTTGGTCTTGATCGAGAACGGGCGTACGCCGCCCCAGGGGTCCCCGGGGCTCCTCCGTGCGGCCTGACGCCCCTCGCTCATGGCGTCGGCGTCTCCAGGGCGTAGCCCACACCGTGCACGGTACGGATGCGCTCGGCGCCGATCTTCCGCCGCAGTGCCTTGATGTGGCTGTCGACCGTGCGGGTGCCGGAGGCGTCCGCCCAGTCCCACACCTCGGCGAGGAGCTGCTCGCGGGAGAGCACCGCGCGCGGCGTGTTCGCCAGGCAGACCAGCAGGTCGAACTCGGTCGGCGTCAGGTGCACGTCCTCGGACTTCACCCGCACCCGGCGCTGGGCGTGGTCGATCTCCAGCTCGCCCAGGCGCAGGATGCCGCTGCGCGGCGTCGCGGCGGCCAGCGCGGCCCGCTCCACCCGGCGCAGCAGCACGTGCACCCGGGCGGCCAGCTCCCGCATGGAGAAGGGCTTGGTCATGTAGTCGTCGGCGCCGACGCCGAGCCCGACCAGCATGTCCGTCTCGTCGTCGCGCGCGGTGAGCATCAGCACCGGCACCGGGCGCTGGGCCTGCACCCGCCGGCAGACCTCCAGGCCGTCGAATCCCGGCAGCATGATGTCGAGGATCAGCAGGTCGGGCTGCCACGCCTCGGCGGTGTCCACGGCGGCCGGTCCGTCGCCCGCCGTTTGCACCAGGAATCCCTCGGCGCGCAGGCGGGTCGCGATGGCGTCCACGATCGTCTGGTCGTCCTCGACCACCAGCACCCGGCGCTGCGCGCCCGGGGTAGCCGCCGTCGTGCCGTTGTGGGAGGTGTGTGTCTGCTCCATCGCCCGCCCCTGAGGTGTGCTTACCGGAATCAGTGGGGTGATCCCTCGTCTGCGCATGACTGCGATTGACGCTTGAATGATCGACGTCAGGGCAGCAGCGTACGGGGATTCGCCGGGCCTTTGCTATCCAGGTCGGACGCCGAGGTGGACGACGTCGGGAACGCCCCGGGCAACGGGGATCTCTTCGGTACGCACCTGCTGGAACCCGGCATTACGCAAGGTTTCTTCGAATTCCGGAGAGGGCTCGGCGGACCACACCGCGAGTACCCCGCCGGGTCTCAACACCCTTGCGCAGCTTGCCAGTCCGGACGCTGCGTAGAGCGCTTCGTTGCCCTCGGTGACCGTCCAGCCGGGGCCGTTGTCGATGTCGAGGCACAGGGCGTCGAATGTGTCGGAAGTCTCATTGACGAAGTCGGTGAGGTCCGCTGCGACCACCTCGGTGCGCGGGTCGGCCAGGGCCTGGCGGGAGAGCTCGGACAGCGGGCCCGAGCGGTGCCAGTCGATCACCGCCGGCTCGCGTTCGACGACCGTGATCCGCCCCCAGCGGGGCTGCGCGGCCGCGTGCGCGAGCGAGAAGCCGACGCCCAGGCCGCCGATCAGCACGTGCGGGGACGGGGGTGCGGCGGAGGCGTCGAGCGCGGCCAGCGCCGCGTCCACCAGCCGGCGCTCCGAGCGGCCGTCGGAGGTGTCCATCAGGAAACAGCCGTTGGCGATGATCTGCAGCAGTGCGCCGTGCCGGCGCAGCACGACCTCGCCGTAGGGGCCCTCGCGGCGGTCCAGTACCTCGGGTGCTTCGGGAATGTCGTACGCCATGGACATTCCGCCATCCTGGCACTTCGGCCGCGGCCCGGCGGCGGAATTCCCGGGTCCGGCGGCCGGCGGGGGAGCGGGCGGCCGGGGCGCGGCGGTGTGCCGGGAGGGGGCGCCGGCGAGGGGGCTCGGCTCCGCGGGCGCGGCCGGTCGGCGGCCGATCGCTGAGAGCGAACAAGGCTGGGGGAACAATCACCGGCTCACGAGCATTGAGTCGGCATAACTCAACTTGACTGCCGAAGGGGAGATCATGGCTGTTGAGTCCGCAGCGTCCGCGCCGCTCACCCTGCCCGTGCTGCCGCTGGACGACGAGGTGGTGCTGCCCGGGATGGTGGTCCCGCTGGACCTCAGCGACTCCGAGGTGCGCGCCGCCGTGGAGGCCGCGCAGGCCGCCGCCCGGTCCGAGCCCGGCAAGCCCAGGGTCCTCCTGGTGCCGCGCGTCGACGGGACGTACGCCGCCACCGGTGTGCTGGGCACGGTCGAGCAGGTGGGCCGGCTCGCCGACGGCGACCCGGGCGCCCTCATCCGGGGCCGGGCCCGCGTGAAGATCGGCGCCGGCACCACCGGCCCGGGCGCGGCGCTGTGGGTCGAGGGGACCCGGATCGACGAGAGCGTGCCGGACCCGCTGCCCGGCCACGTCGCCGAACTGGTCAAGGAGTACAAGGCCCTCGCCACCGCCTGGCTGAAGAAGCGCGGCGCCTGGCAGGTCGTCGACCGGGTCCAGGCCATCGACGAGGTCTCCGCGCTCGCCGACAACTCCGGCTACTCGCCGTTCCTGACCACCGAGCAGAAGGTGGAGCTGCTGGAGACCGCCGACCCGGTGGCCCGCCTGAAGCTCGCCACCCAGCAGCTCCGCGACCACCTCGCCGAGCAGGACGTGGCCGAGTCCATCGCCAAGGACGTCCAGGAGGGCGTCGACCGGCAGCAGCGCGAGTTCCTGCTGCGCCGTCAGCTCGAGGCCGTCCGCAAGGAGCTGCGCGAACTGAACGGCGAGGGCAAGGACCCCGCCGAGGAGTCCGACGACTACCGCGCCCGGGTGGAGGCCGCCGACCTGCCCGAGAAGGTCCGCGAGGCCGCGCTGAAGGAGGTCGACAAGCTGGAGCGGGCCTCCGACGCCTCGCCCGAGGGCTCGTGGATCCGCACCTGGCTCGACACGGTCCTGGAGATGCCGTGGAACGAGCGGACCGAGGACGCGTACGACATCCAGGGCGCCAAGGAGATCCTCGACGCCGAGCACGCCGGCCTCCAGGACGTCAAGGAGCGGATCACCGAGTACCTGGCGGTGCGCAAGCGGCGCGCGGAGCGGGGCCTGGGGGTCGTCGGCGGGCGGCGCGGCGGCGCGGTGCTGGCCCTGGTCGGCCCGCCCGGCGTCGGCAAGACCTCGCTCGGCGAGTCCGTCGCGCACGCCATGGGCCGCTCGTTCGTCCGGGTCGCCCTGGGCGGCGTCCGCGACGAGGCCGAGATCCGCGGCCACCGCCGCACCTACGTCGGCGCCCTGCCCGGCCGGATCGTGCGCGCGATCAAGGAGGCCGGGACGATGAACCCGGTGGTGCTCCTGGACGAGATCGACAAGGTCGGCTCCGACTTCCGCGGCGACCCGGCGGCGGCCCTGCTGGAGGTCCTGGACCCGGCGCAGAACCACACCTTCCGGGACCACTACCTGGAGGTGGAGCTGGACCTGTCGGACGTCGTCTTCCTGGCCACCGCCAACGTCCTGGAGGCGATCCCGGAGGCGCTCGCCGACCGCATGGACATCGTCCGCCTGGACGGCTACACCGAGGACGAGAAGGTCGTCATCGCCCGCGACCACCTGCTGCCGCGCCAGCTCGAACGGGCGGGCCTGCAACCGGAGGAGGTGACCGTCGACGAGAGCGCGCTGCGCAAGCTGGCCGGCGAGTACACGCGCGAGGCCGGCGTGCGCAACCTGGAGCGGTACGTCGCCCGGCTGCTGCGCAAGGTCGCGGCCCAGCACGAACTGGGCGAGCGGGAGCTGCCCGCGACCCTCACCGACGCCGATCTGCGCGACCTGGTGGGCCGGCCGCACCACGTGCCCGAGTCGGCCCAGGACCCGGCCGAGCGCCGCACCTCCGTCCCCGGCGTGGCGACGGGGCTGGCGGTCACCGGCGCGGGCGGCGACGTGCTCTACGTCGAGGCGTCCCTCGCCGACCCCGAGACGGGCGCGGCGGGACTGACCCTGACCGGCCAGCTCGGCGACGTGATGAAGGAGTCGGCGCAGATCGCCCTGAGCTTCCTGCGCAGCCACGGCGCCGAGTTCGAACTCCCGGTCGGCGACCTGAAGGACCGGGGGGTGCACATCCACTTCCCGGCGGGCGCGGTCCCCAAGGACGGCCCGAGCGCCGGCATCACCATGACCACCGCCCTGGCCTCCCTCCTGTCCGGCCGGCTGGTCCGCACCGACGTGGCGATGACCGGCGAGGTCTCGCTGACCGGGCGGGTGCTGCCCATCGGCGGGGTGAAGCAGAAGCTGCTGGCGGCGCACCGGGCGGGCATCACCACCGTGATCATCCCCAAGCGCAACGAGCCCGACCTGGACGACGTCCCGGCCGAGGTCCTCGACACGCTCGACGTGCACGCCGTCACGGACGTCCGCCAGGTGCTGGAGCTGGCCCTGACGCCGGCGGTCAGCGGCGCGGAGCCGGAGGTCCCGGTCGCGGCCTGACGCGGCCGGCGCGGGCCCGGGTCCCCACGGGGCCCGGGCCCGCACCGCGCGCGGGGCGGGTCAGCCGTTGGCGAGCGCCACCACCCGGTCCAGGGCCCCGTTGAACTTGTTGTGGTCGCCGACGATCGGCCCGGAGGACGTGTACTGCCACATGGTGTAGTAGCTCCAGCCCGCCGGCAGCGTCCCCACCGTGGTGGCGTAGCGGGCGATCCACAGCGGGTTGGCGGTGGCGAAGCCGCCGTAGTCGCCGGTGCACTGGGTCCACCAGCTCGTGGCCGTGTAGATCACGGCGTCGCGGCCGGTGCGCGCCTTGTAGGTGGTCAGGAAGTCGCGGATCCAGGAGACCATCTGGCTCTGCGTCTTGCCGTAGCAGGCGGCGCCGTAGGGGTTCCACTCGATGTCGAGCGCGCCCGGCAGCGTCTTGCCGTCGCGCGACCAGCCGCCGCCGTGGTCGACGAAGTAGTTGGCCTGGGTGGCGCCGCTGGTGGTGTCCGGGGTGGCGAAGTGGTACGCGCCGCGGATCATGCCGACGTTGTACGACCCGTTGTACTGCTGGGCGAAGTAGGGGTTCGTGTAGTACGTCCCCTCGGTGGCCTTGACGTAGGCCCACTTCACCCCGCTGCTCCACAGGCTGGACCAGGCGACGTTGCCCTGGTGGCTGGAGACGTCGACACCCTCGGTCTGGGTGGCGCCGCCGGGGACGGGCGTGCCGTGCTGCCCGTCGTGGGCCAGGACGCCCATGCCCATGTGGGCGGAGCCGCGGGGCGGGATGCCGGCGTCCGGCGCGGACTGGGCGGGGGCGGTGAGGAACAGGGAGAAGGCGGCGAGCAGGGTCCCGGCGGCGGTCAGGCGCCGGGTGCGGGCCGTTCCGGATCTGTGCACGGGCATGACGTGCCTCCGCAGGCTCGGTGGTGCTCGGTGGGGACTGGGGGCATGCCGGGCCGGGGAGAACGGGGCTTCGTCGGCCCGCCGGACCGGTGGTGTCGTGGGCATGCCATGTAATTGCCTGGTAAAGAAGCTACGCACGTAGACGACCCGGGGGAAGGGGGGCCGGGAGCCGCCGTTGGTCTACGCCTGCGAAATACTTGCGGAGCTGCGGCGACGGCGGGCTCCGGCGGAAACTTTCAGGAACGGCACAACCGAGGCAGGGACTGACGTGCGGGAAGACGGAAACGACGGCGGACACCGGGGTGAATCCGTGGCCGCCCCCTGCCCGGGGGCGTCCGGCAGTGGTGTGAACCAGCCCGAGTTCCTGGCGCTCGAGCGCGAGCTGACCGTGCTGCTGCGGCGCGCCCGCGCCAACCAGGGCGAGATGGCCCGCCAGGTCCACCCCGACCTCGAGTCGTCCGCCTACGGCATCCTCGTCCGGCTGGACGAGTGCGGCCGGCAGCGGGCCACCGAGCTCGCCGCCTACATCGGCGTCGGCAAGGCCACGATGTCCCGCCAGCTGCGCGCCCTGGAGGAGCTGGGCCTGGTCGCCCGCGAGCCCGACCCCGCCGACGGCCGGGCCTGGCTGGTCGCCCTCACCCGGGAGGGCCACGACCGGGTCTCCCGGGTCCGCCAGGCGCGCCGCGCCCGGTACGCCGGCCGGCTCGCCGACTGGGACCCCCGCGAGGTGGCGGAGCTGGCCCGGCTGCTGCACCGGCTCAACCGGGGGATGGAGAAGTAGGGCCCGCCGCCGGGACCGCGCCGGGCCCGCGGGACCCGGTCCGCGGGTCCCCGGCCCCGCCGGGGGCGGAAGGCGGGGCGCGGCGGTCACGGCTCCACGTAGACCACGGTGGCGTCGTCGTGGGTCTTGCCTCCTGCCGCGCGGCCCCGTGCGGCCCCCGCGCGCTCCAGCTCCCGCACCCGGTCCACCAGGGCGCGCGGCCCCTCCTTGCGCACCAGCCGGAAGCAGTCCGCCCAGTCGCCCTCGCGGAACCTCTCCACCCAGCGGGCCGCCCCGTCGGTCAGGGCGGCCAGGGCGGTCACCTCCGCGCGCGGCAGGACCCCCGTCACCGCGCGCGCCGCCACCAAGGGGTCGGCGGCGGCCGTGTAGAAGCCGCCCTCCCGGTTGCGCAGGGTGGCGTCGACCAGCGCCTCCGTGGCCAGGGCGGCACGGGGCAGCCGGGAGAGCCGGTCGTCCAGGAGCGGTGTGACCGTGCCGTCGGGGGCCTCGGCCAGCAGCGCCGAGTCGGACAGCACCAGGTACTCCACCGTCCGTGGCGACCAGCGGGCCAGCACGACCGTTGCCTGAGGCGTCCGAGGGTGAGAAAGGTCACAGGTTGCGGCGTGCGTCTCGGCGGTACGCGCGATCGCGCGGGACAGGGCGTCGGCGAGAGGAACATCCGGGAGTGAAACGGTCAGTTCGGTCAGGGCTCCGCCGAGGCGCGCGGTGAACCAGGGCACCGTGTGCGAACAGCCGGTGTCGCCTCGCGGCGGCGTCACCCCGTCCAGCACGACGAGCGAACCGCCCTGTCCGCAAGCCGGTAGTCCGACACTCGCGAAGTCCTCGTTGGGGCGGTCCGGATCGCCCGGCTGCGTGAAGAGTTCCGTGCGCATCACGCCAGTCTGCACGAGCCCTTCACACCGTCCGCAAAAGGCCCGCAACGGTTGCGTGAACGGCGTGGACCGGCAGGTCAGGTGCCGGTTTTGGGACGGAACGCGGTACTCCGGCAACACGTGGCGGCAAATATTGCCACCGCCCGCCGTGGACGTCCAACCGGCGCTCCGCGCGGGCCCGGCGCATAGGCCGGACAAACTTGCCCCCCAACTCCCCTCCGATGTTCACTCCTTCGGGTGGCGGGTCAGGCGATGCGCGTGCAGCGCCCACCGGCACTGGGAGGGTCGGGGACCGGTTGGGGGGCCGCCCCGCTCCTGCCGAGAGCTTGGGGGAGGGTGTACGCGCCGGCCGGTCGATTGACGGAGCGCCACCCCGGTCCACGGGTACACGAGTTCAAGAATGCGAGCACCGGTGCAGAAGACGCGGCCTCGTCGCACAGGCAAGCAGACGGCCCCCGCACAGAGCGCGGAGCAGACCCCCGGCGGCCCCGGCCCCGCCGCCCCGAGCGCGCCCGTGGGCAAGGGCCGCCCGACGCATGTGCGCAACCGCCTCATCGTCGCCGTCGCGGTGGTGGCCGCCGCCATCGCCGGGGCGGGCGCGCCGTCGGTCGTCGCCGCCTCCGGCCAACTGAGCGACACCCAGGAACTGGTGACGCTCGCCGAGCAGACCGAGGACGCCCTCGCGCTCGCCCACTCGCTCGCCGACGAGCGCGACGAGGTCACCCCGTACATCGCCGCCGGCCGCCCCCGGGCCAAGGCCCCCTCGGAGCAGCACAGCGCCCGGGTGGACCGGCAGGTGGAGGAGTTCCGCGCCGGCTCGGGCACGCCCGCCTCGCTGCGCGAGGAGCTCGACGGCATCGCCGCCCTGCGCCGGTCCGCGCTCACCGGCAAGAGCACCGCCCTCCAGGCGCACCAGGCGTACTCCGCCGTCATCACCGAACTGCACCGGCTCGCCGAGCGGCTGGCCGAGCGGACGCCGCCGCGCGCGGGCGCCGGCGCGCACGCCCTGGCCGAGCTGGACTCCGCCGTGCAGCAGGCCGCCGCCACCCGCGGCCTGCTCCTGGCCGCCCTCGACGTGCCGCGCAGCACCCAGGTCGTCATCGACCCGATGACGGGCCTGCCCACGACCACCGGCACCTCCTCCGACGCCGACGCCGAGCAGCGGGACGCGCTGGCCGCCGCCGCGCAGCAGGCCCGGGTGGGCTCCGACGCCGCCCTCGCCGCCTTCCGCGAGGCCGCGCCCAAGGCCGCCCGGGACGGCTTCGACTCCACGGTCACCGGACCCGAGGTCAACTCCGCCGAGAAGTACCTGGCCGCCCTCGCCGACGGGCCCGCCCTCTCCGACGACGACCTGGGCACCAGCGTCAAGAAGCTGGACGCCGCGCTGTCCGCCCGCGTCGACGCGATGCGCGGCGCGGAGGCCGCCCTGTACGACCGCCGCACCAAGGACCTGGAGCGGCTGCGCGACGAGGACGTCACCGCGCTGGAGATCCGCGTCGCGGTCCTCGGCGCCCTGATGCTGCTCGCCGTCGGCATCGCCACCGCCATGGCCCGCTCGCTCACCCGGCCGCTGGCGGTGCTGCGCCGCGGCTCGGCCCGGCTCGCCGAGGCGGAGAACCCCGCCGCGCAGGAGCCCGTCGCCTTCACCGGCCGCAACGACGAGTTCGCCCAGGTCGTCCGCTCCGTCAACGCCCTGCACGCGCACGCCGCGGCGCTGGCCGAGCGCGTCACGACGCTGGAGGCCGACCGCAAGCACCTGGTCGGCCAGCGGCAGAAGATGGCCGACGCGCGTGAGGAGCTGCGCGCCGAGCTGGACGCCGCCGCCGCGCGGCTGGAGACCCTGCGCAAGAGCATCGGCTCCACCTTCGTCAGCCTCGCCCTGCGCACCCTGGGCCTGGTGGAGCGGCAGCTCGCCGTGATCGAGGGCCTGGAGGAGCGCGAGCAGGACCCCGAGCGCCTGTCCACCCTCTTCAAGCTCGACCACTTCGCCACGGTCATGCGCCGGCACAACGAGAACCTGCTGGTCCTCGCCGGCACCGAGCACGTCCAGCAGACCGCCGGCCCGGTCCCGCTCGTGGACGTCGTGCGCGCCGCGGTCAGCGAGATCGAGCGCTACGAGCGCGTCCGCATCGCCGCCCTCCCGCCGCACGCGCACATCGCCGGGTTCGCCGCCGACGACCTCTCCCACCTGCTGGCCGAACTCATGGAGAACGCCACCTCGTTCTCCCCGCCCGACGTGCCCGTCGAGGTCTCCGGCTGGCTGCTGGAGAACGGCGAGGTCATGCTCTCCGTCCAGGACGAGGGCATCGGCATGACCGCCGAGCGGCTGGAGCGGCTCAACGCGCGCCTGACCGACTTCGACCCCGACGCCCCCTACGACCAGGACGGCGACGAAGGGCTCGGGCTCGGCCTGTACGTCGTGGCCCGCCTGGCCCACCGGCACGGCGCCCGGGTGCAGCTGCGGGAGCAGAAGCAGGGGGGCGTGGCCGCGGTCGTCGTCCTGCCCACCACGCTGCTGGCCGCCGAGCCGGCCTCGCCCAAGCCGCCGGTGCCCGAGCGCACCGTCGACGCCACCCAGACGGTCTCCCTGCCGGGCGCCGCCGCCGAGGCCAACTCCAACGTCCTGCACGGCCGCTCGGAGGACGAGGACCTGCTGGTGTCGCTGGCGGAGCAGGCCGTACGGCGCTCCGAGGCCGCCGGGCAGGCCACCGCGCCCGAGGCGCAGGCCACCGCGCCCGAGGCCCCCGCGCCGCGGACCACCGCGCCCGAGCAGCGGCCCCCGGCCGCCCCCGAGGAGGACGCCGCGCCGCGCCCGGCCGCGCCGTCCCGTCCCCAGGAGCCCGCCGAGGCCCTGGAGACCGTCTCCGAGACCACCATGGAACTCCTGCTCCCGGCGCCCGGGCGCGCCCCGCAGGAACCGAACCCCACGGCCACCGGCCCGGAGCGGCCCGCCCCCGCCGGCTCCGGTGCGGAGTCCGAACCCGCGCACGACCGCGCCGCCGACGAGCCGCACGAAGCGGACGAGCCCGTCACCGACAAGGGCCTGCCCAAGCGGACTCCGAAGATCACCACTCCCGGCTCGTCCCCGCGCCCGCGCACGGGGTCGGTCGACGCCGAGGCCCTGCGCCGCCGTCTGGGCGGCTTCCACCGCGGAGCCGAGGCCGGCCGGCGCGACGTCGAGGCGGAGATCGCCGAACAGACCACCCAGACCCAGGCACCGACCAACGGAACAGCTCGACCCGCCACATCCGAAGAAGCCACGGGGGGCACTGTCGAGGAGGCAACCAGTTGACCGCGCCCAGTACCTTCGGACTGAGCAGTGAAGCCCGCAATCTCCACTGGCTGCTGACCAATCTCGTCGAGGAGGTGCCCGGCATCCTCTCGGTGGCGGTGGTCTCCTCCGACGGCCTGCTGCTGCTCTCGTCCGACCCCGGCCAGCAGAACGCGGCCCGCCAGGCACAGGGGGAGCGGCGCACCGGTCCGCGCGGCTCCTCCGCGGACCTCGCCACCATCGTCTCCGGCATCGGCAGCCTGACCGTCGGCGCCGCCCGGCTGATGGACTTCGGCGGGGTCAAGCACACGATGGTCGCCATGGACGAGGGCAGCCTGTTCGTGATGTCGATCAGCGACGGTTCGCTGCTCGGCGTCCACGGCTCCGCGGACTGCGACATGAGTGTCGTCGCGTACCACATGGCGCTGTTCGTCGGCCGCGCCGGCCACGTCCTGACGCCCGAACTCCGCAGCGAGCTCCGCAAGTCCCTGGAGTCCGAGTCGATGGGGAGTGCCCGATGAGCAGCGTGCAGAAGAAGCAGCAGCTTCCGGTGCGCGGCGCCGACCGCAAACCCGCCCGCGTACGTCCCTACTCGCTCACCGGCGGCCGGACCCGTTTCGGCCACGTGCTGCTCGTGGAGACCTTCGTGGGGACCACGGCCGCCCTGGAAGCGGCCGACGAGCGCAAGGAACTGACGAACGGTTCGCTCACCACCCGCGTCATGCCGGAGATGCGGGCCATCGTCGAACTGTGCCGCCGCATGCGTACGGTGGCCGAGATCGCCGCGCTGCTGAAGATGCCGCTCGGTGTGGTCCGCGTGCTCCTCAGCGACCTCGCGGACCAGGGAAAGATCCGTGTGTACGGAACGGGAACCGGCCACGGGACGGGCCGTCCCAACCGTGTGCTGCTGGAAAGGGTGCTGAGTGGACTCCGCCGTCTCTGACGCCGCCGCCTTCGGCGTCTCCCCGCTCGTCGAGGACGACGAGCCGTCGCAGCCGTGGCAGACGGACCGCACCCGCGCCCCGATCGCCACGAAGATCGTGGTGGCGGGCGGCTTCGGTGTCGGCAAGACCACGCTCGTCACCTCCGTCTCGGAGATCACGCCTTTGCAGACCGAGGCGCTGATGACCGAGGCGAGCGAGGACCACGACGACCTGACCGCCACGCCGGACAAGGTCACCACCACGGTGGCCATGGACTTCGGCCGCATCACGCTCGACGACGACCTGGTGCTGTACCTGTTCGGCACGCCGGGCCAGCAGCGGTTCTGGTTCATGTGGGACGACCTGGTGCGCGGCGCGATCGGCGCCGTCGTCATGGCCGACACCCGCCGCCTGAAGGACTGCTTCCCGGCGCTGGACTACTTCGAGAGCTGCGGCCTGCCGTACGTCGTGGCGGTGAACCACTTCGACGGCAGCCGGATGTACGAGCCGGAGGACGTACGGGAGGCGCTGACCATCCCGCGGCACGTACCCGTGCTGATCATGGACGCGCGGCGCCGCATCTCGGTGATCGAGACCCTCCTGGCCCTCGTCGGCCACGCGCTCGAGGAGACCCCCGAGTAGTCCCGGGCCCTCCCCGGCAGCCGGCGGCCCGGGACCCTCCCCGGGGTCCCGGGCCGGCCCGTGGCATTCCCCGTACCGTCCCCCTAGGAGACAACCCCGCATGCGGAAGATACTCGTCGTCGGAGCCGGCCAGTCCGGTCTCCAGCTCGCCCTCGGCCTCCAGTCGCACGGGTACGAGGTCACCCTGATGTCCAACCGGACCGCGGACGAGATCCGCACCGGCCGGGTCATGTCGACGCAGTGCATGTTCCACACCGCCCTCCAGCACGAGCGCGACCTGAAGCTGAACTTCTGGGAGTCCCAGGCCCCGAAGATCGAAGGACTCGGTGTCTCGGTCGCCGCCCCCGGCTCCTGGGCCGAGGGCCCCGCGGCCCGCGCCGTCGACTGGGTGGGCAGGCTCGACGGCTACGCGCAGTCCGTCGACCAGCGGGTGAAGATGGCCGGCTGGATGGAGACCTTCGCCCAGCGCGGCGGCCAGCTCGTCATCCACGGCGCCGCCGTCGGCGACCTGGACTACTTCTCCCGCGCCTACGACCTCGTCCTGGTCTCCGCCGGCAAGGGCGAGCTCGTGCAGATGTTCGCCCGCGACCCCGAGCGCTCCCCCTACAGCGAGCCGCAGCGCGCCCTGGCGGTGGCCTACGTCCACGGCATGGCCCCGCGCCCGGAGCACCCGGACTTCGACGCGGTCCGCTGCAACCTGGTGCCCGGCGTCGGCGAGCTGTTCATCATGCCGACCTACACCCTCTCCGGCCGGGCCGACATCCTCTTCTGGGAGGGCATACCCGGCGGCCCGCTCGACGTCTTCAAGGACGTCAAGGACCCGGCGGAGCACCTCTCCCTGACCCTGGAACTCATGGAGCGGTACGTCCCCTGGGAGTACGCGCGGGCCACCAAGGTCGAGCTGACCGACGCCGGCGGCACCCTCGCCGGCCGCTACGCCCCCACCGTCCGCAAGCCGATCGGCCGGCTGCCCGGCGGCGGGCTGGTCCTCGGCGTCGCCGACGTGGTCGTGGCCAACGACCCGATCACCGGCCAGGGCTCCAACTCGGCCTCCAAGTGCGCCGCCGCCTACCTCGCCTCGATTCTGGAGCACGGCGACAAGCCCTTCGACGGGGAGTGGATGCAGCAGACCTTCGACCGCTACTGGGAGACGGCCCAGCACGTCACCAAGTGGACGAACACCATGCTCGCCCCGCCGCCGGAGCACGTCCTGAACCTGATCGGCGCCGCCGGCCAGCTCCAGCCCGTCGCGGACCGCTTCGCCAACGGCTTCAACAACCCGGCCGACTTCGAGAACTTCTTCTACGACCCGCAGAAGACCGAGAACTACCTGATGGAGGTCTCGGGGGCCGCGGGCGCGTAAGTGGCCGCGTACCCCTGGTCGGACCCCTCGGCCGCCCCGGCGGGGAGCCTCGGCGGCGTGTAGCGCCGCACGGGCCGCCCGCCGGGGTCGGGCCGCACCGCCCCCAGGACGGGGTTGGCCGCGATCGGCGACACCTTCACGCGGGCCCCGGGGCGCGGCGCCTGCACCACCATCCCGTCGCCGAGGTAGAGCGCCACATGGGTGGCCTCGGGGAAGTACACGACCAGATCGCCGGGGCGCAGCTCGCCGAGGCCGATCCGCTCCAGCCGCGCCCACTGCTCCTGGCTGGTGCGCGGGATCGCCGTACCGGCCCGCTCCCAGGCCCGGGAGGTCAGCCCCGAGCAGTCGTAGGCGCCGGGCCCCTCCGCCCCCCACACGTACGGTTTCCCGAGCTGTTCCACGGCGAAGCGCACCGCGCGGTCGCCCGCCGCGGACGGCTTGGCGTCGTCGCCGAGCACCCCGGAGGCCAGGAACCGCTCCTGCGCCCGGGTGACCCCCCGCTGCTCCAGCTCGGCGAGGGCGGCGAGCTGCCGGGCGCTGAGGGAGGCGAGCAGCTTCTCGACGTCGCGCAGCCTTCGCCGTACCTCGTCGCGCTCCTTCCTGCGCCGCTCGGCGAGGGCCAGCCGCTCGTCGAGGGCCGCGCGGGCCCGCCGGGCCAGCTCGCCGGCCTCGCGCTCGCTGCCGGTCAGCCGCGCCACGGCCTCGGCCCGCTCCCGCGCCAGCCGCCCGATCACCTGCCCCTGGTCGAGGGCGTGCTGCGGGTCGCGGGCCAGCAGCAGCCGCAGGTAGGGGGAGAGGTCGGTGCGGCTCTGGTACTGCCGGCGGGCCAGCAGCCCCGCCGCCTCCCGGCGCTCGCGCAGGGACAGCCGGGTCCGGGCCAGCGCGTCGTCCAGCCGCCGGACCTCCGCGCGCTGCTTCTCCAGCCTCTCCTCGGTCGCGTTGTAGACCTCGGTGGCCTTCTCGGCCTCCCGGTACAGCCGCTGAAGGTCCGTCAGCAGGTCGGCGACGGAGCGCGCTTCGGGCGCGGGTTCGGCCGAGACGGGGACGGGCGCGGGGGGCGCGAGGGCGATCCCGGCGGCCACCGCCGCCGTGCAGGCCAGACGCAGAAGGTTTCCTGACACGCCATCACCTCCGGTGCGGGGCGGCCGGTCCGCTCCGCACCGCGAGCATCCGGCGGCCGCCGCGGGCGCGCGCGCCGAGTGTGCGCGGTTCGGCGCAACGGTGTCACCCGTCGGCGTCGTCCGGCTTGCCGCCCGGCGTGGCGTCCGGCTTCGACCACGGCCACCGCGGCCGGGAGCGGGCCTTGCCCTCCGGGTCGTACCGGTACTTCCAGCGGGCGAACCCGATCCGGCCCTCCTCCCGGGGCACCCGCCGGTAGACGAGCACCGTCGGCGCTCCGCCGTGCGGGTCCGGCACCGGGATGCGGTAGGTCTTCGGCGGATGGCCGGTCATCCCCACCAGCACGGGCAGCACCCGCCCGTCCATGGGCCCGCCCTCGAAGGGGGTGTCTTCGCTCTTCACGCCACCAGTGTCGGGTATGGGCCGGCGCCGGCCGGCCAGGTGCGGCTCAGGCGTCCGCCGCGAGCGCCCGCACCAGGGCGTCCGTCTGCGGGTCGCGGCGCGCGGTGACCGACAGCGTGGCCGCGAACTGCTCCACCAGCCAGTCCCGCAGCTCCTCGGCGGGCGGCTGCTTGCCCTCGTCCAGCCAGATGAGGGAGGCGGCCTCCACCGCCGTGATCCACATCCGTACGGTCATCCGCAGCCGGGGACCGGGGGCGGTGACCTCCAGGTGGCTGATGATGTGCTCGGCGGCGGCCCGGCGCACCCCGTCCACGATGGCCGAGGTGCGCGAGGTCTCGGCGACGCTGCCGCCGCGCAGCAGGGCGCTGAAGCCGGCGTCGTGCTGGCCGACGAAGGCCAGGTAGCGGTCGAGGGCGCGGGAGAGCCGGGCCAGCAGCGGCCCCTCGCGGGGCTCGTCGAAGCAGTGCCGCAGCTCGTCGGCGGCCGAGCGCAGGGCGGCCTCGTAGAGCTGCTGCTTGCCGCCGGGGAAGTACCGGTAGACCAGGGGCCGGGAGACCCCCGCCCGCTCCGCCACGTCGTCCAGCGAGATCTCCTCGGGCGGCCGGTGGGCGAAGAGGGAGAGCGCGGCGTCGAGGAGCTGACTGCGGCGCTCCTCGACGCTGAGCCTGCGATAGGCGGGGGTGGGGGCCTGCGGGGTCATGACCCGCAGGGTAACCGGTGGGCCCGGCGGCCACCGGGGGGCTCCCGTCAGGCGAGCAGCCCCGACGAGCGCCACAGGCGGCGGCCCACGCCGCGCAGGACGCCTATGTCGTCCAGGAAGTCCGTCAGCCGCTTCGCGCCGGTCTGCATGACCTCGCGGCGGTGGGCGCTGGCCCTGACCTGGGCCATCGCCTCCCGCTTGTCGAGCCCGACGTTGGTGTACACCTCGGGGTTGACGAAGGCGACCGAGAAGACCCGGGCGAACTCGCCGGAGGTGACGCGGGTGAACTCCCGGGACCACTTCGGGGCCGTCACCATCTGCCGGCGCAGCTCCTCACGGGCGTACCGGACGTGGCGGGCCTCCTCCACCACGTGGATCCGCGTGACGCCCCGGATGAGCGGCTGCACCCGCTCGTCGGGGAAGGTCAGCCGCTGCATCCAGTCCAGGACCTCCTCGCCGAGCAGCGTGGCCGTGAAGGAGCCGGGCGTGGTGGAGATCGTCTTGAACAGCCGCCCCAGGTGCTGGTGGACGCGGCTGACGGGGTACCACGGCGTGTCGCCGCGCTGGATCAGCCGGGCGAACATCTTGGAGTGCCGGCACTCGTCCTCGATCTCGGTCAGCGCGTACCGCACGTGGGCGCTGGTGGCCGCCTTGTCGTAGATGTGCCGGACCAGGAGCTGCATCAGGATCAGCTCGAACCAGATGCCGAGCGAGGCGAGGGCGGCGGCCTCGTGCCGGGAGAGCAGGATGCGCTGCTCCTCGCTCATCCGCTTCCACAGCGGGGTGTCGTACAGCGACACCAGCTCCGGCGGCCAGAACCACTTGCCCTCCTCGAAGGGCGCGTCCCAGTCCAGTTCCTCGTCCGGGTCGAAGGAGTGCTTGGCGGAAGAGTCGAGCAGTCGCTCGGCCACCTGCTCGCGGTCCTTGAGCAGGCCGAGCGCGTCGCGCAGCCCTTCGAGCGCGTCGGCTTCCGTCAGGGTCGTCATGGCTGTCCCCACCTCGTCGTACGGGTTCGCGTCCGGGTTACCCACGGGTACTCCACTCGTCTTATGAGACTGCCTGTCAGCAAGACCGTCAATCCCCCGCGCACGACTTCTCCGAACGGACGTCCACCGGGACGGGTGTACGAGAAAGGCGCCCTCCGCGACAGGGGGTCGTGGAGGGCGCCCGAGGGTGGACGTGGAGACCGCGACGGGCACACCCGCCGTCAGCCGTGTCAGCCGTCGTAGTGCTCGCGCAGGTCGTCCATGACCCGGGCGAAGCGCTCCCGGACGCGCGGGGGCATCTCGTCGCCCAGGGGACGGTCCCCGTCCACGGTCATCTCCACGTAGAAGCGGCCCACGGCCCCGTAGGCGCGGTAGTCCCGGGAGTCGGGAAGGATACGGAAGGCGGAGCAGTACCCCTCGCCCTCGGTGTAGGCGAGAGCGCGCTCCGGTTCCGCCCGCATCTCCGCGCAGTTCTCGTCGCGTACCGCGGCCACCGCGGCGTGGGTGCGGTCCGTGCGCACGGTGAGGTAGAACGGCCACCAGGTGTCCCCGTGCTCGGTCGCGGACACCCAGCAGGAGCCGTTGCCGTTCGCGTGCCAGTTGCCGGACGCCTTGCTCTCGATGTCCTCGGGCAGGCCCAGATCGAGGCTCTGCGGTGCCACCCGCCCCGCGCACTCCTTCTCGACCGCCTCGGACAGTTCCCGGGACATGCCCGGTTCCTCCTCCGAGCAGGAAGTGAGCAGGGCGAGTGCCGCGGCCACGCCGACGGCGGACAGGGAGCGCAGTAAGGGATGCTTCACGGGCGGGAGCCTATGGCCGGCCGCCGGGCTGTCAACCCTCCCCCCGTCCGCCCCCGGAGGCGAGGACCGCCTCCATCACCGCCCGCGCGATCGGTGCCGCCACCCCGCCGCCCGTGATGTCCGCGCGGTCCGCCGCCGCGTCCTCCACCACCACCGCGACCGCCACCTCCGGCTCCAGCTCCCCGTGGCCCTGCGCCCAGGAGACGAACCAGGCGTAGGGCACCCCGGAGTTGTCCACGCCGTGCTGGGCGGTGCCGGTCTTGCCGCCCACCCGCGCGCCGCGGATGGCCGCCCGGGCGCCGGTGCCGTTCTCCACCACGTCCGTCATGAGCTGCCTCAGCCGCGCCGCGGTCGACGGGGACATGGCCCGCCGCACCGGCCGGGACCCGGCCGCGGCCACCGTGCCGCCGCCCGCCCGCACCGTCCGCTCCACCAGATACGGCTCCCGCACCTGCCCGCCGCCCGCCACGGCCGCCGCCACCATCGCCATCTGCAGCGGCGTGGCCCGCGTGTTGTACTGCCCGATCGACGACAACGCGAGCTGCGCCCGGTCCACCGAGGTGTCGAAGGTGCTGCGCGCGACGGAGAACGGAATGCGCAGGCCGGCGTCGTTGAAGCCGAAGCCGCTCGCCGTCGCCGCCATGCGCGCCAGGCCCACGTCCACGCCCAGCTTCGCGAACACCGTGTTGCAGGACCGTTCGAACGCCACCCGCAGCGAGGCGCCGGCGCACCCGCGCGAGGCGTTGGCCAGCCTGGTCCGCGTCCCGGGCAGGGTGTACGGATCGGGGGAGCGGAGGGGCGCGTCCACGTCGCGCACCACCCGGGCGTCCAGCGCCGCCGCCGCGGTGACCACCTTGAACGTCGAGCCCGGCGGGTACGTCTGCCGCACCGCCCGGTTCAGCATCGGCCGGTCCGGGTGGCCGTTGAGCCGGGCCCAGGACCGGGTGGCCGCCGTGCCGTTGCCGGACAGCTCCCCGGGGTCGTACGAGGGGGTCGACACCAGCGCCAGGATGCGGCCGGAGGACGGCTCGACGGCCGCCACCGCCCCCTTGCGCCGGCCCAGCCCCCGGTAGGCCGCCCGCTGCGCGGCCGGGTGGATCGTGGTCACCACGTCCCCGCCCGGGCCGCGCCCCGGGGCGGAGTCGTGAAACAGCGGGAACGGCGTGAGCATGGGGTCCGTCCCCGACAGCACCCCGTCCTCGGCGTGCTCCAGCAGCGTGGTGCCGTACTCCTGCGAGGCGAAACCGGTCACCGGCGCGTACAGCGGGCCGTCGGCGTACGTCCGCTCGTAGCGCAGGTGCTCCCTGGTGTCCCGGGAGCCGGTGACCGGCTCGCCGCCGACCAGGATGTCGCCGCGCGGCTGCTGGTAGCGGGCGATCTCCGGGCGGCGGTTGGCCGGGTTGGCGTCGTAGGAGGGGGCCTGCACGATCTGCACCCGGGCGGCGTTCACCAGCAGGGCGGCCAGCAGCAGGACGCAGAAGGCGGCGGCGTGCCGGATGTGCCGGGTCACGTGGCCTCCCCGCCGCTCACGGCGCCACCCGCCCGTCGTACTGGCGCCGCGCGCAGTGGCTGACCCGGATCAGCAGCGCCACGATCGCCCAGTTGGTGACCACCGACGACCCGCCCTGCGCCAGGAAGGGCATCGCCATGCCGGTCAGCGGGATCAGCCCGGTGACCCCGCCGGCGATGACGAACACCTGGAGCGCCACGATCGAGGCGAGCCCCACCGCCAGCAGCCGGCCGAACGGGTCGCGCAGCAGCAGGCCCGCCCGGTAGCCGCGCTCCACGAGCAGCGCGTACAGCAGGAAGACGGCGCTCAGCCCGGCGAAGCCCAGCTCCTCCCCGGCGGTGGCCAGGATGAAGTCGGACTTGGTGGCGAAGCCGATGAGCACGGAGTGGCCGAGCCCCAGCCCCGTCCCGGTCACCCCGCCCGCCGCGAACGAGAACAGCGACTGGGCCAGCTGGCTGGCGCCCTGCCCGGCCTCGATCGTGGCGAACGGGTGCAGCCAGTCCTCGATCCTGCCGTGCACGTGCGGCTCCAGCCGGCCCACCGCGACGGCCCCCAGCGCGGCCAGCAGCAGGCCGACGGCGATCCACCCCGTGCGGCCGGTGGCCACGTACAGCAGGACGACGAACAGGCCGAAGAAGAGCAGCGAGGTGCCGAGGTCCCGTTCCAGGATCAGCACGCCCACGCTCACCAGCCACACCGCGACGATCGGCCCGAGGACCCGCCCGGTGGGGAGCTGGAGCCGCCACACCCGGCGGCCCGCGTACGCGAGCGCGCTGCGGTTGGCGGCGAGGTACGCGGCGAAGAAGACCGCCAGCAGCACCTTCGCGAACTCGCCCGGCTGGATGGAGAAGCCGGCGATGCGGATCCAGATGCGGGCCCCGTTCACGGCCGGGAACAGGATCGGCACCGTCAGCAGGACCAGCGCGGCGGCGACACAGACGTAGGCGTAGCGCTGGAGCACGCGGTGGTCGCGCAGGAGCAGGACGACGACGATGAACAGCGCCATGCCCAGCGTCGACCACACCAACTGGGTGGGAGCCGCCCGGTCGCCGGGTGTCTCCAGGTCGAGCCGGTAGATCAGCACCAGGCCCAGCCCGTTGAGCAGGACGCCGATGGGCAGCAGCAGCGGATCGGCGTACGGCGCCCGCAGCCGCACCGCGAGGTGCGCGAGCAGGGCGAGCACGCCGAGCCCGGCGCCGTAACCGGCGGCCCCGGGCGGGACGGTGCCGTGCTGGGCCAGGCCCACGTCGCAGTAGCCGAACACGCAGAGCAGGACGGCCAGGACGAGCAGGGAGAACTCGACGCCACGGCGCCGGGGGAGGCGGGCAGCGGCGGCGGCGGGCGCGTCCGCCGCCGCTGCCACGGGCGTTCCGGATCCGGCCTTCGTCATGTCCGGAACTTACCCACATGACGTGATGTGTGCGCCGTCGGCATCAGCACCAGCGCGGCGCCGGGCCGAGGCTGTCGATGGAGCGGGCGGCATCCCCCGCCCAGGTGCCGTCGGCGAGGAGGTGCCGGAGCGGGTTGCCCCGCACCGCGGGCCCCGGGGTCTTGCAGCGGAGGGAGACGACCTCGCCGCGGTGGGCGTACCGGACGACCCGGGAGCCGCGGTGCGGCGCGCTGCGCAGGGCGAGCCCGTCGGCGGTGACCACGCCTCTGCAGCGGCCCGCGTCCCGCGGGGCGTCGCGGCGGCCGTCGCCGCGGCGGCTGTCGTCACCGCCGCCGCTCCGGCCGTCGTCCCGGCCGCCGCTCCGGCCGTCGCCGCCGCTCCGGCCGGCGGTCCGCGAGTCGTCCCGCGGCCCGTCGTGCGCGGCGGCGGCCGGGGCGACGGCCGCGGCGGCGAGCGCGCATCCGGCGAGGGCTGTGGCGGGACGGCGGGCGGTGGCTGTCTCTGATACACATCTGACGCTGCCGACGAAGCTAGAAGTGTAGATCTGAGTGGTG
>NZ_WYCT01001064.1 GCF_011008945.1 Streptomyces harenosi
ATGATTTCCTGGTCGAAGATGTCGCGCATGGCGCGCAAGGCGGACAGGTCCGGATGGAATTCCATGCGGGCGTGCAGGCCGTCGAGCGGGCGGCCGGTGAAGCGGCGCGTCCAGATGGTATCGGCATAGAGCAGATGGTTGAGCGTAGCCTGGATCGAGCCGAAGAAGGCGCCGACATCCTGCTTGCATTGGGCTTCGGTCAATTCGCCGCAGCTTTGGTAGAGCTTGCGGTTCATCCACTGGTTGTAACGGGCGAGCAGGCTGCAGTAGGCGGGGTCGATCATGTCAAATCCTTCCGGTCGGCGTCGCCTTCTGTGCCGTCGGCTACCGGCTCGGCCAATTTCCATAGGTGTGGCATCAGCTGATGCGACCTTCGATCGTTTGC
>NZ_WYCT01001065.1 GCF_011008945.1 Streptomyces harenosi
GACCTACAACGCGTGCAGAGAGGGAGGGAGGCCGACGGGCGCAAGCCGGTCCGCCGCTTCGATGCTGAAGATCATTTGCCTGACCGCTGCCCTGGGGGCAGCGCTGGGATCGACCGCGCAGGCGGCCGACCTGCAATTCGACGGTCGCCATGCGCGCGCCGAAGCCGCTGCCAAGGGCAGCTTCGTGCTGCATGCGCCGAAGGGCGCAGTGCAGATCGCAGCCGCACCGATGCGCAGCCAGACCAGCAGCGTGATGTTCGATGCCCTGTTCGCGCTCGCCCAGCAGGAGATGTCCCAGGACCGCGTGGACGCGATCCGTGATCCGGCGTTCGACGAGGGCCGGCCGGTCCCGTGCGAGTGCTTCCAGACCGGTGCACGCTGGCCC
>NZ_WYCT01001066.1 GCF_011008945.1 Streptomyces harenosi
ATCGTGAACAGCTTGCGCGGGCTGTCCTGCGGCAGGTCGCGCACCGCGAACGGCGAACGGCCGCCGGGCCTGAGCGCCTGCCAGGCCAGGTACAGCAGGTACAGCGCGCCGCCGATGCGCAGCGCGTCGTAGGCGAACGGCACGGTCATCAGCAGGGCGGTGATGCCCAGTGCCGCACACAGCATGTAGAACACAAAGCCCAGCGCCACCCCGCCCAGCGAGATCAGGCCAGCCATCGGCCCCTGGCAGATCGAGCGCGAGATGACGTAGATCATGTTCGGCCCGGGCGTGAGCACCATGGCCAGCGAAACCAGCGCAAAGGCCAGCAGGTCGGAAGTGGCGGGCATGGGCAGTCCTGGCAGTGGGCGTGGCGCAGTGTAACGC
>NZ_WYCT01001067.1 GCF_011008945.1 Streptomyces harenosi
CCTGAAGCGCGCGCTCAGGGCCGCGGAGAAGGTGGGCGCCAGCGCAGGCGGCCAGGCCGGCGGCGGAAAGGCGGGTGCGTGATGCAGGTGACCGTCAACGGCCACGCGGCCTACTGCTACACGGGCGGCAAGCCCTTCGACCCCGCCAAGCCCACGGCGGTGATGGTGCACGGGGTGCTCAACGACCACAGCGTGTGGGGCTTCCAGAGCCGGCACCTCGCGCACCACGGCTGGAACGTGCTGGCGGTGGACCTGCCCGGCCATGGACGCAGCGCGGGCGATGCGCCGCAGAGCGTCGAAGAGGCCGCGGACTTCGTGGTGGCGCTGCTGCGCGCGCTGGGCGTGGAGCGCGCCGCGCTCGTCGGCCACAGCTGGGGATCGCTG
>NZ_WYCT01001068.1 GCF_011008945.1 Streptomyces harenosi
GTGGAAGAGGAAGTCTTCGAATTTTATCAGCCCGATGACACACTCAGGCTGGCCGATATCATCGCTGACAGTCAGCATCCCGATGCCGCAACGATCGCGGAACAGCAGGAGCTAGTTGATCGGTCGAGCGAGTTCGCTTTTGCATTCGACCTGCTGAAGGACATGCCGCGTTTGTGGCGGCGCATTTTTCTGCTTATCCGTGTGGACGGGCTGGATGCCAGCAGCGTCTCTGAAATCCTGCTGATTCCTAGTAAGGAAGATACTGTCCAAAGGTGGCTCATGCAGGCCGAAGCGTTCATCGCTGCTCATTTGGAAGAGGCCGGAGTAAGCAAAGACGGGAACGATTGGCTCCAAGGCGTTGATTGGTCGGCATTGTCTGTGACC
>NZ_WYCT01001069.1 GCF_011008945.1 Streptomyces harenosi
TCGTCGAACCGGTCGATCCGGACGTGGAGGCCGAGCGCATGCGCGGACGTCGCGCGTTCGGCGACGTGTTCCTGCGGCTGGTGGAGGAAGGCGTGGCCGCCGGTGAGCTGCCGGCGCAGGACGCGCATGTGGCCGCCGCGTGCCTGGTCGGCGCCTTCACCGAGGCGATGGTCGGTCCGACCGCGCCCAGCCGCGAAGCGCACCGCGACGAAGACGCGCTGGTGGATGCGATCTGCAGCTTCTGCCTGCGCGCGATCGGTGCCCCGGTAATCCGGTAGCGCCGGCCGCTGGCCGGCTTCTGTTGCTGGGGTCAGATCCCTTTTGCGGCGTAAAAGGGATCTGACCCCATCCTCCGGCATGTTGCGCCGCACCAGCAGTGACGC
>NZ_WYCT01001070.1 GCF_011008945.1 Streptomyces harenosi
GAGCAGACCGATCAGTGGGGATCGACAGACTCGGAGGTGTTGGACACCGATCGACTGACCAGCCTCATCGAGACACGGGACCCGAAGTTTGCGGATCTGGATGTCACCCTTGCTCTGATGGACCTGGTCAGAGATGACTTCCAGCATTCCGGCACGGACGGAAGCGGAGCCGGCAAGATCGCAGATGGTGACATGCGCGTGGCCGTGCGCGCTTTGGAGCGAAGCTCAGACAGGGCGGGGTTTCCGTTCAAACTCCCGTTCCGGGATCACACTTCCTGGAAGTCGTTCTGGATCAGGAAGGGTGCGGCGGGGACCGGCGGGTGGCAGGCGCGCCGAGACCTTCTGAGTGACCTGTTCGACGAGCCCTATGCGGCCCTCATGGC
>NZ_WYCT01001071.1 GCF_011008945.1 Streptomyces harenosi
AACAGATTCACCTGCAGCAGTGCATTGTTCTCGCGCACCACGATGAATTCGTCACGCTGCTCGAAGCGGCCGTACTTGCTGCCGCCCTTGCCGCGCTCGCGCGACTTCATCGAGACCTGCTCGGGCGGCACGCCGAACACTTCGCGCGCAGCGGCCAGCAGCTCGTTGCGGCGGCGGCGCACGTCGTTCTCGGGAATGGCAGCCGGTGCGGCGTATTCCTGCACGTGCAGGAAGGTACGGCGCTTGCCGCCGTCTTCCTCGTAGACGTCGATGGCGGCCGCGTACTCCGGCAGGTCGGCGTCATAGGCGCGGAAGCAGGTGATGTCTTCGCGGGCACGCCAGCTCTTGAACTTCTTCAGGTTCTTGCGCAGGCGGTTGGCCAC
>NZ_WYCT01001072.1 GCF_011008945.1 Streptomyces harenosi
GCTCACCGGCGGCGCGGTGGTGCCCGTTTCGCCGGTGAGGCCGCCGGTGAGCCGGCGCCCGTCGCCGTACCGCCGGACGTCGTACCCGGCCTGCCCGCACCGGCGCCCGGTGACGGACGCGCTCCGCGCGGGGCGCGGTTCGCCGGGGTCGCCGAGAGCGCGCCGCCGCCGGAGGCGCCGGTGAGGCCGCCGACCGCGGCCGACCGCCGGGAGGTCGCCGGGAGCGTGGCGGCACTGGCCCGGCTGCGCGGCGAGGGCCGGGGCGGGGAGGCGCACGCCCTGCTGGCGCGGGCCGCCCGCTGGCCCGCCGTCCGCCTCCCGCTGCTGGCCGAGGAACTGGGGCGGGCCGGGCTGGGCGCGGACTGGGCGACCCTGCTGTGGGA
>NZ_WYCT01000107.1 GCF_011008945.1 Streptomyces harenosi
CTCCAGGCGCCGTGCCCGGTCGTGCGCGTCCCCTCCCTCCCGCTCCCCGGCTACCCGCAGGTCCGGGTCGCCCTGCCCAGCCGGCGGGTCGCCGCGGCACTCGCCGGGCACCGCGCCGACCTCGTCCACCTGGCCGGGCCCTTCGTGCTCGGCGTGCGCGGCATGGCGGCAGCCGCCCGGCTCGGCATCCCCGCGGTGGCCGTCTACCAGACCGACCTGGCCGGATACGCCCGGACGTACCTGGGCGCCGGGGAGGCGGCGGCCTGGCGGCGGCTGAGGGCCGTGCACGGTGCCGCCGACCTCACCCTCGCCCCCTCCCGCGCCGCCGCCCGGGACCTGCGGGCGCACGGCGTCCCCCGGGTCGAGCTGTGGCCGCGCGGAGTGGACACCGTCCGCTTCCGGCCCGGCCGGCGCGACGCCGCGCTGCGCCGCGAACTCGCGCCCGGCGGCGAGCTGATCGTCGGCTACGTCGGGCGGCTCGCCGCCGAGAAGCGGGTCGAACTGCTGGCCGGGGTCCACGACCTGGAGGGCGTCCGGGTCGTGATCGTCGGCGACGGACCCTGCCGGCCCGCGCTGGAGGAGGCCCTGCCCGGCGCCGTCTTCCTGGGCCGTCGCACCGGCGACGACCTGGCCCGCATCTTCGCCTCGCTCGACCTGTTCGTGCACACCGGCCCCTTCGAGACCTTCTGCCAGACCGTGCAGGAGGCCATGGCCAGCGGTGTCCCCGTCATCGCCCCCGCCGCGGGCGGACCGCTGGATCTGGTCGCCCACGGCCGCACCGGGCTGCTGGTCCCGCCCGGCGACGCCGCCGCCGTACGGGACGCCGTGTGGGCCCTGGCCGCCGACCCGGGGCTGCGGGCGGCCTTCGGCGCGGCCGGCCGCGCCGCCGTCGAGGAGCGCACCTGGGCGGCCGTCGGCGACCGGCTGATCGGCCACTACGCGGACGTCCTCGCCCTGCGGACCCCGGCGGTGGCGGCATGAACCGCAACACCGCGCGCGGACTGCGCATCGTACGGCTCGCCAACTTCGTCGCCCCCGCCTCCGGGGGCCTGCGCACCGCGCTGCGCGAACTCGGCCGGGGCTACCGGGCGGCGGGGCACGAACCGGTCCTGATCGTCCCCGGCGAGCACGCCGGCGACCGCGAGACCGGGCAGGGGCGGGTGATCACCCTGCCCGCGCCGCCGCTGCCCGGAACCGGCGGCTACCGCGTCCTGACCGGCAGGCGGCGCCTGGCCCGGCTCCTGGAAGGACTCGCGCCGGACCGGCTGGAGGTGTCGGACCGCACGACGCTGCGCTGGACGGGCGCGTGGGCGCGGCACCACCGGATCCCCGCGGTGATGGTCTCCCACGAGAGCGCCGACGGCGTCCTGCGCACCTGGGGACTGCCCGAGGCGGCGGCCCGGCGCGCCGCCGACGCCCTCAACATCCGTACGGCGCACGCCTACGCGCGCGTGGTGTGCACCACCGAGTACGCCGAGCGGGAGTTCGTGCGGATCGGGGCGCGCAACGTCGTACGGGCCCCGCTCGGCGTCGACCTCGCCGCGCGCCACCCGGGCCTGCGGGACGCGGGGCTGCGGGCGCGCCACGCGCGCGAGGGGGAGACGCTGCTGGTGATGTGCTCCCGGCTGTCCGTGGAGAAGCGGCCCGGCACCGCCCTGGACGCGCTCTCGGTGCTGCGGCGGCGCGGCCGGCGCGCGGTGCTGGTGGTGGCCGGGGACGGGCCGCTGCGCCCCCGGCTCCAGCGGCGGGCGCGGGAGGACGGGCTGCCCGTCACCTTCCTCGGCCATGTCCGCGACCGCCGTCTGCTCGGCGCGCTCCAGGCGTCTGCCGACGTCTGCCTGGCGCCGGGACCCGCCGAGACGTTCGGGCTCGCCGCGCTGGAGGCGATGGCGTGCGGGACGCCCGTGGTGGCCAGCGCCTCTTCCGCGCTGCCCGAGGTGATCGGGGCCTGCGGGGCCGTGGCCGCCGACGACGGGGAGGGCTTCGCGGACGCGGTGGAGGACGTGCTCGGCCGCCCGGAGGCGGCGCGGCGGGAAGCCGCACGCGCGCGAGCCGGGTGGTTCGGGTGGGACGCCGCGGTCACCGCGTTCCTGGCGGCGCACGACGCGGCACACGACGCGGCGCCCGAGGGGGCGCCCCCGGCACCCTGGGCGGCGCCCGGCGCGGCGGCCCCGGCGCGTCCCCTCGCGCGGGGGGTGTGACATGGCGCCCGTGCGGTTCGCCGCCCTCGGCGACTCGCTGACCGCGGGCGTGGGCGACCCCGCCCCGGGCGGCCGGCGCGGCTGGGCCGCGCTGCTCGCCGTGGGCCTCGCCGAGGACGCCGGGAAGACCGTCGAGTTCACCAATCTCGCGGTGAGCGGCGCACAGACCCGGGACGTGCTGGAGCGGCAGCTTCCCGCCGGGCTCGCCCTGCGGCCCGACATCGTCTCCGTCGTCGCCGGTGTCAACGACACCCTGCGCCGCACCTTCGACATCGGCGCCGTCGCCGCCCGCCTCGACGCGGTGTACGCCGCCTTCGCCGGGCAGGGCGCGGTCCTGCTCACGGCGTGCCTGCCCGACCCCGGCGCGCTGCTCGGGCTGCCGGGGCCGCTGGCCGGGCCGCTCGCGCGGCGGCAGCGGGCGGTCAACGCCGTCGTCCACGCCCTGTCCGGCCGCCACGGCGCGGTCCATCTGCACGCCCGCGCGGGCGACTGGGTCACCGACCGGGCGCTGTGGAGCGCGGACCGGCTGCACCCGGGCGAGCGGGGGCACCGGCAACTGGCCCTGCGCTTCCACGCCCTGCTGGCCGCCCGGGGCCTGGCCACCGGCCCGGCCCCCTCACCGGACCCCGGGTTCCCGGAGCCCACCCGGGCGGCGAACCTGTGGTGGCTGGCCACCGCGGGCACCGGCTGGGCGGCCCGGCGCTGCACCGACCTGCTGCCCCAACTGCTGGCCCTGGCCGCCGACGAACTGCGGCACCACGCGCGCGGGACCACCGCCCGCCTCGACCTGCGCGCCTGCGCCGCGGTGTCGGCGGCCCTCGCCGCGCTGTCGGTGACGGAGCGGCCGGAGACCGTCCGCTAGCGGTCGGCGGGCCGGCCGCGGCGCGGGGGCCGGGCAGGGTGCCGCGCCGGGAGGCGAGGGCGCCCGGCCCGGAGCGTCACGAGCCCCGGGAGGGCCGCGGGCCGGGGAGCACCGCCGCCGGGGCTCAGCGGTGCCGTACGGCCACGAAGCGCACCGGGGTGCCCGGCCGGGCCTGCGCCGCGGCCGGGAGGTCGGCGGCGCGCACCACCCCGATCACCGGATAGCCGCCGGTGGTCGGATGGTCGGCCAGGAACACGACCGGCCTGCCGTCGGGCGGCACCTGGACGGCCCCCAGCACCATGCCCTCGCTGGGCAGTTCGCCGGTACGGGCCCGGGTGAGCGCGGGGCCGTCCATGCGCAGGCCGATGCGGTTGCTCGCCGGCGAGACCCGGTAGGGGCGGGAGGTGAACGTCCGTACCGCCTCCGGCGCGCACCAGTCCTCGCGCGGGCCGAGGGTCACCCGCAGCACCAGCTCGGCGGGGGGCGCCGGCTGCGGGGCGACGTCCACGCGCGCGTGCGCGACGCCCGGGCGTCCCAGCGGCAGGACGGCGCCGGTGCGCAGAGGCGGCGGCCCGAGCCCCGACAGCAGGTCGGTGGAGCGGCTCCCGAGCACCGGCTCGACGGCGATGCCGCCGGAGACGGCCACGTAGCCGCGGACGCCGGCCACGGCGGCCCCCACGTCGAGGAGCGCCCCGGCCGGCACGTGCACGGGCGCGCCCCAGGGGGCGGGACGCCCGTCCACCGTCACCGGGCACGGGGCACCGCCGACCGCCACCGTCACCGCCGAACGCGGGCGCAGCGCACAGCCGTCGAGGGTGGTCTCCAGGACGGCGGCCCCCGGCGGATTGCCGACCAGCCGGTTGACGAGGGCCGCCGCGGGCGCGTCCAGCGCCCCGGAGCGCGGAACCCCCAGGTGGGCGTGGCCGGGCCGCCCGGTGTCCTGCACGGTGGTCAGGGCACCGGCCCGTACGACGGCCAGCGCACGGTCCGTCATGACCGCCCCCGGTCGACGAAGCGCACGCGCGTGCCCGGGGACAGCAGCGCCGCCGACTCCCGCGTGTGGTCCCACAGCACGGCGTCCGTCGTGCCGATCAGCCGCCACCCGCCGGGCGACGAGCGCGGGTAGACGCCCGTGTACGGGCCCGCCAGCGCCACGGAGCCCGCCGGGACCGCCGTGCGCGGGGTGTCCCGGCGCGGGACGTGGTAGCGCGCCGGCAGCCCCGTCAGATAGCCGAAGCCCGGGGCGAAGCCGCAGAAGGCGACGCGGAACTCGGTGCCCGCGTGGATGCGCGCCACCTCCGGCTCGGGCACGCCCCAGTGCGCGGCGACCTCGCCCAGGTCCGGCCCGTCGTAGCGGACCGGCAGCTCGACGATGGCCCCCGCGCGCGGGGGAGCGGGCGGCACCTCGGCGGCGGACAGCTCGCAGATCACCCGGGCCCGGTCGGCGAGGCCGTCGAGGAGGACCGTGCGGGCCGCCGGGACGATCTCCCGGGCCCTCAGCGACCCCTCCGCCCGCCGCCGCAGCAGCTCCGCGTGGAGCGCCTGCGCCTCCTCCCCGGAGGTCACCTCCACGAGGAGGGCGTCCTCACCGACCCGCAGCACGTTCATACGAAGGACTCCACCCGGACGCCGGACGCCTCCAGCCGGTCGCGGACCCGGCGGGCCAGCTCCACCGCACCGGGCGTGTCGCCGTGCACGCACAGCGAACGCGCCCGGACCCCGATCAGCGCCCCGGAGCGCGCGGTGACCCGGCCCGAACGGGCCAGCTCCACCGACCGCTCCACGACGGCCTCCGGGTCGGTCACCACCGCGCCGTCCTGGCCGCGCGGCACGAGCGTGCCCTCGTCGGTGTACGCACGGTCCGCGAACGCCTCCGGGACGGCCGGCAGACCGGCCCGCGCGGCCAGGTCCAGCAGCCGGGAGCCGGGCAGGCCGAGGACGGGCAGCCGGCCGTCCGCGACCAGCACGCCCTCGACGACCGCGGCGGCCTGCTCCGCGTCGTGGACCACGCGGTTGTACAGGGCGCCGTGCGGCTTGACGTACGCCACGCGGGAGCCCGCGGCGCGCGCGAAGACCTCCAGGGCGCCGATCTGGTACGCCACCTCGGCGGCCAGCTCCGCGGGCGGTACGTCCATCGCGCGCCGCCCGAACCCGGCCAGGTCCCGGTAGGAGACCTGCGCCCCGATCACCACCCCCCGCTCGGCCGCCAGTTCGCACACCCGGCGCATGGTGGCCGGGTCCCCGGCGTGGAAGCCGCAGGCCACATTGGCGCTGGTGACGACCGACAGCAGCCGCTCGTCGTCGGTGAGCCGCCAGCGGCCGAAGCCCTCGCCGAGGTCGGCGTTGAGGTCGATCGAGGTCATGTCTCCAGTGTCTCCGCATCCGAGAGGTCTTCCGGCCCGCCCGGGCACCCGCCCGGCGCGGGCCGCGCGGGTGCCCGGTCAGGCCACGCGGTACTGCTCGTCGAGCACGTCGGTCAGGAACATCCGCCCCGGCGCGTGGGTGATCGCGAACGGCGGGCGGGAGGCCGCCACCGCCGCCTGCGGGGTCACCCCGCACGCCCAGAACACCGGGACGTCGTCCGGCGCGGACGCGACGGGGTCGCCGAAGTCGGGCCGGCCCAGGTCGCCGATGCCGAGCACCGACGGGTCGCCGCAGTGCACCGGGCCGCCGTGCACGGCCGGGAACCGCCGGGTCTCGCGGACCGCCGCCGCCAGGTGCTCCGGCGGCACCGGGCGCATCGACACCACCAGCGGTCCGCGCAGCCGTCCGGCCGGCCGGCACGGCCGGTTGGTCACGTACATCGGCACGTTGCGGCCCTGCTCGACGTGACGGACGGGCACACCCGCGCGGGCCAGCGCCCACTCGAAGGTGAAGCTGCACCCGATCAGGAACGACACGAGGTCCTCGCGCCAGTGGGCGCGCACGTCCGTCGGCTCGTCGACCAGCTCCCCGTCCCGCCACACCCGGTAGCGCGGCAGGTCGGTGCGCAGGTCCGCGCCCTCGGCGAGGACGGTCGTCCAGGACCCGGCGTCGGTGACGTCGAGCACCGGGCAGGGCTGGGGGTTGCGCGTGCAGAACAGCAGCACGTCGTAGGCCCAGTCGGCGGGCACGGCGATCAGGTTGGCCTGCGTGCGCCCCGCGGCCACCCCGGCCGTGGGGCCCGCCAGGCCCTCGCGGATGCGGGCGCGGGCCGTTTCCGGGCTCCACGCGTGCGCGTGCTCGTCGACGAGGACCAGCGGCCGGTCCCCGGCCGCGCCCGCCGTACCGTCGTGTACCGGATTCACGCCAGCTCCCTTCCCCGGGTCTCGGGCAGTCCCAGCAGTGCCAGTGCCGCCAGGCCGTAGCCGATCGCGCCGAACACCAGCGCGCCGCCCACCCCCCAGCCGTCGGCCAGGAAGCCGACCGTCGTGGGGAACACCGCGCCCACGGCACGCCCCGTGTTGTACGTGAAACCCTGGCCGGTGCCGCGCACGGCCGTGGGATACAGCTCGGCCAGGTACGACCCGAAGCCGCTGAAGATCGCCGACATGCAGAAGCCGAGCGGGAAGCCGAGCACCAGCAGCAGGGTGTCCGCGCCGCCCGGGATGTTGGCGTACGCCACGACGCACACCGCGGACAGCAGCGCGAACAGCCAGATGTTGCGCCGCCGCCCCAGCCGGTCGGTGAGGTAGCCGCCGGTGAGATAGCCGGTGAAGGCGCCCGAGATCAGGAACGTCATGTAGCCGCCGGTGCCGACCACGGAGAGGCCGCGCTCGGTCTTCAGATACGTCGGCACCCAGGTGGCCAGCGTGTAGTAGCCGCCCTGGACGCCCGTGGACAGCAGACCGGCGAAGAGCGTGGTGCGCAGCAGACCGGGCGTCCCGGGCCGGGCCGGAGCGAAGATCGCCGCGAAGGAGCCCCGCCGCGCGCTGCGCTCGCGAGCCGCGGCCGCCTCCGGGGCGTCCCGCACACTGCGCCGCACCCACACCACCAGCAGCGCGGGCAGCGCGCCCGTCCAGAACATGATGCGCCAGGCCAGGTCGTCACCGGCCAGCGAGAACACCATCGTGTACGCGATCACGGCCAGGCCCCAGCCCACGGCCCAGGCGCTCTGGATCGCGCCGAGCGTACGGCCCCGGTGCCGGGCCCCGGCGTACTCGGCGACCAGGATGGCGCCCACCGCCCACTCGCCGCCGAAGCCGAGGCCCTGCAGGGCGCGGAAGACCAGCAGCGTCTCGTACGTGGGCGCGAAGCCGCAGGCCACCGTGAACACCGCGTACGTGGTCACGGTCAGCAGCAGCGCCTTGACCCGGCCGATCCGGTCCGCGAGCACTCCCGCGAGGGCGCCGCCGACCGCGGAGACCACCAGGGTCACGGTGGTGAGCAGGCCGGTCTGGCCGCTGTCCAGGCCGAAGTAGGCGGCCAGGGCGACCATGCTCAGCGGGAGCGTGAAGTAGTCGTAGGAGTCGAGGGCGTAGCCGCCGAACGCGCCGCCGAAGGCGCGGCGGCCCCGCGGCCCCAGGGCGCGCAGCCAGCCGAACGCGCCGTCCTCGGCGCCGCGTCCGTCCGCAGCGGGGTCTGGACCGGTGGGGCTCGTGGCCCGTGGTGGAGGGGTCGTGCTCATGGGCACCTCGCAGAAGGAGGACGGAGGGTGCTTGACGGTGAGCCGTTCCGTGGGCGGGGGAGGCGGCGGCGCGGTGAGGGAAACGCCGCCGTGCGAAGCACCGTAGGGGATTGTTCAACGATCCCTCAATACCCCCGTTGTCTCGTTCTTGTGTTCCGCGATTGAATTCCGGGCATGGCAGATCCGCTCACCCAACTGGCCGACGACCGCGCGCTCCTCGGACGCACCAGCACCGCGGAGCGGGTCGCCGACATCCTCAGGACCCGGATCGCCGAGGGCTCCTTCCCGCCCGGTACCCGGTTGTCGGAGGACAGCATCGGCGGCGCGCTCGGTGTCTCCCGCAACACCCTCCGCGAGGCGTTCCGGCTGCTCACCCATGAACGCCTGCTCGTCCACGAGCTGAACCGCGGCGTCTTCGTCCGGGTCCTGACCGTGGAGGACGTCGAGGACATCTACCGCACCCGCGCCCTCGTCGAGTGCGCCGTCGTCCGGGGCCTGGGCGAGCCGCCGTTCGGCCTGGAGGCGCTCGCCGGGGCGGTGGAGGAGGGGCGGCGCGCGGCCCGGGAGGGTGACTGGAAAGCGGTGGGCACGGCCAACATCCACTTCCACCGGGAACTGGTGGCCCTCGCCGGCAGCGAGCGCACCGACGAGCTGATGCGCAGCGTCTTCGCCGAACTGCGCCTGGCCTTCCATGTCGTGGACGACCCCCGGCGCCTGCACGAGCCGTACATGGCCCGCAACCTCCAGATCCTCCAGGCCCTGGAGGCGGGGGACCGGGAGGCCGCCGAGCGGCTGCTCGCCGTCTATCTGGCCGACTCGCTGGAGCGGGTCGTGGAGGTGTACCGGCGGCGGGTCGGGGACGAAGGGCGGTAGCGGCCGGCGGACGGGGCGCCAGGACGGTGGCCGCGGTCGCGCCGGCGCCGGACGCGCGGCGGCGCGCCCGCGGGTCGCGCCGGGGTCCGTCTGCGGTCGTTTGGGAGGTTGTCAGACCGAGGACCTAGTCTGTGCACCGTGACTTCGCCTGCATCGACGGACAGCGTTCCGCCCCAGCTCAGCGCGGGGCCGCGGCCTGCTGTGGGCCCGGCCGCCGACGAGGGACTGGCGCGGCGGCTGCGTGCGCTCGCCTGCACCGCGCCGCTGCACGATCTCGACGCGCGCAAGGCCAATCTCGCGGGCGAGTACTCGGTCTACGGCATGGCCGAGGTCGCGCTCGCCGCCATCGACCTCGTCACGCTGAACATGGACTTCGACACGGGCGCCGACCACGAGCAGATCGTCGCCCGGCTGATCCCGCGCATCGCCGCCCAGGCCCCGCAGCGCCCCGCCGCCGAGCACGAGCGGGTGGCCCGCTGGGTCCTGGAGAACCTGATCAACGTCGGCAGCGTCGACCGCGGCTTCCGCGCGGTGTACGGCACCTTCGACCCGGACGGCACCTACGTCCGGCGCGACTACGACTTCAAGCTGATCGAAGAGGTCCCCGGCCCCGGCGGCACCGTCTACCTGCGGACCACGGACGAGGCGGTCAACGTCCTGGTCGGCGCCCTGGACACCGATGTCACCAGCGCCCAGATCGCCGCCGAGGTCAAGCTGGAGGTGCTCATCAGCCGGGGCCGGCTCGCCGACGCCCAGCTCGCCGCCGAGCAGGCCCGGTACCGCACCGTGCAGTACTCCGAGAACCTGCGCAAGGCACTGGAGGCGACCCGGCGCAACGTCCGCGCGGTGGACTGGCTCAACGCCGTGCCCGACATGATCGCCGAGGCGCTCGACCACGTCGCCGACCGCTACCGCCACGAGAACGCGATCCTCACCAACATCCGCAAGGCCCGTGACGAGTCCGAGGACCCCGGGAACAAGCGCCGTGCCGCCGAGCTCGTCGACATCGTCAAGGACTGCATCCGCCGCCACACCCAGTTGCAGTCCCGGCTGCTGGAGGCCGGCCCGCTCTTCCGCGCCGAGCAGGACCGCCAGGCTTTCGCCACCCCCATGGCCGCCTCGGGCATCGACCTCTACGGCCACCTCGTCGCGCCCGTGCTGCCGCTGCCCGTGGAGCAGGCCCTGCGCGTCACCGACGCCTTCTTCACCCACGGCACGGGGCTGCGCACCCCCGCCTCGGTCCGGGTCGGCGACCTCGTCGACCTCCTGCTGACCCCGCCCGTGGAGCGGGAGCACCTGGGTGCCGAGATGCCCGAGCCCGACCTGATCGCCACACCGGACGACAGCCGTTTCACCGAGGAGCAGCTGGCGGCGGCGATGGAGCTGCTCGACCTGCCGCACGACGCGCCGCGCCGCCTGTCCGGACTGCTGGCCGAGGCACGCGGACAGGACCCGGACCTGCCCTACCTCGTCGCCCTGCTGGCGATCCACGCGGCCAGCCCGCCCGTCGGCACCGCCTACCGGCAGGGCGAGGAGAAGCTGCTGTTCGCCGTGGACGACGGCACCGAGCTGGACGACCCCGAGTTCGGCGGCGCCGACCTCATCGTCGGCACCGCCCTGCTGGACGCGGCCGGCATGGCCGCGGACCGGACGGAAGCCGCATGAACCACGCCCAGCGTCCCACGCACCGGCACCCGCGCGGACGCCCCGCGCCCCCGCCGGGCCCCGCGCACCGCGGCCGCACGCCCCGGCCCGGCCGCACCCGCCGGCAGCACGCCGCGCACCGGCGGCCAACCGTGCACCGGCACCACCCCACGCACCAGCACCACCCCAGCAAGGAGCACCGCCCGTGACCGAGCACGTCGACCGGAGCGAGCCGGAGACCGGTGCCGCGGCCCCGGCGTCCGCGGCGGTCACGCCCGCCGACGCCGCCGACGCGGCCCGGCTCGTCGCCTTCGGCCTCCAGCCCAAGCTGCTCCCCGCGCGCGACCAGGAGTACGCCGACCTGCTGCGCCGCTACCGCGAGGACCCGCCCTTCGCCCGCCTCGCCGACGCCGTGGCCGCCGGACTCGGCCTGGTCGTGCTGGAGGTCTCACCGCGCGCGGGCATGGCGGTGACCGCCGCCGAGGACTCGGTGTTCGCCGTCCGCATGGGCGACTACGCGCGTCGCGCCTCCGCCGACTCCGGGGACCGCTTCCTGCACGGACTGGCCCATCTCGCCGTCGCCGCCATGGCCTTTCCCCGCCCCGAGGACCTCGCCGACGACGGCTACATCGGGCGGGTCACCGTCAACGGCGTCGACGCCTTCGTGCGGCAGGCCTGCCGGCGGCTGGAGGAGCGGGCCGCGCAGCAGGGCGAGAACACCGACCCGGCCACCGACGCGCCCGGGCTGGAGGCCGCCTGGCGGATCTGGGCCCGGCGCAGCGCGACCGGCGCGACCAAGGACGCCCGCCGCCTCCCCGGCTCGACCACCGGCATCGTCGGCAAGGCCGTCGCCTTCCTCACCGACTCCGGCTTCCTCCAGCGCACCGGCGACGACAACGGCGGCACGTACCGCACCACGGCCCGCTACCAGCTCCAGGTGCGCGACATGGCGGGCAGCGCCGCCATGGCCGAGCTGCTGGACCTCGGCGTCGTCCCGGTCACCGACGGCACGCCGACGCTGCTGCCCGCCGAGGACACCGACGACCTGGAACTGGTGGCCGACGCCGGGCTGCCGTTCCACGCCTCCTGACCCCGACCCCGCCCCCCACGACTTCACGAAGACTGACGAGAGTCCGCCATGTACGAGCTGTCCCGGGTCCGCCTCTACTCCATCGGGCCCGCCGGTGCGCGCTACGCCGACACCGTGCTTGACCTGCGGGGCGTGGGCGAGCCCGTGCCCGATCCCGCGCCCACGCAGGCGGAGTTCTTCGAGGACGAGCCGGCCGGCCCCCCGCGCCGGCCCGCGCCCGCGGGCGTGCTCTTCCTGGAGAACGGCGGCGGCAAGTCCGTCCTGCTGAAGCTGATCTTCTCGGTGATGCTGCCGGGCCACCGCAACACCCTGGGCGGCGCCAGCTCCGGCGTGCTGCGCAAGTTCCTGCTCGCCGACGACTGCGGGCACGTGGCGCTGGAGTGGCAGCACGTGCAGACCGGCGAGTGCGTCGTCGTCGGCAAGGTCAGCGAGTGGCGCGGACGCCAGGTCTCCAACGACCCGCGCAAGTTCGCCGAGGCGTGGTACTCCTTCCGGCCCGGCCCCGGACTCGCCCTGGACAACCTGCCCGTGGCCGAGTCCACCGCCGTACGCCCGCCCGTCGAGGGAGTCTCCGGTGCCCGGGGGCGGCGCCGCACCATGAAGGGGTTCCGGGACGCCCTCATGGAGGCCGGCCGGGCCTACCCGCACCTGGAGGTGCACTGGGAGGAGATCCACGAGCGCTGGACCGAGCACCTCGGCGACCTCGGCCTGGACCCCGAACTCTTCCGCTACCAGCGGGAGATGAACGCCGACGAGGGCGAGGCGGCCGGCCTGTTCGCGGTCAAGAAGGACTCCGACTTCACCGACCTGCTGCTGCGCGCCGTCACCGACACCCGCGACACCGACGGGCTCGCCGACCTGGTCAGCGGCTTCGGCAACAAGCTGGGCCGGCGCGCCGAGCTGATCGCCGAGCGCGACTTCACCGCAGGCTCGGTGGAGCTGCTCGGCCGGATCGTCGAGGTCGCCGACGCCCGCGCACGCGCACGGGACGTGCACACCGCCGCCGAGCGCCGCACCCGTACCCTGGCCCGCCGGCTCTCCGCGCGCGGCGTGCGGGAACGCGCCCGGGCCGCCGACCTCGCCCAGCGCGTCACCGCCGCCGCGTACGCCGTCACCCACGCCGAATCGGCCCGCGAGCGCAGCGCGCTCATCGCCGCCGAACTCGCCTACCGCCACGCCTCCCTGGCGCTCACCGCCGCGGAGAAGGCGGCCGCCGCGCAGAAGCGCGAACTGGCGGACGCGCGCACCCTGCACGCCGCCTGGCAGGCCGCCGAAGCGGTCCTGCGCCACCGCGCCGCCGCCGACCGCGTCGCCCGGGTGTCCGCCGCGATCCAGGAGGCCGAGCGCGACGCCGCCCCCGCGCTGGCCGCGCGCGCCAAGGCCGCGGTCGACCTGGTACGGGCGCTGCACGCGGCGGCCGGCAAGGCCGAGACGCACGCCAACGAGGAGGAGGAGCGCTCCGCGGCCCTCCAGGAGGCCGGCGACGCCGCCTACCGCGACTCCACCACCGCCGCCACCGAGGCGCAGCGGGCCCGCAGCGAGGCCGGGCACCTGCGGCAGCGGCTGGCCGAGGTGGAGCAGGAGACCGCCGAGGCGGTACGCGCGGGCTGGCTGGACGACAGCGCACCCGACGCCGACCCGGCGCGGGCCGCCCTCGCCGCCAGCGACGCCGAGAAGAGCGCCGTCGCGGCGTGGGACACCGCCCGTGAGGCGGCCCGCCGCGCCACCGAGCACGCCCGGGAGACGGCCGCCGCGGAGACCCGCGCCGAGCTGACGGCCGCCCGCGCGGCCGACGCGGCCACGGCCGCCGCGCGGGCCCTGGAGGCCGAGCGCCGCACCGCCGAGGCCCTGGCGGCCGAGGAGCGGCTCGCGGAACTGCTGGGCCTGGCCCCCGGCAGCCGCCCGGGCATCCCGCAGCCCCGGCAGGACCGGGACGGGGACGGCGCCGCGCCCCCCGCGCCGAGGTCCGCCGACGCCGCCCTCACCGCCGAGGAGCTCGACCGTTTCGCCGAGGAGCTGCGCGAGCTGCTCGACGACGCCGTCTCCTCCGCCGAACGGCAGTTGTTCGACCTGCGTACCGCCGCCGCCGACGACGCCCGCATCCTCGGCGCGCTCGGCGACGGCGGCCTGCTGCCGCCCGGCCCGGACGTGCTGGCCACCGTGGAGTTCCTCGGCGAGCACGGCATCCCCGCCCTGCCCGGCTGGCGCTACCTCGCCCAGTCCGTCGACCCCGCCGACCACGCGCGCGTGCTGGCCGCCCGCCCGGAGCTCGTCGACGGCGTCATCATCACCGACCCCGACTCCCACGCACGCGCCCGCGAGGCCCTCGGCGACGCCGCCCTGCTGCCCCGCTCGGCCGTCGCCGTCGGTACGGCCGCCGCGCTCCTGGCGCCCACCCCGCCCCCCGGCAGCGACACCGGCGAGGTGTTCCTCGTCCCGCCGAACCCCGCCATGCACGACGAGCACGCCGCCGACGAGGAGCGGCAGGCGCTGCGCGCCCGGGCGGCCCGCCGGGACGAGGAGATCCGCGCGCTGGCCGGGCGGCTGGCCAAGGACCGGGAGCTGGCGGCGCGGCTCGCCTCCTGGCGCGGCGGATGCCCCGCCGGGCGCCTCGCCGAGCTGGCGCGGGCCGCCGAGGAGGCCCGGGCCTTCGCCGGGGAGACCGAGGCCGAGCTGGCCGAGGCGCGGACCGCGCGGGCCGAGGCGGAGGAGGCCGCCGCCGAGGCCGTACGGGTGCGCGACGAGCGGCAGGAGGCCGCGCAGAAGGCCCGCCGGGCCGCCGACGCCCTCGCCGGGCTCGCCCACCGGCTGCGCGAGCGGGCCGGCTGGCAGGCCCGGCTGCGGGAGCTCGCCGACGAGGCGGCCGAGGCGGAGGCCCGCGCCCAGGCGTGCCTGGAGCGCGCCCGCGCCGCCGACGAGGACCGCCGCGCCGCCCAGCGCGCCGCCGACGACGCCCGCCGCACGGCGCGGGCGCTGCGTGCCGAGCGCGCCGAGATCGCGGGCGCCCCCGACGATGTGCCCGAGGACGGGACCGGCGCGCCGCAGGCGTCCCTGCCCGCGCTCCGCGAGGCCTACCGGGCCGCGTCGCAGGTGTACGAGAAGGTCGGCGTCGGCGCCGACCTGCGCGCCGAGCAGGCGCGCGCGGAGAGCGACGAGAGCGCGGCCCGCGCGGAGCTGGACCGGCTCAGCAACAAGGTCCGCACCCGCGCGGAGCAACTGCTGGAGTCCCCCGACGGCTCCGACGGGCCCAGCCGGCAGGCCGCCGCCGCCCGCGCGGAGGAGCTGGTGCACCTGCTGGAGACGCGCATGTCCAGCGCCAGCGAGCAGCTCGGGCGGCTGCGCGGCGAGGCCGAGCGGCTCGCCCCCGAGGACGGCGAGGCCCACACCGAGCTGCCCGGGGAACTGGCCCCGCGCGACGCCGAGCACGCCCAGGCCCTGCTGCGCACCGCGACGGCCGAACTGGCCTCCCGCACCGAGGCGCTGGCCCAGGCCCGCGAGGCGCACGCCGAGCTGCTGGAGGCCCACCGCGCCGCCGAGGACGCGGCGGGCGGCTTCGACGAGATCGCCGCCATGCTCCGCGACCTGCTGCGCGAACAGGCCGCCGAGGAGGAGCAGGAGGAGACCGAACCGTACCCGGGCACCCTGGAGGAGGCCCGGCACTCCGCCGCCGAGGCCCGCCGGTCGCTGCGCGGCTGCGCCGCCGACCTGTCCGCCGCCGAGGCCGCCGTGCGCGAGGCCGGCGACGTCCTCGTGCGGCACGCCAACTCCACGCGCTACGAGCAGGTCCGCACCCCGGCCCGGCAGCAGATCCGCGAACTGCCCGCCTCCGCGCTGCCCGAGCACGCCCAGAAGTGGGCCGACGCCTTCGCGCCCCGGCTGCGGGTCCTCACCGACGAACTGGCCCAGCTCGAGCGCAACCGGGACTCGATCGTGGACCGCCTGCGCGGGCTGGTCGAGTCGTCCCTGGCCACCCTGCGGTCCGCGCAGCGGCTCTCCCGGCTGCCGGAGGGCCTCGGGGAGTGGTCCGGGCAGGAGTTCCTGCGCATCCGCTTCGAGGAGCCCGACCAGGCCACGCTGACCGAGCGGCTCGGCGAGGTCATCGACGAGGCGACCCGCGCGGCCGTGAAGAAGAACTCCGACCTGCGCCGCGACGGCATGTCCCTGCTGCTGCGCGGTGTGGCGGCGGCCCTGCAGCCCAAGGGCGTCGCCGTGGAGATCCTCAAGCCGGACGCCGTGCTGCGCGCCGAGCGCGTCCCCGTGGGGCAGATGGGCGACGTGTTCTCCGGCGGCCAGCTCCTGACCGCCGCCATCGCCCTGTACTGCACGATGGCCGCCCTGCGCTCCAACGACCGGGGCCGCGACAAGCACCGGCACGCCGGCACGCTCTTCCTCGACAACCCCATCGGCCGGGCCAACGCCACCTACCTGCTGGAGCTCCAGCGGGCCGTGTCCGACGCGCTCGGCGTGCAGCTGCTGTACACCACCGGCCTGTTCGACACGACCGCGCTCGCCGAGTTCCCGCTGGTCATCCGGCTGCGCAACGACGCCGACCTGAGGGCGGGCCTGAAGTACATCAGCGTGGAGGAGCACCTCCGGCCCGGGCTGCCGCAGCAGGCCCCGGCCGGGGAGGCGGACGCCGTGCACAGCGAGATCACCGCGACGCGGATGTTCAAGCGGCCCGCTTAGGCCACTCGTGTGGATCATGCCGGGCCCGCGGCGCCCGGCCGGCTCCGGACCAAAGCCTCGGCGATCCGGACGGCGGCCGTCCCGCTACGGCTGGTGGCAGGCGTGCCCGGTGCTCCGGCAGACGAGGCCCGGCCGTGTGCGCAGGCCGTCCGGCCGCCCCCGGGCGGACCGGCGCCCGGCGGCGCCGCTGCTCAGGGGTGCGACAACCGCCCGGCGCCGCCCCGCCGCCGTATCCGCTCCTGGGCCCGCTCCTCCGCCCGCGCCCGGCGCCGGGCCCGGCGCCGCTCGCGCCGCAGCGCCCGCGCCGTGCTGCTCGGGGTCGAGACCACTCCGTGGCGCTGGTTCCACACCTGGCGGGTCACCCAGACGTCGAGGACGGCCCACGTGGCCACCACCGTGCTGGCCACACCGCTGATCACCATGGGGAAGGCCAGCCAGGAACCGGCGAGCGCGGACAGGAACGCCACCATCGCCTGGATCAGCGTCACGGCGACGACGAGCACCGCCCGTACGGCCGCCGTGCGCACCGGGTCCGGCAGCCGGCGCCGCCGGGCCGGCTCCTCCACCCACAGGGACCGGTGGGCCGGCTGCCGCTCCGGCTCGGCCTCGCCGGCACCGTCCGCGCCGAACCGCGCACCGGCCCTCGGGGCCGCCCCGTCCGGGACCGCCTCCGCGCGCCTCCCCGCCTCGCGCGCGGCCGCGCCCTCGCCTCCGGGGGCGCGCCCGGCCGCGGATATGTCGCGCCTCGCTGTCCCCGACTCCGGTACCGCCGTCCCGCGTCCGGCCGCCGGTACGGTGTGTTCCCCTGCCCCGGGGCCCGGACGTGCCGTCGGATGCGCCGTCCCGCCGTCCCCGGGTGTCTCGCGCCGCTCCGCCGTCCCCATCAACGTGTCACTCCCCACCGCCGGCAGCCGTCTGCCCCTGGGCCGGAAGACCCGGCTTCCCAGTGGCTGCCCGGCTTGCGCACTTTTACGCCGCCCGGACGCGTCCTGCGGTTCCCCCGACCGATTCCGCCCCCGCACAATCAGGACGAACGAGGCCCGCTCAGGATTCCCCGGATGCGCGAAATCCCCGCTGATTCTCCCCCCCATGGTGACCGGCCGGCCAACCGCCCCGCCGCGCCCGGCCCTTCGGCCCTCGACGCGCCACGACCGCCGCAGCGGCATGTCCCGGAATAGTCCGACACATGCGCCTTCTGCCGTGCCGGTGCGGAAGTTCGCCGTCCGGAAGGGTCTTCGAGTTATCTCCGTGGCGGTAGTAGGCTCGCGCCGTTTGTTGACGCACGTGTGCACCCCCGGTCGGTGGGGGTCGAGCTGGGGGAGGCCATGCGCTTTCGCGGGACGTCGATCCGCCGGAAGATCGTGGCGCTGCTGCTCGTGCCGCTGCTGTCCCTGACCGCCATCTGGGCCTTCGCCACCGTGCTCACGGGACGCGAGGCGGGCCGCCTGTTCAGCGTGTCCGCCGTCGTGGAGCAGATCGGCTACCCCGTCGAGGACACCGTCCGCGTCGTGCAGCAGGAACGCCGTCAGACCCTCGTCTACCTCGCCGATCCGCGCGCCTCCGAGGCCCTCACCGCCCTGCGCCGCAGCCGCGCCGCCACCGACCGGGCGGTCGCCGAGGTCCTCGAGAACGCCCGGGAGGCGGAGGTGCGCGAGGCACTGAGCCAGGGCGAGGAGGACCGGCTGACCGCCGTCCTGGACGCCCTCGGCGGCCTCGACTCCCTGCGCCGCGGCGTCGAGGACGGCACCGTCGACCGCGCCCAGGCCCTCGACCTCTACAACCGCCTGGTCGACTCCTGCCAGACCCTGCTCGGGGGTCTCCACGTCGTCGACAACGTCGACCTGGACAAGCAGTACCGCGCGCTCGTCGGCCTCTCGCGCGCCCGCGAACTGCTCTCCCGCGAGGACGCGCTCCTCGGCTCCGCGCTGGTCTCGGGCCGGCTGACCCGCGCCGAGACACGGGACGTCTCCGACCTCGTGGCCCAGCGCACCCAGTTGTACGACCTCAACCTGCCGCTGCTGCCCGCCGCCGACCGTGCCCGCTACGAACGCTTCTGGAAGAACGCCTCCTCGGCACCGCTGCGGGTGGCGGAGGAGGCGGCCGTCTCCTCCGCCACCCCCTCCGGGACCGCCATCCCCAGCGGCGTCACCGCCCGGAGCTGGGACACCGCCGCCGGGAAGGCGCTCGACGAACTCGGCACCCTCGACGACCGGGCCGCCGACCGCTACCAGGACCGCGTCCGTCCGGTCGCGAGGGCCGTCATTGCCAAGGCGGTCGTCGCCGGGGTGCTGGGGCTGCTGGCCCTGCTGGTCTCCCTCTTCCTGTCCGTGCGCGTCGGCCGCGGCCTCATCCGCGACCTGAGGCAACTGCGCCTGGAGGCGCACGAGGCGTCCGGCGTGCGCCTGCCCAGCGTCATGCGCCGCCTGTCGGCCGGGGAACAGGTCGACGTGGAGACCGAGGTGCCGCGCCTGGAGTACGCCAGGAACGAGATCGGCGAGGTCGGGCAGGCCCTCAACACCCTCCAGCGCGCCGCCGTGGAGGCCGCCGTCAAACAGGCCGAGCTGCGCGCCGGTGTCTCCGAGGTCTTCGTCAACCTCGCCCGCCGCAGCCAGGTCCTGCTCCACAAGCAGCTCACCCTGCTCGACACCATGGAGCGCAGGACCGAGGACACCGAGGAACTCGCCGACCTCTTCCGCCTCGACCACCTGACCACCCGCATGCGCCGGCACGCCGAGGGCCTGGTCATCCTCTCCGGCGCCGCCCCCTCCCGGCAGTGGCGCAAGCCGATCCAGCTCATGGACGTGGTGCGGGCCGCCGTCGCCGAGGTCGAGGACTACGAACGCATCGAGGTCCGCCGGCTGCCCCGGATCGCCGTCATCGGCCCGGCCGTCGCGGACCTCACCCACCTGGTGGCCGAACTCCTGGAGAACGCCACGGTGTTCTCGCCGCCGCACACCGCCGTGCAGGTGGTGGGCGAGCGGGTCGCCAACGGGTTCACCCTGGAGATCCACGACCGTGGTCTCGGCATGACGGCCGACGCCCTCCTCGACGCCAACCTCCGGCTCGCCGAGACACCGGAGTTCGAACTGTCCGACACCGACCGGCTCGGCCTCTTCGTGGTCAGCCGGCTCGCCCAGCGGCAGAACGTCCGGGTCTCCCTCCAGCCGTCGCCGTACGGCGGCACCACCGCCGTCGTCTTCATCCCCGAACCGCTGCTCACGGACGACGCCCCGGACACCAACGGCGTCGGGTTCCGCCTCGACCGGCCGCAGCACGCCAAGCAGCGGGAACCGGAGGAGCAGCGCCGCGCCGCCCTCTCCCCGGCGCCCGCGCACCTGCCCGGCCTGCCCGCCTCCGTCCTGGACGGGCCCGTCGAGCTGGAGGCGCCGGTCGACCTGGACGCCCTCGCGGACTTCCCGGACGCGCTCGGTGACGAGGACGGTGAACGCGGCGGGCTGCTCGGGAGGCGCCACTCCCTCCCGCCCGCACAGGACGGACCGGGGCGCGCTCCCGGCGGCCCGCACCGCGCGAGCCCCGGCGCGCGAAGCGCCGGGGACGGGCCCGGCGAGCAGGACCACGGGGCCTCCCCGGTGCCCCTGCCCCGCCGCCGCACGCCGAAGCTGGTCAGTTCGCACGGCCGCCCGGTCGGCGACCGGGACCGGCGCGAGAAGCCCGGTGCGGAGCCTTCCGGAGCCGCGGAGGGACCGGGACCGGAAGAAGGCCGGGGGAAGGCCGGGCAGGAATGGAGGGAACGGAGAAGGCAGGGCGCACAGGGCGAGCAGGGGGAACAGAGGGCGCAGGAGGCGCCGGGAGAGCAAAGGACGCGGCGGGGGGAACGCGGGGAGGCGGACACGCCGCCCGCGCTGCCGACCCGGCGCCGCGGGGAAGCGGCCGCCGCCGTCAGGCCCCTCCCCGCCCGGGAGGCCGACGAGGCCGCGGGCACCCAGCCCCTCCCGGTACGGGACGACGGGGCGGCGGCGAGCGGCCCCGGCGCGGCCGGGGGACCGGCCACCGGCTCCGGACCGCTGCCCCGCCGGGTCCGCCAGGCCAGCCTGGCCCCGCAGCTCCGGCGGGACTCCGGGCGGCCCGGCGACGACGGGGCGGACCCGGCCGAACGGGACGCCGAGGAAGTACGCAGCCGCATGGCCGCGCTCCAGCGCGGCTGGCGACGCGGCCGCGAGGAGAACGCCGCGGGCGACGACGCCCACAGCGGCACAGCACCACGACGAACGACAAAGGGGGACGGTCGATGACCGCACCGAAGGCGACCGGCCACACCGCGACCGCCAAGGGGGAGCTGAACTGGCTCCTCGACGACCTGGTGGACCGCGTCGCGAGCATCCGCAAGGCCGTCGTCCTGTCCGGGGACGGCCTTCCCACGGGGGTGTCCAAGGATCTGACGAGGGAGGACAGCGAGCATCTCGCCGCCGTGGCCTCCGGTTTCCACAGCCTCGCCAAGGGCGTGGGGCGCCACTTCGAGGCGGGCCGGGTCCGGCAGACGGTCGTCGAACTCGACGACGCCTTCCTGTTCGTCACGGCGGCCGGGGACGGCAGTTGCCTCGCCGTCCTGTCCGACGCCGACTCCGACGTGGGCCAGGTCGCCTACGAGATGACCCTCCTGGTCAAGCGGGTCGGCGTGCACCTGGGCACCGCTCCGCGCACCGATCTGCCCTCGGGCGGGTAGTGGGATGGCATGAGCGCAGACGGTCAGGGAAGAGAGCACTGGTTCGACGACGAGGCCGGACCGGTCGTCCGCCCGTACGCCATGACCCGGGGCCGCACCACCAGCCCGGGCCAGCACCGCCTGGACCTCATCGCGGTGGTCGTCGCCGAACCCGAAGCCGGCGATCCGGAGGCGGACGTGACACTGGCCCCGGAACACGTGGACATCGTCGGACTGTGCCGTGACGCCCCCCAGTCGGTCGCCGAACTCGCCGCCGAACTCGACCTGCCCGTCGGCGTCGTGCGGGTCCTCGTGGGGGACCTCGTGGACGCGGAGTACGTCCGGGTGTCCCGGCCGGTGCCCCCGGCCGAGCTGCCGGACGAGAGCATTCTCCGTGATGTGATCAACGGCCTCCGGGCCCTGTGAACGACACGGTCCCGGGAACCCCGGCCGCCGGCACCCGGCGGCCGGGGACCGGTTCCGCAGGCTCCCGGCGGCCGACTCACCGGCGGCGCGGGTGCGTCACCCCGCCGCCGGCCCCGTCCAGCACCCAGCAGGAGAGAGATCGATGATCTTCGGGCGTTCCCAGCGCGGCAAGCCCCCGGTCGAGCCCGTCACGCTGAAGATCCTGGTGGCGGGCGGCTTCGGTGTGGGCAAGACCACCCTCGTCGGCGCGGTCAGCGAGATCCGGCCGCTGCGTACCGAGGAACTGCTGACCGAGGCCGGACGGCCCCTGGACGATCTCAGGGGAGTGGAGGCCAAGCACACCACCACCGTCGCCATGGACTTCGGCCGTATCACCCTGCGCGAGGACCTGGTGCTCTACCTCTTCGGCACACCCGGGCAGGAGCGGTTCTGGTTCATGTGGGACGAGCTCGCCGAGGGTGCGCTGGGCGCCGTCGTCCTCGCCGACACCCGCCGCCTGGAGGGCTGCTTCGCCGCCGTCGACTACTTCGAGCGCCGCTCCCTGCCCTTCGTCGTCGGCGTCAACTGCTTCGACGGGGCGCCCCGTTATCCCGCCGCTGAGGTCCGCCAGGCGCTCGACCTCGACCCCGGTGTGCCGCTGCTGATGTGCGACGCGCGCGAGCGGGAGTCGGTCAAGGAGGTACTCGTCGGCGTCGTCGAGCACGCCATGGCGGCCTCCGCGGCCCGCCGCCGGGCCGTCACCACCTGACACGGGCGCGCGCCGGTGTGCCCCGCCGTCGTCCGCCACGGACCGCGGCGGGAAGGACGCTCCACGCGCGCGGTCGTGACGGCCGGCCGACAGGCCCCGGGGGGAGAGACGGCGAACGCTCCACGCGCGCGGTCGTGACGGCCGGCCGACAGGCCCCGGGGGGAGAGACGACGGACCCTCCACGCGCGCGGTCGTGACGGCCGGCCGACAGCCCCCGGGGGGAGAGACGGCGAACGCTCCAC
>NZ_WYCT01001073.1 GCF_011008945.1 Streptomyces harenosi
CAATGATAACGAAGATAGCATCATTTCCACGCTTGGATTTAGGAAAACCAGTCATGAAGTCCATCTCGATATGGTCAAACTTCCATTCCGAAATAGCAAGAGGTTGGAGGAGACCAGCTGGTCTTTGGTGTTCTGCTTTCACTCTTCTGCAGACATCACATTCATTCACGAATTGAGCAATCTCTCGCTTCATTCGAGTCCACCAATATGACTGCTTGAGGTCATGGTACATCTTTGTACTTCCAGGATGAATGGATAGGAGGGAATTGTGTGCCTCATTCATGATGACTTTTCTCAGATCACCTTTTGGAACCACAATTCGATCCTCGAAGAAAAGAGTATCTTTGTCGTCCAAGCGATAGCACTTGTATTTGAGAATGCC
>NZ_WYCT01001074.1 GCF_011008945.1 Streptomyces harenosi
ATGCTGGTGTCACGGGAGCCTTTGGCAATCACTCGGCTGGAAACAGAGCTGCTACCCAGGGCGATACCCGTATCAACGTCGCTGTAGCTGCCCTGACCAATAGCTACGCTGCTATCGCCTTTGGCGACAGAGTTATAACCTATAGCTGTAGCGCCAACACCCTGTGCGCTGGCGTCGTTGAACGCTAAGCCGTCGTCGTTAGTACGCACATAGTTAATACCCGCACCGTTTTCTTGGATATAGGTTGCGTCGGTGTTACCAGCGAGCTGATTGATAATTTGGGTGTTCTGCTCAATCATCATATTCGTCGCATTCAACTGAGAACCGTTCACTGCATCGGTACTGTCCTCACTAATACTGCCATTAGCGACATTAGTGATGA
>NZ_WYCT01001075.1 GCF_011008945.1 Streptomyces harenosi
ATCCTCTTCTTCCAATACTCGTTTACCATCGTCTTCTCCATTCAAATCACTGTCAGACAAACGACTATTCTTCTCTAACTGAACCGACAGCAAGCTTGAATTTTCTTGTTGATTTCGAATTCGTTCCATTTCTGTTTTAGCGTCAACGCCAGTCGCCGATTGCAGCATACTGTATACTGTTTCATCGCTGACGACACCATACAAGCTTTTAGCGTTTGCAACGACGTTTGAAGTATCCGCTGGCAAATTCGGAACGAATGTCACACGAATTTTAGACAGCTCAAAATCTTTAATCTCTTTCAAGGTCTCGCTGATTCGAGCAATTAACTTGTAACGACGTTTCAGTGATTTTTCAAACAGTGCTTGCATGTCGACACGTTTC
>NZ_WYCT01001076.1 GCF_011008945.1 Streptomyces harenosi
ACCTCCGGGTCAGCGGGTCGGCTATTGCGTCGTCGGCCTCGGGCGTTTGAGCCTCGACGAGATCCTGCCGGCCTTCGGGGCTACCAAGCGCTCGCGGCTGGCCGCGGTGATGTCGGGCACCCCCGACAAGGCCAAGCTCGTGGCACGACAATACGGGCTGCCCGAGGATGCCGCCTACGGCTACGATGAGTGGGACCGGCTGAAGGCCAATGCCTCAATCCAGGCGGTCTACATCGTGACGCCCAACAGCGTGCACCGCGACAACGTCCTGGCCGCGGCGGCGGCCGGAAAGCAGGTGCTTTGCGAGAAGCCGATGGCGGTCGCGTCGCAGGAATGCCGCGACATGATCGCGGCCTGCAACCAAGCCAACGTCAAGCTGATG
>NZ_WYCT01001077.1 GCF_011008945.1 Streptomyces harenosi
GTGGGGCGGCGGGAGAGGTAGGGGCGGGCACGCCGCCGTGCCTGTGGCACCCCCGTGCGCGGGGCGCCCCGTGCCTGCGGCGCCCTGTGCCTGCGGCGCCTCGTGCCTGCGGCGTTCTGCGTCTGCGGCGTCCTGTGCCTGCGGCGTCCTGTGTCTGCGGCGTCCTGTGTCTGCGGCGCCCTGTGTCTGCGGCGCCCTGCGTCTGCGGCGCCCTGTGCCTGCGGCGTCCTGTGCCTGCGGCGTCCTGTGCCCTGTGCCTGTGGCGCCTGTGTGGTGCGTGTTCGTGCCTGTGCGGGCCGGTGGGGGTGCGCGTTCTTGCCTGCGGCGCCTGTGCGGCCCCGGTGGGGGTGCGCGTCTGTCCCTTATAGACATCTCCGAGGCC
>NZ_WYCT01001078.1 GCF_011008945.1 Streptomyces harenosi
GCCCACACGTGCTCGACGGAAGCGCTCGACTTACCTGTCACCTCAAGGACCTGCTTCAAAACCTTCTCCGTTTCTATGCCCAGACACGGACAAACCTCGCCGTGCATGTGGGAATGGGTGTGCGACGTCAGCCCGCCGGCAAGGGACCGGACCGCAGCAGGCGGGTCCAACATATACGACCGTTCTCGCGTAGACATAGCCGACCTCCACGTCCGTGGCCGAACTAGGAAACCAGCCTCTTGGCCACGTGCGTCACCCGACCAGCTCACCACGCCGCCCCCCACTCGGCCCCGAGGCCAGGTGGCGGTGGAGCGCGAACAGCGGTCGATTTCGGACTGCGCTCAGGACCGGCGCGCGCGGGAGACAACGAAGGCACACATC
>NZ_WYCT01001079.1 GCF_011008945.1 Streptomyces harenosi
GCTTTTTTTGTTTCTGCCGAGTCGAGCATGGCTCGACTCCACACACGGCGTCAGCCCTCGCGGGCGACCTGGAACCCGGCGAAGGACTGGCTGACCGGCATCAGCTCCAGGCGATTGATGTTCAGGTGCGGTGGCAGCGTGGCCACCCAGAAGATCTGTTCGGCGATGTCTTCGGCGGTCATCGGATTGGCACCGCTGTACAGCTTGTCCGATGCATTCTGGTCGCCATGGGTGCGGACCACGGTGAACTCGGTCTCGGCCATGCCCGGCTCGATCGTGGTCACGCGCACGCCGGTGCCGTGCAGGTCCGAACGCAGGCCCAGCGAGAACTGGCTGACGAAGGCCTTGGTGCCACCGTAGGCGTTGCCACCCGGGTACGGG
>NZ_WYCT01001080.1 GCF_011008945.1 Streptomyces harenosi
GGACAAGGTGGCGGTCAGCCGCGCCGTGGCCCGCCTGCTGGAGCGCGGCTTCATCAAGCGCGAGACCCACGGCGACGATCGCCGCCGCTCGGTGCTGGCGCTGTCGGCCGCCGGTTTCGAGGTGTACGAGACCATCGCGCCGATGGTGATCGAGATCACCCGCAAGCTGATGTCGGTGCTGAGCGAAGAGGAAGAGCAGGTGCTGGAAAAGCTGATCCTGCGCCTGGCCGGCGAAGGCCTGGAGCGGATGGGCGAAGGCGTCTAGAAGAAAAGGGGACGGAGGGGATTAAGTCGCATCAGGCACGCCTGTGCTGATTGCGGCTTAATCCCCTCCGTCCCCTTTTTTCAGCTGAGGTGCTTGCGGCGTGCGTGGATCCACGG
>NZ_WYCT01001081.1 GCF_011008945.1 Streptomyces harenosi
CCCGTACTACGCGCTGCTGACGCAGAACTTCCCGCAGCTGATCTCGGTGCCGCGCGACGGCCTGCTGGCCGACGCCTCCGAAGAAACCCTGCCGCAGATCGTGCACATGCGCGTGCTGCTGGGTGAGCAGAGCGCGCTGCTGCCGAACCTGGATGCACTGGAAGCGGCGCTGGATTCGCTGGCGGCCTGATCGGCAATCCGCCGGTCGGGTAGCCGGTAGTGCCGGCCGCTGGCCGGCAACCCCATGATCCCGTGGATGCCGGCCAGCGGCCGGCACTACCACGAAGCCTTACCCCAGATCGCCCAACTGCGCCTGCAACGCCGCGATCGCGGCCAGCCCGGCCGTTTCCGTGCGCAGGATCCGCAGCCCCAGTTGCAGCC
>NZ_WYCT01001082.1 GCF_011008945.1 Streptomyces harenosi
ATCCGCTGTTCCGCGTGCTGGCCGAATCGAAGGCGCGCGAGGTGATGACCGCCGCAGCATTGTTGGTGGTGCTGGGCGCGGCGCTGCTGATGCAGCTGTCCGGCCTGTCGATGGCGATGGGCGCGTTCCTCGCGGGCGTGCTTCTGAGCGAGTCGACCTTCCGCCACCAGATCGAGGCGGACATCGAACCGTTCCGCGGCATCCTGCTGGGCCTGTTCTTCCTCAGCGTGGGCATGGCGCTGGACCTGGGCGTGGTGGCTGGCAACTGGCAGCTGATCCTCGGCCTGGTGCTGGCGTTGATGGTCGCCAAGGCGCTGTGCATCTACGTGGTGGCGCGCATCATGGGTAGCGACCACGCGCAGGCGCTGGACCGCGGCGTGC
>NZ_WYCT01000108.1 GCF_011008945.1 Streptomyces harenosi
GTGGTGGACGGCGGGGGCGGCGCGGGGCTCGACGGTTCCTCAGGGCTCGACGGCTCCTCGGGGGTCGTCGGCTCCTCAGGGGCCGACGGCCCGGAGCTCGGCGGCTCGGGGGTGGGAGACTCCGAGCTGGGCGGCTCCTCCGACGTCGGCGGCTTGCCGGACGTGGGCGGCTTCCCGGACGCCGGCGGCTCGCCGGACGTGGGCTCGCCGGGGTCGCTCGGCTCCCGGGTGCCGCCCGGGCCGTCCGAGGCTTCGCCCGAACTCGTCGGCGCCGGGTCGTCGGCGGTGCCGAGGGTGCCGTCGGGGCCCGGGTCCGTGGGCCGGGCCACGGGCCCGCCGCCGCCCGATCCCTTGCCGTCGCCGTCGTCGTCCGCCGGGCCGGGACCCGGGACGTCGTCGCCGGCGCCCTGGCTGGAGGACGGGTTGACGCCGACCCGGTCGGAGGGAGAGCCGCCGCCCTCGTTGTCGGAGGTGGCCCCGAGCGTGACGACGGTGCCGAGCACGGCGACGAGCAGCGCCCCCGCGCCCGCCGCCACCAGATTGCGCCGGGCGAATCCCCTGATGCCGCCCCGCGCCGCGCGGGACGCGCCCGGGGAGGCGCCGGGGCGGGTCACCGGGACCTGGCTCCGGGTGGGCGGCTGAAGGGACGGGAAGGCCGCGGGGACCACCTTGGTCGGCGGGGCCGGCTCCTCGCGCGGCGCGCCGGGCGCCTCGTCCCCCGCGGTCCGGTCGAAGCCCGCCGCGGCGAGGCCGGGCAGGGGCGTGGTGGTCTCGGTGCCGAGCCCGGGGGTGTCGCCGGACCGGTCGGCCACCAGGGCGAGGGCGCGGCGGCCGGCGACCGTGCCGCGCTTGTCGGCGAGCGCGCCGCGCAGGCCGATGGACGCCTCCAGCTCCGCGCGGGCCCGGTCCAGGTGCCCCTCGCACAGGGCGAGGACGCCGAGCTCGTGGTGGAAGTACGCCTGTTCGGCCACGTCTCCGGCGAGCCGCGCGGCCTCGGCTCCGGCGCGCAGCGCCCGCTCCCAGGCGCTCCAGTGCAGTCCGGCCGCGAACGCGGGCGCCGCCGTGCGGGCCAGGGCGACGGCGGGGCTCTCGGCGTCCTCGGCCGGGGTGGTGGCCGGTGCCAGGACGGCCAGCGCGGCCAGCACCGCGTCGGCCTCGGCGCAGACGCGTTCCGGGGTGACCGAGGGGTGCCCGGCCCACCAGGCGTAGTGCCGGGCGGCGCTCAGGGCCCGGCCGGTGATGTCGTCGGCGTACCCGGCGGCCTCCAGTTGGGTGAGCACCCCGGCGGCGAGCCGGTAGCGGGCGCCGACCGGGGAGACCAGGCCGCAGTCGGCCAGCTCGCCCAGGGCGGCGTCCGCGTGGGTGTCGCCGACGAGGGCGGGCAGATGGGCCTGGTGCGGCACCTCGCCGCCGAGCGCAACGGCGAACTCGAGGGTGGCGCGGGCGGAGGCGCTCAGCCGCGAGGCGAGCAGCGGGGCGGGCGCGGCGGCCTCGCCGAGCGAGGGCAGGGAGAAGGCGTCGGTCCCGGCCGCGTCCCGGGGCGCGGCCTCCGCGGGACCGGCGTCCGCGAACACGCCGTACTCGTCGACGGCTTCGGCACCGGCCCGCAGCCGGTCGCGCCGGCGCAGCAGGGCGCCGGCCTGGACGAAGCGCAGCGGCAGGCCCTCGGACTCGAACCAGAGGTCGCCGGCCCAGGTGGCCTCCTCCTCGGTGAGGGGACGGCCGACGGCGCGTTCGAGCAGTTCCACGCCGTGGGCGCGCTCCAGGCCGGTGAGGAAGACCTCTTCGACGGCGGAACCGGCGGAGGGGGCCGGCACGTCCGGGGTGGCGGCGATCAGGAACGCGCACTCGGGGGTGGCGTCCAGCAGCTCGTCGAGCGCGGCGCCGCCGAACTCGATGTCGTCCAGGACGACGACCGCGCCGATCTCCCGGACGTACGGGAGCAGTTCCTCGCGCCCGGGGCGGTGCCGGGGCGCGCGGTGGACCGCGTAGAAGAGGTCGTACAGCAGGTCGTCGGCGGTGCGGCGGAAGCCGCTGAGGCGGACCACGCCGTCCGGGGCGAGGTCGGCGCAGTCCTCCGCGACGACGTCGAGCAGGCTGGTGCGGCCCGCGCCGGCGGGTCCGGTCAGGCGTACGGAGCGGCCGCGGGCGAGCAGCCGCACCAGCCGTTCGCGTTCGTCCTGACGGGCCACCAGCGGCAGCGCGGGCCGCGACGGGCCGGCCGGGACGGGCGGTCCGGCGGCGCGGTCGGCCTCCGCCCGTTCGGCGGTGGTGAACTTCTCGGGGGACGCGGGCCGCTCCCCGGGCGGGCACAGCTCGATCTCGCTGCCGTCGACCGGGTTGACGGTGAGCAGGTACTCGCCGGAGACGAGCCGCACCGTGCGGGCGAGCGCGGGCGCGTGCTGCCCGAAGTCGGACGTGAGGGATTCCCTGGGCGGGCGCTGACGCGGCGCGTCGCCGCCCCCGGTGTCGAATCCGCTCGACCGGGCGGTGCCTGCGTCGTCGTGGCCATGGTCCTCGGGCCCCCGGGTGTTCGGGTCCATAGGTTCAAGCCCCCAAAAGCGTCGTGTGTCCAACAAGCCCCTCCCGGCCTTGCCGCACACCGCGCTGTCGCTTCTGGTCCGGGCCCGCTAGAGGGTTTCGAGGCAGCGGGCAGCCGAACCCTAAACCTTTGCTCAGTATCTCCGACAGTCCGGGGTGCCACGCCGCCCGAGACGTCACAGTCTCGTGAGGATTGCGTGCGCCGGGCAACGCGGCCGCGGGGGGTCCCGGTCCGTCCCGCCCCGGTGGGCGCCGGGCGCCGCCGCGGGCACGCCGGTCACACCCGGGGCAGGCTCTCCACCCCGAGGCCGCCCTCGATGGCCAGGATGCGGTGCAGCCGGGTGGCCACCAGCAGGCGCTGCATCTGCGGCGGCACGCCGCGCAGCACGAGGCGCCGGCCGCAGCGGCCGGCCCGCCGGTGGGCCCCCATGATCACGCCGAGTCCGGTGGCGTCCCAGGAGTCCAGCTCTGACAGGTCGAGCACCAGATCGCCGGCGCCGTCGTCGACGGCCGAGTGCAGGACCGTACGGGCGTCCGCCGCGCTGCGGACGTCGAGGCGGCCCCCGACGACCAGCTCGGCGTGGTCGCCCCTGATGTGCATATGCGCTCCCCGTGTGCGTGAGTCGTGAGTGCGGTGACCTGCTCCGTGATGGGTGAAAAACGGTGTGCAACCTCTGACTGCGTTAACCGGTCGGAGGTTGCCATCCGTGAGCGATCCGATACCGAATTCACTCCGGGGTGTGACGTTTTCCGGAGCGATCGCGGTGTCAGTGCGTGTAGAAGCCCTGCCCGCTCTTGCGGCCGATGTCACCGGCGTCCACCATCCGGCGCATCAGCTCGGGGGCGGCGAACTTCTCGTCCTGGGACTCGGTGTAGATGTTGCTCGTGGCGTGCAGCAGGATGTCCACGCCCGTCAGGTCGGCGGTGGCCAGCGGTCCCATGGCGTGGCCGAAGCCCAGCTTGCAGGCGAGGTCGATGTCCTCGGCGGTGGCGACGCCCGACTCGTAGAGCTTGGCGGCCTCTATGACGAGCGCGCAGATCAGCCGGGTCGTCACGAAGCCGGCCACGTCGCGGTTGACGACGATGCAGGTCTTGCCGACGGACTCGGCGAACTCCCGGGCGGCGGCGAGCGTTTCGTCGCTGGTCTTGTGGCCCCGCACCAACTCGCAGAGCTGCATCATCGGCACCGGCGAGAAGAAGTGGGTGCCGACGACCCGTTCGGGCCGCTCCGTCACGGCCGCGATCTTGGTGATCGGGATGGCGGAGGTGTTGGAGGCGAGGATCGCCTCGTCCTTCACCAGCTTGTCGAGCGCGCGGAAGATCTCGTGCTTGACGTCCAGCTTCTCGAAGACGGCCTCGACGACGACGTCCGCGTCGGCGGCGGCGTCGAGGTCGGTGGTGGGGGTGATGCGGGCGAGGGCCGCCTCGGCGTCCCCGGCCGCCAGCTTGCCCTTGGCGACGAACTTGTCGAACGACGCCTTGATCCCGTCGGTGCCCCGGGTGAGCGCCGCGTCGGTGACGTCGCGCAGGACGACGTCCCAGCCGGCCTGCGCGGAGACCTGGGCGATGCCGGACCCCATGAGGCCGGCTCCGATGACGGCGAGCTTCCGTGCCACTGTGCGACTCCCCTGGTACGCGCTGTCCTTGGTTCCCTCGGCCGGACACTAGCGGTCGCGAGGGGCTGTGTGACCGGTTAGTAACGCGCGTCACGTCTCACATGACGGACATCACACCGGGGAGGGTCACTGTGCGCCCCGGACGGCGTAGTTGAGCACCCTGTCGCTCAGCAGCCCCTCCATCTCGTCGAGGAGCACCAGCGCCTCGCGGGAGACCTCGGCGGGCTTCCCGCCCCGGACCATGCGCTCCCCGATGGCGGCCATCAGGGTCGAGTGGAGCCAGTTGATCTGACCGGCCATCAGGGCGGGCATCGGGTCACCGGCCCCGGCGCCGGTCTCCTCGCGCAGGGTCCGCTCCAGGTTCAGCAGCACCTCCTGGCCGATCGCCCACATGCGCGAGCGCAGCGCGGGCGAGTCCTGAATGACCCTCATGAACGACTCGTACCCCTCCATCAGGCCCATCCGGGGCGAGACGGACTCGACCTCCTCGCGCAGCTCGCGCAGGACCGCCCGGGCGGCGGACTCGCCGTCGCTCCGGCCGCGCACCCAGCGCGAGAGCCGGTCGATCACCCCCCTGGAGCGGTCGAGGAAGAGGTCCTCCTTGGCCGGGAAGTAGTTGTAGACCGTGTTCACGGAGACGTTCGCGGCCTGGGCCACCTCGGCCACGGTGACGGCGTCGAAGCCACGCTCCAGGAACAGACCCGTGGCGACATCCGAGATGTACTGCCTGGTCTGCCGCTTCTTCCGTTCCCTGAGTCCCTCGGCCATGGCCGCATCCTAGCTTCGCTGGTGCCGATGAAAACTTGGGGTCATTGCAAATTTTAAGTCGCTCTGTTTTTCTGGGGGCATGGCACTCATCACCACGACCGGCCTGTCCCGCACCTTCCGGACGAAACGCGGCCCCGTGCAGGCCGTGCGCGGCATCGACCTCACCGTCCGCGAAGGGGAGATCCTCGGCTTCCTGGGCCCGAACGGCGCCGGCAAGACCACCACCCTGCGCATGCTGACGACGCTGCTCGCGCCCACCGGCGGCTCCGCCACGGTGGCCGGCCACGACCTGGCGGCCGACCCCGCCGGGGTGCGCCGGGCATGCGGTTACGTCGCGCAGTCGGGCGGGGCCGACCCGCAGATCACCGTGCGGGAGGAGCTGGTCACCCAGGGGCGGCTGTACCGCCTGCCCAGGGCGCGGGCCGCCGAGCGCGCCGAGGAGCTGGCCCGGGACCTGGACCTCGCCGAGCTGCTCGACCGTCCCTGCGGCGCGCTCTCCGGCGGACAGCGGCGGCGTCTGGACATCGCGATGGCGCTCACCCACCGGCCCCGGGTGCTCTTCCTGGACGAGCCGACCACGGGCCTGGACCCCGGCAGCCGCGCCGACCTGTGGGAACTGGTCCGCGGCCTGCGCGACGAGCACGGCACGACCGTCTTCCTGACCACCCACTACCTCGACGAGGCCGACGCGCTCTCCGACCGGCTGGTCGTCGTCGACGGGGGCGTGGTCGCGGCCGAGGGCACCCCGAGCGCCCTGAAGCTGCGGTACGCCGGCTCGGTCGACGCCTCGCTCCAGGACACGTTCCTCGCCATCACCGGCCGCACCGCCACGCCCGCCGACGCCGCCCCCGTAGCCGTATAGGACCCGCCCATGCTGTTCCACGACACCGCGCTCGTCTACGGCCGCTATCTGCGCCAGTCGCTGCGCTCCCGCTTCGCGCTGCTCTTCGGCGTGCTGATGCCGCTGCTGTACCTGTTCTTCTTCGGCCCGCTGCTGACCGGCCTCCCGCTCGGGGGGCGGGGCAGCTCCTGGCAGGTCCTGGTGCCCGGACTGCTGCTGCAACTGGGTCTGTTCGGGGCTTCGTTCGCCGGTTTCTCGATCATCCTGGAGAAGGGCCAGGGGGTGGTCGAGCGCCTGCGGGTCACCCCCGTCAGCCGGCTGGCCCTGCTGCTGGGCCGGGTGCTGCGGGACGCCACCGTCTTCGTCTTCCAGGCGGTGCTGCTGGTGCTGGCGGCGGTCGCCATGGGGCTCAGGGCACCGCTGCCCGGGGTGCTCATCGGCTTCGCCTTCGTCGCGCTGCTGACCGTCTCGCTGGCCTCCCTGTCGTACGCGCTGGCCATGAAGCTCGACACCCCGCACAGCTTCGGCCCGGCGATCAACGCGCTGACCATGCCGTCCATGCTCCTGTCGGGGCTGATGCTCCCGATGTCCCTGGGACCGGCGTGGCTGGACGCGCTGTCGCACCTGGTGCCGTTCCGCTATCTGGTGGACGCGGTCCGCGACGCCTACGTCGGCTCGTACACCAGCGCCCCCATGCTCTACGGCGTCCTGGTCGCGGTCGCCTTCACCGCGCTGTCCGTGACGGTGGGCACACGCGTGTTCCGTACCGCCGGGGCGTAACTACGCTGGGCGCATGGTCAATCTGACGCGCATCTACACGAGGACCGGCGACCGGGGCACCACCGCCCTCGGCGACATGAGCCGGGTCCCCAAGACCGACCTGCGCATCGCCGCGTACGCCGACGCCAACGAGGCCAACGCGGTGATCGGCACGGCGATCGCGCTGGGCGGCCTGGCGGAGGAGGTCGTGGCGGTGCTCACCCGCGTGCAGAACGACCTGTTCGACGTGGGCGCGGACCTGTCGACGCCGGTGGTGGAGAACCCCGAATTCCCGCCCCTGCGGGTGGAGCAGTTCTACATCGACCGGCTGGAGGCGGACTGTGACCGCTTCAACGAGCGGCTGGAGAAGCTGCGCTCCTTCATCCTGCCCGGCGGCACCCCCGGGGCGGCCCTGCTGCACCAGGCGTGCACGGTGGTCCGCCGGGCCGAGCGCTCCACCTGGGCCGCGCTGGAGGCGCACGGCGAGACGATGAACCCGCTCACCGCCACCTACCTCAACCGCCTCTCGGACCTGCTGTTCATCCTGGCCCGGACGGCGAACAAGGAGACCGGGGACGTGCTGTGGGTGCCGGGCGGGGAGCGCTGAGGCGACTCGCGGCGGCCGGCGTCCCCCGTCCGCGCGGGGGGGGCACCGGCCGCGGTTCCCCACCGGCTCCCGCCCGGCGCCCGCACCGACCGGTACAGGCCCCGCAGGACCTGCGCCCCGCCCACGCACATCAGCACCACCCCGACCTCGGCCGGGGTGACGACCGGCACCTCCGCGTCCGCGGCGAAAAGCCGCGGCAGGAGGCCGGCCGCGACGGTGACGGCCCCCTCCAGCAGATGCCTCGGCGCCGCGTTCACCAACGCGCGCCCTCCCCCTTCCGCGCCTGCTCCCGCCCCTGCCCCTGCTCCGCCCCGTGCCGCGCGGCCGGCTCCGGCGGCCGCCCGGCGGGCGCCTTCTTCGGCCAGATCGCGTACGACAGCGCGATCAGCCCGTGGATGCCGGCCGCCCGCCAGGCCGTGGCCTGCCAGCTCTCCAGCGAGGTGGTGCGGTCCGGGTCGCCGACGTACCACATGGCGGCCTGCAGCAGCCCGGTCGCCACGGCCGCGGCGACCAGCGTGCCCAGCCAGACCGCGCCCTCGTGGCGGGCGCGGGCCATGCCGTACCGAGGGGGCCCGGCCGGCTTCGGGGCGCCCCCGAGGCGGTGGGCGGCGTGGCCGTCGAGCCACTTCACCGTGCGGTGCCCGTGGCCCACGGTGTAGCCGATGTACAGGGCCGCCAGGCCGTGCTTGGCGCTCGGATCGGCGCCGTTCTTCAGGTCGAGCGCGGTGACGACCAGCAGCACGACCTCCAGCAGCGGCTCGCACAGCAGCAGCGCCAGGCCCGTGCGCGGCATCCTCAGCAGATAGCGGAAGGCGACGCCGGCCGCCAGCAGCACCCAGAAGCCGATCTCGCAGACGACGATCAGGGTGACGATCACGGTTCGCTCCTCTCGGTCACCCTTCCAGGCTCCCGTGGGCGGCGGCCGGACGCGTCGTCACCGGTGACGAACCCCCGGTACATCGAAGGATGCAGTCCGGGACCCTTCCCCGGGATCAGGCGGGCGGCGCCGGTGCCGTGTTGGATGGGGGCATGGCCGTACGACTCCCCCGCCCGTCCCGCTTCGACGCGGGCGTCGCGCTCGCCGGGCTGCTCGGCGGGCTGCTGCTGTGGGGCATCGGGCTGGGCACCCGCCCGGCGGACGAGCCGATCGTGCTCTTCGACGGCCGCTGGCCGCTGCTGGCGCCGCTGGCCCTGATGGCCGGATGCGAGCTGCTGCGCCGGGCCGCCCCGCGCACCGCCCTGCTGACCGCCACGGCCGCCCTGGCGCTGGACACGATGACTCAGGGCAGCCTGGTCACCGTCCTGATGTTCACCGACGTGATGTACGCGGCCGTCCTGTACGGCACGGCCGCCACGGCGCGCCGCATACCGTGGATCACCGCGCTGCTGTCGGTGGTCGCGACGGTGGTGCCGTTCGCGGTGTGGCGGGTGCCCGAGGCGCTGCTGATCGGGGTGGCGGTCGGGATCGTCGGCTTCGGCCCGGCGGCCACCGGCCTGCTCGTGCGCAGTCACCGCGAGGCCGCCGAGGCCGCGCGGCTGCGCGCCGAGCAGACGGCGCTGCTCGCCGAGATGGACCGGGTCCAGGCGGTCACCGCGGAACGGGCCCGGATGGCGCGCGAGTTGCACGACATGGTCGCCAACCACCTGTCCGCCATCGCCCTGCACTCCACGGCCGCGCTCTCCCTGGACGATCCGGCGACGACCCGCCGGGCGCTGGACGTCATCCGCCAGAACAGCGTCGAGGGCCTGGCGGAGATGCGGCGGCTCATCGGCATCCTGCGGGACGCCGGCGGCGCCGCCGAACCGGCCGCCTCCCCCACCCTGGACGGCCTGGGCACCCTGGTCGACGGCGCCCGCGCCAACGGCCTCGACGTCACCCTCGAGGCCCGGCACGGCCCGGTCCCGGCCCCGGTGGAGCTGGCCGCCTACCGGATCGTGCAGGAGTCCCTCACCAACGCCCTCAAACACGCCGTACCGGGCCCGGTCAGGGTGTCGCTGACCAGCCGCGACGGCCTGCTGAACGTGACCGTCACCAGCCCGTACGGCGACCGCGGCACCCCCCTCGTCCCCGGCTCGGGCGCCGGACTGGTCGGGATGCGGGAGCGGGTCGCGCTGCTGCGCGGCACCTTCAACGCCGGGCCCGAAGCGTCGGCGGACGGCACGATCTGGGCGGTCCGTGCCGCTCTGCCCCTGACCGAAGGAGACCCCTCATGAGCCGACCCGTCCGGGTCCTGGTCGCCGAGGACCAGTCCGCCGTGCGCGCCGGGCTGGTGCTCATCCTGGACAGCGCGCCCGACATCGAGGTGGCGGGCGAGGCCGCGGACGGCGAGCAGGCGGTGGCGCTCGCCCGTGCGCTGCGGCCCGACCTCGTCCTGATGGACGTCCAGATGCCCCGTCTCGATGGGGTCTCGGCGACCCGTCAGGTGGTCGCGGAGGACCTGGCCGACGTCCTGGTGCTGACCACGTTCGACCTCGACGAGTACGTCTTCGGGGCGCTGCGCGCCGGGGCCGCCGGATTCCTGCTGAAGAACACCGAGGCCAGGGACCTGATCGAGGCGGTGCGCACGGTGGCCCGCGGGGAGGGGATCGTCGCCCCGGCCGTCACCCGGCGCCTGATCGCCGAGTTCGCGGCCACGGCGGCCGCCCGCGAGCCGTCCGCCGATCCGGCCGTCCTGGAATCCCTCACCCGGCGCGAACGCCAGGTGCTGTCGTGTCTGGGCGAGGGACTGTCCAACGCGGCCGTCGCCGAGCGGCTGGACATGGCCGAGGCGACGGTGAAGACGCACGTCAGCCGCCTGCTGGGCAAGCTGGGGCTGCGCAGCCGGGTGCAAGCGGCGGTGCTCGCTCAGGAGTTGGGGATCTAGTCCACGACCGGAACAAAGGTCCAGACCTATTGACCGGTGGTCCAGACCTTTCTATTCTCGCGGCACTGCGGGCCTGATGCTCAGTCACGCCCACATCCCCGCGACATCCCCACATAAGGAGGCGCAGCATGCGCTTCAGGCACAGAGCGGCGGCAGGGTTCGCGACCCTCGCCCTCCCCCTGGCCGGACTGGTCGGCCTCGCCGCCCCCGCCCAGGCGGCGACCAGCGCCACGGCCACCTACACCAAGGCGTCGGACTGGGGCTCCGGCTTCGAGGGCCGCTGGACGGTGAAGAACACCGGCACCACCGCCATCAACTCCTGGACGGTGGAGTGGGACTTCCCGTCCGGCACCAAGGTCACCTCGGCCTGGGACGCCACCGTCACCAACTCCGGCGACCACTGGACCGCCAAGAACCTCGGCTGGAACGGCACCCTCGCCCCGGGGGCGTCCGTCACCTTCGGCTTCAACGGCTCCGGCACCGGCTCGCCCACCGGCTGCAAGCTCAACGGCGGGAGCTGCGACGGCACCTCCGTCCCCGGTGACGCGGCCCCCTCCGCGCCCGGCACCCCCACCGCTTCCTCCGTCACCGACACCTCGGTGAAGCTGTCCTGGTCGGCGGCGACGGACGACAAGGGCGTCAAGAACTACGACGTGCTGCGCGACGGCACCAAGGTCGCCACCGTGACCGGCACCACGTACACGGACACCGGCCTGACCGCCGGCACCGACTACTCGTACGCCGTGCAGGCCCGCGACACCGCCGACCAGACCGGTCCGGCCAGCGGCTCGGTCAAGGTGCGCACGACCGGCGGCGGCACCGACCCCGGCCCGCAGCCCGGTCAGAAGGTCAAGCTCGGCTACTTCACCGAGTGGGGCGTCTACGGCCGCAACTACCACGTCAAGAACCTGGTGACCTCCGGTACCGCGCCGAAGATCACCCACATCAACTACTCGTTCGGCAACGTCAAGAACGGCAAGTGCACCGTCGACGACACCTTCGCCGCCTACGAGAAGACCTACACCGCCGACCAGTCCGTCAGCGGCACCGCCGACACCTGGGACCAGCCGCTGCGCGGCAACTTCAACCAGCTCCGCCAGCTCAAGGCGAAGTACCCGCACATCAAGGTGCTGTACTCCTTCGGCGGCTGGACCTACTCCGGCGGCTTCGGCCAGGCCGCGGCCAACCCCGCCGCCTTCGCCGCCTCCTGCAAGCAGGTCGTCGAGGACCCGCGCTGGGCCGATGTCTTCGACGGCATCGACATCGACTGGGAGTACCCGAACGCCTGCGGCCTGACCTGTGACACCTCCGGCCCCGCGGCCTTCACCAACCTGTCGAAGGCGCTGCGCGCCGAGTTCGGCAAGGACTACCTGGTCACCGCCGCGATCACCGCGGACGCCTCCAGCGGCGGCAAGATCGACGCGGCCGACTACGGCGGCGCGGCCCAGTACCTCGACTGGTACAACGTGATGACGTACGACTACTTCGGCGCCTGGGACAAGACCGGACCGACCGCTCCCCACTCGCCGCTGACCTCGTACGACGGCATCCCGAACCCGGCCTTCAACTCGGCCGCCGCCATCGCCAAGCTCAAGGCGAAGGGCGTCCCGGCGAGCAAGCTGCTGCTGGGCATCGGCTTCTACGGCCGCGGCTGGACCGGCGTGACCCAGTCCGCGCCCGGCGGCACCGCCACCGGCCCGGCCCCGGGCACCTACGAGGCGGGCATCGAGGACTACAAGGTCCTCAAGACCTCCTGCCCGGCCACCGGCACCATCGCCGGGACCGCGTACGCGCACTGCGGCAGCAACTGGTGGTCCTACGACACCCCGGCCACCATCGGCTCCAAGATGGCGTGGGCCAAGAGCCAGGGCCTGGGCGGCGCCTTCTTCTGGGAGTTCAGCGGTGACACCGCCAACGGCGAGCTGGCCACCGCCATCGACAGCGGCCTGAAGTAGTACCGCTGCGGCCCTCCCGTGACATCCGCCCTCCCCGGACACCGTCCGGGGAGGGCGGACACGTCTGTGGGGCCTGCCCGGCACCTCCCCGCCGCCGGGTCCGCCCGCGAGGGCGTCGGGCGGGGGTGCGCGGGGCAGGCCCCACCGGCCCTACGCCACGTTCACCCGCTGTCCCGGCGGGGCCGCTTCCAGCCACGCGAGAAAGCCGGTCAGCGCGTCCTCGCTCATCGCCAGCTCCAGCCGCGCCCCCCGGTGCAGACAGGCCAGGACCACGGAGTCCGACAGCAGCGCCAGCTCCTCCTCGCCCTCGGGGACGCGGCGGCCGGCCACCTCGATCGCGTCGCGTTCCAGGACCCGGCGCGGGCGGGGGGAGTACGAGAAGACACGGAACCACTCGAGGCGGTCACCGTTGTACCGGGCCACCCCGTAGGCCCAGCCCTTGCCGCCGGCGTCGCCCCGCTCGGGCGCGTCCCAGCGCAGGGAACAGTCGAAGGTGCCACCGGACCGCTGGATCAGCCTGCGGCGCAGACCGAAGACGAACAGTCCCACCACCACGAGGGCGACGACAATTCCGCACACAGTCAGAGCGAGGACCATCGGCACCGACCTCCTCGTCTCCTAGGTAACGGAACGTAAAAATCACCCACATCTGCCTCAGCCGCGACCGGGTCCGGATCACTCCGGTCCCAGCCGCGGCTGAGTCACGTCATAGCACAGCGCTGTGGGTCAGCGCGCCGCCGCCGCACGCAGTCGGACGTCGGCGCGGCGCTCGGCCGCGGTGTCACCCTCGGCCTTCGCACGCTCGAGCTCCCGCTCGACATGCTGGACATCGATCTCGTCCGACAGCTCGGCGACCTCGGCCAGCAGCGACAGCTTGTCGTCCGCGAAGGAGATGAAACCGCCGTGCACCGCGGCGACGACCGTCCCGCCGTCACTCGTACGGATGGTCACCGGGCCCGACTCCAGCACACCGAGCAGCGGCTGGTGACCGGGCATGACGCCGATGTCGCCGGACGTGGTGCGCGCGATGACCAGGGTGGCCTGGCCGGACCAGACCTCACGGTCGGCGGCGACCAGCGCGACGTGCAGCTCAGCAGCCAAGGGTGGCTCCTCGGGTCACCACCCGGCGGGAGAGCCGGGTGTTGGTTACAAGTCTAGTAGGCGTGACGGAGGGGGCGGGACGCGCCCGCCCCCTCCTCAAGAGCGCGAGGCTCAGGAGACGCCCAGCTCCTTCGCGTTCTTCTTCAGGTCCTCGATACCACCGCACATGAAGAACGCCTGCTCGGGGAAGTGGTCGTACTCACCGTCGCAGATCGCGTTGAACGCGGCGATCGACTCGTCCAGCGGAACGTCCGACCCGTCCACGCCGGTGAACTGCTTGGCGACGTGGGTGTTCTGGGACAGGAAGCGCTCCACGCGACGGGCACGGTGGACGACGAGCTTGTCCTCCTCGCCGAGCTCGTCGATACCGAGGATCGCGATGATGTCCTGCAGGTCCTTGTACTTCTGCAGGATGTTCTTCACGCGCATCGCGGCGTTGTAGTGGTCCGCCGAGATGTAGCGCGGGTCGAGGATGCGGGACGTGGAGTCCAGCGGGTCCACGGCCGGGTAGATGCCCTTCTCGGAGATCGGACGGGACAGAACCGTCGTCGCGTCGAGGTGGGCGAAGGTGGTGGCCGGGGCCGGGTCGGTCAGGTCGTCCGCGGGGACGTAGATCGCCTGCATGGAGGTGATCGAGTGACCGCGGGTCGAGGTGATGCGCTCCTGGAGGAGACCCATCTCGTCGGCCAGGTTCGGCTGGTAGCCCACCGCGGAGGGCATACGGCCGAGCAGGGTCGACACCTCGGAGCCGGCCTGGGTGAAGCGGAAGATGTTGTCGATGAAGAACAGCACGTCCTGCTTCTGGACGTCGCGGAAGTACTCCGCCATCGTCAGACCGGCCAGCGCCACGCGCAGACGGGTGCCCGGGGGCTCGTCCATCTGGCCGAAGACCAGCGCGGTCTTGTCGATGACGCCCGACTCGCTCATCTCGTCGATGAGGTCGTTGCCCTCACGGGTGCGCTCACCGACACCCGCGAACACCGACACACCGTCGTGGTTGTTGGCGACGCGGTAGATCATCTCCTGGATGAGCACCGTCTTGCCGACGCCGGCGCCGCCGAACAGACCGATCTTGCCGCCCTTGACGTACGGGGTCAGCAGGTCGATGACCTTGATGCCGGTCTCGAACATCTCGGTCTTCGACTCGAGCTCGTCGAAGTTGGGCGCCTTGCGGTGGATCGGCCAGCGCTCGCCGTCGTAGGACGCGTCGACGTTCAGCACCTCACCGAGGGTGTTGAACACCTTGCCCTTGGTGAAGTCGCCGACCGGCACCGAGATGGCGGTGCCCGTGTCGGTCACCGCGGCCTGGCGGACCAGACCGTCGGTGGGCTGCATGGAGATGGCGCGGACCAGGCCGTCACCCAGGTGCTGGGCGACCTCCAGGGTCAGCGTCTTCAGCTCGCCGGCGTTGGCCGGGTCGGCCACCTCGACGTGCAGCGCGTTGTAGATCTCCGGCATCGCGTCGACGGGGAACTCCACGTCGACGACCGGGCCGATGACCCGCGCGACGCGGCCAGTGGCCACGCCAGCAGGAGCGGTCGGCTCAACAGTGGTGGTCATTAGTTGTCACTCCCCGCGGTCGCGTCGGCCAGGGCGCTCGCGCCACCGACGATCTCGCTGATTTCCTGGGTGATTTCGGCCTGGCGGGCCGCGTTGGCAAGACGGGAGAGCGTGTTGATCAGCTCGCCCGCGTTGTCGGTGGCCGACTTCATCGCGCGCCGCGTGGCGGCGTGCTTGGAAGCGGCCGACTGGAGCAGCGCGTTGTAGATCCGGCTTTCCACGTAGCGCGGCAGCAGGGCGTCGAGGACGTCCTCCGCCGAGGGCTCGAAGTCGTACAGCGGGAGGATCTCGCCCTTGGTGGCGGTCTCCTCCGCGACCTCTTCGAGGCGCAGCGGAAGCATCCGGGAGTCGACCGCCGTCTGGGTCATCATCGAGACGAACTCGGTGTAGACGATGTGGAGTTCGTCCACGCCGCCGTCGGCCGTCTCCTGCTTGATGGCCTCGATCAGCGGGGCCGCGATCTTCTTGGCGTCCGCGTACGTCGGCTCGTCGGTGAAGCCCGTGAACGACTCCGCGATCTTGCGCTCGCGGAAGTTGTAGTGGGCGACACCCCGCCGGCCGACGATGTACGTGTCGACCTGCTTGCCCTCGCGCTCCAGGCGCTCGGTGAGCTGCTCCGCCGCCTTGATGGCGTTGGAGTTGAAGGCGCCGGCCAGGCCGCGGTCGCTCGTGAGGAGCAGAACCGCGGCACGGGTCGGGTTCTCCGCCTCCGTGGTCAGCGCATGCCTGGTGTTCGAACCGGTACCGACCGCCGTGACCGCGCGGGTCAGTTCCCGCGCGTACGGCGTGGAGGCCGCCACCTTGCGCTGCGCCTTGACGACGCGCGAGGCGGCGATCATCTCCATCGCCTTCGTGATCTTCTTGGTCGCGGTGACGGATCGGATGCGACGCTTGTAGACCCGGAGCTGAGCTCCCATGAGTCAGGTCCCTTCCTTACGTCACTTGGAGGCGCTGGTCGCCTTCGGAGCGGCCGAGGCTTCCTCGCCGAGCAGCTTGCCGTCGCTCGTCTCGAACTGCTTCTTGAACTCCGCCACGGCGTCCGCGATCGCCTGGATCGTGTCGTCGGACATCTTGGCGCCCTCCTTGATGGAGGTCATCAGGCCCTGCTCCTTGCGGTGCAGGTAGTCCAGCAGCTCACGCTCGAAGCGGCGGATGTCGGCGACCGGCACGTCGTCCATGCGGCCCGTGGTACCGGCCCAGATCGAGACGACCTGGTCCTCGGTGGCCATCGGCTCGTACTGGTTCTGCTTGAGCAGCTCGACCATGCGCTGACCGCGCTCGAGCTGCGCCTTCGACGCGGCGTCCAGGTCGGAACCGAAGGCGGCGAACGCCTCCAGCTCACGGAACTGGGCGAGGTCGACGCGCAGACGGCCGGAGACCTGGCGCATCGCCTTGTGCTGCGCGGAACCACCGACTCGGGAGACGGAGATACCGACGTTCAGCGCGGGACGCTGACCGGCGTTGAACAGGTCCGACTCCAGGAAGCACTGGCCGTCGGTGATGGAGATGACGTTGGTCGGGATGAACGCCGAGACGTCGTTGGCCTTGGTCTCGACGATCGGCAGACCGGTCATCGAGCCGGCACCCATGTCGTCGGAGAGCTTGGCGCAGCGCTCCAGCAGCCGGGAGTGCAGGTAGAAGACGTCACCCGGGTAGGCCTCGCGGCCCGGCGGGCGGCGCAGCAGCAGGGACACCGCGCGGTAGGCGTCGGCCTGCTTCGACAGGTCGTCGAAGATGATCAGGACGTGCTTGCCCTGGTACATCCAGTGCTGGCCGATGGCCGAGCCCGTGTACGGCGCCAGGTACTTGAAGCCGGCCGGGTCGGACGCCGGGGCGGCGACGATGGTCGTGTACTCCAGCGCGCCGTTCTCCTCCAGCGCGCGGCGGACCGACGCGATGGTGGAGCCCTTCTGGCCGATGGCGACGTAGATGCAGCGGACCTGCTTCTTCGGGTCGCCGGTGCGCCAGTTGTCACGCTGGTTGATGATCGTGTCGACGGCCAGGGCGGTCTTGCCGGTCTGGCGGTCACCGATGATCAGCTGACGCTGACCACGGCCGATCGGGGTCATGGCGTCGACGGCCTTGTAGCCCGTCTCCATCGGCTCGTGCACCGACTTGCGCTGCATGACCGTGGGGGCCTGCAGTTCGAGGGCGCGGCGGCCCTCGGTCTCGATCTCGCCGAGGCCGTCGATCGGGTTGCCGAGCGGGTCGACCACACGGCCGAGGTAGCCCTCGCCGACGGCGACGGACAGGACCTCGCCGGTGCGGGTGACCGGCTGACCCTCCTCGATACCGCTGAACTCACCGAGGACGATGGCACCGATCTCGCGCTCCTCGAGGTTGAGGGCGAGGCCGAGGGTGCCGTCCTCGAACTTCAGCAGCTCGTTGGCCATGGCCGAGGGAAGACCCTCGATCTTCGCGATGCCGTCGCCGGCAAGGGTGACCGTACCGACCTCCTCGCGCGAGGCCGCGTCCGGCTTGTACGACTGGACGAAGTTCTCCAGCGCGTCCCGGATCTCCTCCGGCCGGATCGTGAGCTCCGCCATCTGAGTTCCCTGCTCTCCTTGTTGGGCCCGAAGTTTCTTTGGGGGATCTGGGGGCTCCCCCCAGAAACTTTGCATCCTCTGCACGGCCCAACCAGGGCCGTAAGTACGTACTGCGTGTTGTGTTGCCGCGCTGTCGCTAGCTCGCCAGGCGGCGGCCGGCGTCCTCGAGGCGGTCCGCGATGGAACCGTTGATGACCTCGTCGCCGACCTGCACCCGGATCCCGCCGAGGACCTCGGGGTCCACGTCGAGGCTGAGGTGCATCGGGCGGCCGTAGAGCTTGGCCAGGGTGGCGCCCAGGCGCCGCTTCTGGATGTCGCTCAGCGGCACCGCGGAGGTGACCACGGCCACCATGCGGTTGCGCCGCTCGGCGGCGAGCTTGGACAGGGACTCCAGTCCTGACTCAAGGCTACGTCCCCGCGGCGCGGTGACGAGGCGCGTGATCAGACGCTCGGTGGCCGGCTTGGCCCGGCCGCCGAGCAGGCTGTGCATCAGCGCGGCCTTGGCCGAGGCCGTGGCCTTGCGGTCGGTCAGCGCGGCCCGCAGCTCGGTGCTGCCGGAGACGATCCGGCCGAACCGGAACAGCTCGTCCTCGACGTCGTCGAGCGTGCCGTCCTGCTGCGCGGCGGTGAGGTCGGCGGTGTTCGCCAGCTCCTCCAGCGCGTCCACCAGGTCGCGCGCCTGCGACCAGCGGGTACGCACCATGCCGGACACCAGGTCGGCGGCCGGGCCGCTGACCTGGGTGGCGAGCAGGCGCTGGACCAGCTCGGCCTTGGCCTCGCCGGCCTGCGCCGGGTCGGTCAGGACCCGACGCAGCGACACCTCGCGGTCGAGCAGCGCGGTGACGGCGGCCAGCTCGTCGGCGAGCCGCGCCGCGTCCACGGACGTGGAGTCCGTCAGCGCGTCGAGACGCTCACGCGCGGCTGCCAGGGCCTCGCGGCTCGCTCCGTTCATCGCGTGGCCTCGGCCTTCGTCGCCTTGTCGTCCAGCTCGTCGAGGAACCGGTCGATGACGCGGCTCTGCCGGGCGTGGTCCTCGAGGGACTCGCCGACGAGCTTGCCGGCCAGCTCCGTGGCGAGCTTGCCGACGTCCTGGCGCAGCGAGGACGCGGCGGCCTTGCGGTCGGCCTCGATCTGGGCGTGCCCGGCGGCGATGATCTCCTCACGCTGCCGCTGGCCTTCCGCGCGCATCTCGGCGATGAGCGCGGCGCCCTGCTCCTGCGCCTCCTGGCGCAGGCGCGCGGCCTCGTGCCGGGCCTCGGCGAGCTGGGCCTTGTACTGCTCGAGGACGCTCTGAGCTTCGGTCCGCGCGGCGTCGGCCTGCTCGATTCCGCCCTCGATGGCCTCGCGACGCTGCTCCAGAACCTTGTTGATGTTCGGAAGGAGCTTCTTGCCCAGGACGAAGAAGACGATCGCGAAGGCGATCAGGCCGATGACGAGCTCGGGGATCGCGGGGATGAGAGGGTTCTGTGCCTCTTCCTCGGCCGCCAGCTGTACCAAGGGCGGGATCACATCAGTTCCTTCCGTCGAAGTTTCTCGTCGGCCGGGACCGGATCAGGAAGGCACCGGGTAGACGAAGCCCATGACCAGACCGATCAGGGCGAGCGCCTCACAGAGCACGAAGCCCAGGATCTGGTTCTGGCGGATCAGGCCGGCGGCCTCGGGCTGCCGGGCGAGGGCCTGCGTACCGTTACCGAAGATCACGCCCACGCCGATGCCGGGGCCGATGGCGGCCAGGCCGTAGCCGATCGCAGCGAAGTTGCCCTGGATGTTGGTCGCGGCGAGGGTCTGGAGAGCGGACATGCCGTTTCTTCCTTCTTTATTCACGGGCCGGTGGGGGTTGGCCACCGGATACACGAGGGTCTGTGGTGCTCAGTGGTGCTCGGCGAGCGCGCCCTGGATGTAGCTGCAGGACAGGAGGATGAAGACGTAGGCCTGGAGCGCCTGGATGAAGAGCTCGAAGACCGTCATCACGATGACCATCACGAACGAGACGGCCGAGTAGGCGATGCCGATGCCATTGAGCAGATACCAGGTGCCGATGGTGAAGATCAACAGCAGCACGTGCCCGGCGAACATGTTGGCGAAGAGTCGGACCGCGTGCGTGAAGGGCCGGATGAGCAGGTTCGACAGGAACTCGAAGAACATGACCATCGGGAACACCGGGCCGAGCGACTTGTCGTAGCCGGTGATGTTCTTCCAGCCCCCGACGAAGCCGTGCCGCTTGAACGTCAGGCTGACCCACAGGATGTACACCAGGGCGGCGAGACCGGCGGGGAAGGCGATGACCGAGGTGACCGGGAACTGTGCGAGCGGGATGATCGCCCACAGGTTCATGATCCAGATGAAGAAGAACAGCGAGACCATGAGCGGGACGTACTTCTCGCCCTCCCGCTTGCCGATCGTCTCGTAGACGACGCCACGGCGGACGAAGTCGTAGCCGGCCTCGCCGATCATCTGGAGCTTGCCGGGGATGATCTGCGGCTTGCGGAAAGCGGCCCAGAAGAACCCGATGACGACGACGGTGCTCAACAGGGCCAGCAAGATCGGCTTGTTGAACTCGATGCCGGCGACCGTGAACATCGGCTTGAAGAGGAAGGAGTGCAGGCCGGGGGTCGGGAAACCGCACCCTTCGAAGATGTGACAGTCGGTCTCGAAGGCGAGCATCTTGGCGTTACTCACCCGGAGCTCCTTCAGCGTGGCGCATGGGTACGGCAACCTCGATGTGTCGGCGCGGCACACGACCGCGGAACGGCACTGGACTGGACTTGCGGATATGGGGGCGGCGACTGGGCTCCGAGCCGTGAGGCGTCACAGGCACGGCTGCCGCCCGCGCCAGCTCTGCCGCAGTTGTGGCGAGACCATAGCAAATGAGCGCAGGCCCCTTTACACCGGCCCTACAGGTCACGATGTGGTCCGGGCGGAATCCGGCTCGACGTAGAGGATCTTGGCCTTCATATGGGCGCGCACCTGGGCCCCGATCCACACCAGGGTGGCGGCGAGCAGCGTGAAGGCGAAGCACTTCGGGTTGAACGCGGACGTGCTCCGCAGCGTGGTCAGGACGACCATCAGCAGCAGGATCTGCGTCGTGTAGACCAGCAGCCCCATCATCTGGAAGAGGTGGGGCAGCGTGCGCGCGGTGCGCTGGAGCACGACCAGACCACTGGTCATGAACAGCACGACCAGCAGGGTGCCGGCGGCGGCGCCGATCGCACCCTTGCCGCCGGCCACGGCGGCACTCACTGCGACCCCCACGGCACCCGCGGCGACGGTGGGCAGTGAGCAGTGCAGGAGCGTTCGAACGTCGTGGGACTGCATGGCGGCAGCTCCTCCGGCGAAGTCTGAGTGGGGGATGGTGCGGTCGTCGAGGGACGACCCTAGCCCGGGAACGGAGAGGCGTGCCTCATCCGGGCGGCCCGCTGGGCGGGGCCGCCCGACTCTACTCCCGGGGTTCTCGTGAACGGTATCACAAACTATTTGATGAGGTCTTTACCTGAGGGTGTGCTTACCGTCACATATGAGAGTGACCCTGCGCGTCTGTGCAGAATCGCCGCCTTTTTGTGTGGTATTACGGCGGTTCGTTCCCCCACGACTTGGCAATGCTCTAGTCAGATTCTTACCTTGGCGCTGTCGACAGGCTGTCAGTAGCGGAAGAAACCGCGGCCCGTCTTACGGCCCAGCAGACCGGCGTCGACCATGCGCGACAGCAGCGGCGGTACGGCGTGGGTGGGCTCCGCGAACTCCTTGTACAGCGCGTCGGCGATGGCCGCGACGGTGTCCAGGCCGATGAGGTCGGACAGGGCCAGCGGGCCCATCGGGTGGGAGCAGCCCAGCGTCATCGCCTTGTCGATGTCCTCGGCCGCGGCGAAGCCGGACTCGTACATCCGGATCGCCGACAAGAGGTAAGGGATCAGCAGGGCGTTGACCACGAAGCCGGACCGGTCGGCGGCGTGCACGGCCTGCTTGCCGAGGACCGAGGTCACGAACTCCCCCGCGACGCGCCGGGTGCGCTCCGCGGTGAGCAGGGAGCCGATCACCTCGACCAGGGGCAGGACCGGGGCCGGGTTGAAGAAGTGCAGGCCGAGCACCTGGCCGGGACGGCTGGTGGCCCCGGCGAGCCGCATGATCGACAGGGCGGAGGTGTTGGAGGCGAGGATCGCCCCGGGGTCCTCGACGATCTCGTCGAGTGCGGCGAAGACGCGCAGCTTCGTCGGCTCGTGCTCGGGCGTCGCCTCCAGCAGCAGTTGCCGGTCCCGCAGGTCGCCGAGGTCGGTGGTGAAGGTGACGCGGGCCAGGGCGGCGTCGCGGTCGGCGCCGGTGATCCGCTCCTTGCGGACGGCGGCCGCCAGCGAGCGCTCCAGCCGGGCGCGGCCCCGGGCCAGGCCCTCGGGGCCGGAGCCGGCGACGCGCACGTCGCGGCCGGCCCGGGCACACACCTCGGCCAGGCCCGCGCCCATCACTCCGCAGCCGACGACGCCCACCCGCCGGATCGCCCGGGCCGCCGCGGCGGCGTCGTCCGCCTCCTCGGGCCGGGGCCGTGCGGGCCCGGCGTCCGCCGTGGCCCGGGCCGGGTGGGCCGTGGGGGTGCCGGCCGTCGCTGTACTCATGGGTTCTCCTTCGACGCCGGTCTCCGGCCGCCGCCCGCGGCGCGCCCGGCTCCGTCGGCGGGCGTCCGGCGGCGGGCCTTCGCCGGCCGTGGTGGGGGTGGGTCCTGGCCGGCACGGGACGGCGG
>NZ_WYCT01001083.1 GCF_011008945.1 Streptomyces harenosi
TACCCCACGCGTTCGAACGTGTAGTTGCCATCCGCCAGGGCCTGCTCGCCGAAGGCACTGCGATTGGCTGACAGCAGCTGCTCACGGAATGCAGCCCGTGCGCCGTCGTCGCCCTGTCCGACCTGCACCTGCAGGGCCTGGTCGGCAGTGCCAGCGATGGTCGTGCGGTGCGCGCCGAGGCGGTGGGCCCGGCCCGGGATCCGGAGGCGCTGGGCCAGCGCGTGGCGAAGATGCTGCTGGAAGCCGGTGCCGGCGAACTGCTGAACGTCTGAGCTACCGCCGGTAGTGCCGGCCGCTGGCCGGCAACCGCGTGCCACCACTTGAACGCAGTTGCCGGCCAGCGGCCGGCACTACCGGAAGAAGAACGGGCGCCCTGGCACC
>NZ_WYCT01001084.1 GCF_011008945.1 Streptomyces harenosi
GTTCTTCCATTCGGACAACACCACCGTGTCCGGCAACCAGGTGTGCAGCGCCAACGGCAGCTGGTCGTTCCTGGTGTTCTCGCGCGAGGCTTCGGTGTCCACCAACGGTGCCGCGATCCCCTCCACCCTGCCCCTGGTGCCGCGCCTGTGCGGGGCGGTGTCGGTGGCGGCGTTCAACGGCGTCTCGCCGCTGTCCACCTCGGTGGCGCGCTCTCCGCTGCGCAACGGCTTCCAGTCCGGCTGGGCCACGCTGCAGGTCAGCGATCCTTCCGGGCTGCCCGTGATCGGCGCCGCGTTCACCAAGCTGACCAATCCCAACGTCGCGCCGGGCCTGGCCGGCCGCTACGGCCTGATCTACCCGCACATGATCCGCCAGCCC
>NZ_WYCT01001085.1 GCF_011008945.1 Streptomyces harenosi
CGCGTGCGGAGTCGGTGCGCACGCGTCTTGTCGGCGGTGGAATCGCAGCCGAACGCCTGAGCGCGAAAGGCTATGGGCAGAGCCAGCCGGTCGCCGACAACGCAACCGAAGAAGGGCGCCGCGCCAATCGTCGCGTGGAACTGGTCAAGCGCTGATATCACCACGACGTTACTGCGTTGAAGCACTCCGGAAAAAGCACATGCCCTGCATGTGCTTTTTTCTTTTCCGCGCCGCACGGTCATTTGTTTTGCCGCGGATGCAACGAGATAAAAACACGCGGATCTCTCATCCCGTTCGAACAAGAAGCAGGCCGTGCACGCGCCCTCTGTAGCGCGCCAATATTCCGGCACCACAAGCCGCCTGCGTGACACAAATATGT
>NZ_WYCT01001086.1 GCF_011008945.1 Streptomyces harenosi
CCATTGCCCTGTTCGACGAACGGGCCGCGCTCGACCTTCAGCACGTCCTTGCGGGTATCGAGCAGCACGCGCACCGACATCCGCTGGCTCTGGCGCAGGCCTTCCGGCTGCGCGCTGGCGAAGCGCACGCGGGCGTTGACCTCGCCGTTGACCACTTCCGGCGACACCGCGCTGATCTCGCCCGGGAACGGCTTGCCATTGCCGCCGGTCAGCTGCGCCGGCATGTCGATCGCCAGGTCGCGGGCGAAGCTCTCCGGCACCTTGATCTCGACCTCGAACTTGGACAGGTCGACCACGCCCAGCACCGGCGCGTTGGCAGCCAGGTTGGTGGACTGGACCGCCTGCACCTGGCCGACCTGGCCGTCAAACGGTGCGCGCA
>NZ_WYCT01001087.1 GCF_011008945.1 Streptomyces harenosi
CCGCCGACATCGACGCCGTCGAAGCCCACGGCACGGGAACCAAACTCGGCGACCCCATCGAAGCCCAGGCCCTGCTCGCCACCTACGGCCAGGAACACGACCCCGACCAGCCCCTCTGGCTCGGCTCCCTGAAGTCGAACATCGGCCACGCCCAAGCCGCAGCAGGCGTGGGCAGCATCATCAAGATGATCATGGCCATGCGCAACGAGTCGCTGCCGAGAACGTTGCACGTGGATGAGCCGTCGCCCCATGTCGACTGGTCGTCCGGCGCCGTCAGCCTGCTCACCGAAGCCCGCCCCTGGCCACGCCGGGACGACCGGCCCCGCCGCGCCGGAATCTCCTCCTTCGGAGTCAGCGGCACCAACGCCCACGTGATCC
>NZ_WYCT01001088.1 GCF_011008945.1 Streptomyces harenosi
CCAAGTCGTCGCTCACCCACCACTTCAAGGCGCTGCGCGCGGCGGGCGTCATCCGCCAGCGGCAGTACGGGCTGGAGCGCCGCAGCCACGTCCGCGTCGACGACCTGGAGGCGCGCTTTCCCGGCCTGCTCGCGCTCGTGGCCGCCTGGGAGCCGGCGCGGGAGTGAGGGCCTGCGCGGGGCGGACACGCGCAAGGCCGGGCCCGGCACGCCGTACGTCACGGCGTGCCGGGCCCGGCCTTGCGGGCACCGGCGGGGCTGGTGGCGCCCGGTCCGCGCGTCGCTGCGGGTGCACGCGGACCGGGGCCGTCGGGGGGAGCCCGGACGGGCTCAGCGGGGCGCGAGTTCGCGCGGTTCCAC
>NZ_WYCT01001089.1 GCF_011008945.1 Streptomyces harenosi
GCCTCGACGAACAGCCCGTACTCCTGCTCGGCCAGCGACCGCACCACCGGCTCGAACGCGACCCGCTCCCGCAGATTCCGCACCCAGTACCCGGCATCCAGCCCCACCGTGTCCAACCGCTCACCCGTCACCGTCGAGTAGAAAGCAACGGACGACGAACGCGGCGCGATGTCGGCCAGCTCCCGCAACAGATCCTCCGCCAGCGCGTCGACCTGCGCCGAATGCGACGCGTAATCCACGGCGATACGACGGGCACGTATCTCCCGCTCCTCGCACACCGCCTGCACCGCGTCCAGCCCCTCCGGATCACCGGAGACCA
>NZ_WYCT01001090.1 GCF_011008945.1 Streptomyces harenosi
GTCTCCCTCGGGGGCGGCGGCCGGAAGGAGGTCCGCCGGGGAGGTCTGCTCCAGAGACCAGGTGGTCACGGCGATGTGGTTCATGGCGGCCAGGGAATCATCCGCCGCGGAGATCTGTCGACCCGTGGCCGGGCCCGCCGGCCGCGGGCGGCCGGGCACGGGGCCGGGGCCGCTCCCGGCCCCGGCCCCGTGCCCGGGCGGGCCCGTCGCCCGGCCCCGGGCGGCGACCGCTCCCGGCCCGGCGGCTCCGTGCCCGGCAACGGGCCCGGCCACGGGCGGTGCCGCGCGGCCCCGTGAGAGGGGCCCGGGGTCA
>NZ_WYCT01001091.1 GCF_011008945.1 Streptomyces harenosi
GACTGGACCTCGCCGAGTTCGATACGGAACCCACGGATCTTGACCTGCTCGTCGGCACGGCCGAGGTACTCGACCTGACCATCCGGCGACCAGCGCACCACGTCACCGGTGCGGTACAGGCGACCGCCGTCCGACGAGAACGGGTCGGCGACGAACCGCTCACCCGTCAACCCCGGACGCCCCAGATAGCCACGGGCCAGACCGGCACCCGCGATGTACAACTCACCCGCGACCCCGGCGGGGACCGGGGACAGGCTGCCGTCCAGGACATACACCCGGGCATTGGAGATCGG
>NZ_WYCT01001092.1 GCF_011008945.1 Streptomyces harenosi
AGTTCCGCGTTCGGTCCGGAGGCGGAGCCTGCGTTCCCGTCCCGGCGGGAGTGGCCCGCGCGGTGTGCGGTCAGGCTCGCCCGATGGGGGCGAGGACGGCGTTCGTGAGGCGGGCCAGGTCGTCGGGGGGGGAGTTCCGCGTTCGGTCCGGAGGCGGAGCCTGCGTTCCCGTCCCGGCGGGAGTGGCCCGCGCGGTGTGCGGTCAGGCTCGCCCGATGGGGGCGAGGACGGCGTTCGTGAGGCGGGCCAGGTCGTC
>NZ_WYCT01000109.1 GCF_011008945.1 Streptomyces harenosi
TATAAGAGACAGCTTCTATAGGGTGCTCACGTGACCAGTGCGGACGGCCGGGACAGCCGGGAACAGGAGCGGAGCGCCCAGGGGAGCGGGGCCCGGGACGCGGAGGCGGGCCGGCGGCCGCCGGCGACCGGCCTGGCCTCCTTCGCCGCGCAGTTGCGGCGCATGAACGGCGAGATCAACCGTCTGGTGCACGCATTCGCCGGCGAGCACGGACTGCACGCCACCGACGTCCAGGCGCTGGCGGCCATCCTCGACGCCGAGGAGCCGATGACGCCCGGGCGGCTGCGCGAGTACCTCGGACTCAGCTCGGGCGCCGTGACGGCGTGCGTGGACCGGCTGGAACGGGCGGGGCACATCCGCAGGGTCCGGGAGAGCGCCGACCGCAGGGTGGTCCACCTGCGGTACGCGCCGGACGCCCGGCAGGCCGCCCGGGCCTACTTCCGCCCCCTGGCCGAGGCGACGGACTCCGCGCGGTCCCGCTTCAGCGAGGAGGAGCTCTCGGTGGTCGTGCGCTTCCTGGCCTCGCTCAACGAGGAACTGGCGCTGCTGAGGTCCCCGCGGGGCTGACCCCGGCGCCGCGGCGCGCCGCGCGGGCGTGTCCCGGTGCCCCGCGCCCGGAGGAGTCACCGGTGTGGTCTACGATCGGCGCAAGACATCTCGATCATCGAGATACTTTGTCGTCGAGCTTTCGGCGAGTTGTCTCTTCCGCTCTCCCGTGACGCCTGGAGAACCATGCCCGCACCCTCCTCGCACACACGCCGGACCCGTCTGCTGGTCCCGGTGCTGCTGCTCCTGACCTGGCTCGTCGTCGGCGGGACCCTCGGCCCGTTCGCCGGGCGGCTCGGCGAGGTCGCCACCAACGACCAGGCCGCCTTCCTGCCGCGCAGCGCCGAGTCCACCGAGGTCATCGCCGCGCAACGGGCCTTCCGGTCGGACGAGACCCTGCCCGCCGTCGTCGTGTGGACCTCCGACGCGGCCGCCCGGGACGGGCAGGAGGCGGCCACCCGGGCCCTCGCCTCGCTCACCGGCACACCCGGCGTGGCGGGCCGTCCCTCGCCCGCGCTGGTCTCCCGCGACGGAGCGGCGCTGCAGGGCGTCGTCCCCCTGCGCACCGACCTGGGCGACCGGCTGCCCGGCGTCCTGGACCGCGTCCGCGACGCCGCCGAGCGGGTACCGGGCACGACGGTCCACCTGGCCGGGCCCGCCGCTTCCCAGGCCGACCTCTCCGACGCCTTCGCGGGGATCGACGGACTGCTCCTGGCCGTCGCGCTGGTGACCGTCCTGGTGATCCTGCTGCTGGTCTACCGCAGCGTGCTCCTGCCGCTCGTGGTCATCCTCGGCGCGGTCTTCGCCCTGGGCCTGGCCTGCGCGGTCGTCTACGCGCTCGCCGACCGCGGGGCCGTCCGCGTCGACGGCCAGGTGCAGGGCATCCTCTCCATCCTGGTCATCGGGGCGGCCACCGACTACGCGCTGCTGCTGACCGCCCGTTACCGCGAGGAACTCGGCGTGCGCGGCGACCGCTTCGCGGCCGTGCGCGCCGCGCTGCGGGAGTCCTGGGGCGCCATCGTGGCCAGCGCCGCGACCGTGGCGCTCGGCCTGCTCGCCCTGCTGCTGAGCGACCTGACCAACAACCGGGCGCTCGGCCCGGTCGGGGCCATCGGCATCGTCTGCGCCGTCCTGAGCGCCCTGACCTTCCTGCCCGCCGTCCTCGTCCTCCTCGGCCGCGCCGCCTACTGGCCCGCGGGCGCCCGCGCCGCGGGGGAGCGGCCGGGGGTGTGGCACCGCGTCGCGCACCTGGTGGACCGGGCGCCGCGCCGGGTGTGGGCCGTCGCGCTGGCCTGCCTGCTCGCCGGCGCCGCCTTCGCCCCCTCGCTGACGTCGAAGGGCGTGCCGCTGGACGAGACGTTCGTCGGCGACGCCCCGTCCGTGACGGCGCAGCGCGTCCTCGGGGAGCACTTCCCCGGCGGCGCCGGAAACCCCGCCGTGGTGATCGCGAACGCGGACCGCGCCGAGCAGGTGGTGACGGTGGCGCGGGACACCCCGGGCGTGGCCGGCGCCGCGCCCGTCACCGCCTCCGCAGCCCCGGGCGAGGGCGAGCCGCTGACCGTCGACGGCCGGGTGCGCATCGACGTCACCCTGCGGGCCGCCGCCGACAGCGACGAGGCCAGGGACACCGTGACCCGGCTGCGCGACGCCCTGCACGCCGTACCGGGTGCCGACGCCCTCGTGGGCGGCTACACCGCACAGCGCCAGGACACCCTGGAGACGGCCGAGCGGGACCGCACGCTCATCGTCCCCGTCGTCCTCGGCATCATCTTCGTCATCCTCGTGGGGCTGCTCCGCTCCCTGCTGCTGCCGGCCCTGCTGGTCGTCACCGTGGCGCTGAACTTCCTCGCCACCCTGGGCGTCTCGGCGCTCGTCTTCCGGCACGTGTTCGGCTTCACGGGCACGGACCCGTCCGTGCCGCTGTACGGCTTCGTCTTCCTGGTCGCGCTGGGCGTGGACTACAACATCTTCCTGATGTCCCGGGTCAGGGAGGAAGCGCTCGCGCACGGCGTGCGCCGCGGCATCCTGCGGGGGCTCGTCAGCACCGGCGGAGTGATCACGTCGGCGGGTGTGGTGCTCGCCGCGACGTTCGCCGCCCTCGGGGTGATCCCGCTGGCCTTCCTGGTGCAGATCGCCTTCATCGTCGCCTTCGGGGTGCTGCTCGACACCCTGGTCGTACGGTCGCTGCTGGTGCCCGCGCTCAGCCGGGACATCGGGGCCGCCGCCTGGTGGCCGGGGCGCCTCTCCCGCGCGCCGGGGAGGTGACGGCACCGCCGCGCGTAACGGCCGCGGGGCCCGCACCCGGCGGGCCCCGCGGCCGTTACGCCCCCCTCACCGCGTGACGGAGCGCTCCTTGTCGAAGTGGTAGAGCTCCCTGGACGTCCTGATCAGGTCCCGCAGCTCCTGCCGCGAACCGACCATCGGCTGCGAGCCGTTGAGCGGCACCTGGGCGCTCTCGGGCAGGAACCGCACCGTCACCAGCCCGATCAGCCCGGCCGCCATCAGATAGAAGGCCGGCACCAGATCGTTGCCGGTGGCGTCCACCAGGGCCTCGGTGACCAGCGGCGTGGTGCCGCCGAAGGCGGCGACGGCGAAGTTGAAGCCGATGCCCATGGCCGCGTACCGCACGGCGGTCGGGAACAGCGCCGGCAGCGTGGCGGCGCTCGGCGCGGCGAAGCACGCCAGCAGGGTGGACAGCACCAGCACGCCGGCGACGGGCTGCCAGGTGCCGTCCGCCTTCAGCAGCAGGAAGGCCGGTACCGCCAGGACGATCATCGCGGCGGCGCCGGCCGCGTAGAGCGGGCGGCGCCCGATGCGGTCGCTCAGCCGCCCGAGGAAGGTGATCAGCAGGACGATCCACACCATGCCGATCAGCACCAGCAGGTCGGCGAAGCTGGTGGAGCGGCCCACGTTCTCCGTCTGGTAGGTCGGCAGGAAGCCGGTGACCATGTAGTTGGTGACGTTGTAGAGCAGCACCAGGCCCATGCAGACGAGGAGCGGGCGCCAGTGCCTGCGGATGATCGTCTTGAACTCGCTGCCCGCCGAGGCCTGGGCGAGGCTCTTCTCGTGTTCGTCGAGCTGCTTCTGGAAGGCGGGCGACTCCTCCAGCTTCAGCCGCATGTACAGACCGATCAGGCCGAGCGGACCGGCGATCAGGAACGGCACGCGCCAGCCCCAGGAGAGCATCTCGTCGTCCGTGAGCGCCAGGTTCAGCACGGTGACCAGCGCCGAGCCGAGCGCGTAGCCGACGAAGGTGCCGAAGTCGAGCCAGCTCGAGAGGAAGCCGCGCCGCCGGTCCGGCGAGTACTCGGCGACGAACGTGGTGGCGCCGCCGTACTCGCCCCCGGTCGAGAAGCCCTGGACCATACGGGCGAGCAGCAGCAGGACGGGGGCCGCGATGCCGATGCTCGCGTAACTGGGGATCAGGCCGATGGAGAAGGTGCCGATCGCCATCATGATCATGGTGGTGGCGAGCACCTTCTGCCGGCCGACGCGGTCCCCGAGGGGGCCGAAGACCAGGCCGCCGAGCGGACGGACCACGAACGCCGCGGCGAAGGTCGCGAACGAGGAGATCAGCTGAGCGCCCGGGGAGGCGCCGGGGAAGAAGACCTTGCCGATGGTGGCGGCGAGGTAACTGTAGACGCCGAAGTCGAACCACTCCATGCAGTTGCCGAGCGCGGAGGCGCCGACCGCGCGTTTGAGCAGGGGCCGCTCGACGACCTGGACGTCCTCCTCGCGCAAGCCCCCCTTCTTCCGGTGGAGCCGGCGCGACAGCTCCTCGCGGACCTGCCGCGGCATGTTGGCGACCGTCTTCGGCATCGTCACCCGGCCGCGCGGACCGGGCCGTCCGTCGGGCATCGCGTCGCTCACGCTGCCGCCTTTCTGTTGCTGCGCTCTCTTCGCCTATGCGAATTCTGCGCCCCGGTGATCATGGGGCGCATGTCAGGGCTGCTGCCCGGGTTCGCACACGGCACACACCCCAGGCATGTCCGGTAGGTCACGCAGCGGTGGCGCGGAGGCGTCGGCGCGCAGGCGGCGGTGCGCAGGCGGTGGTGCGCAGGCGGCGGGGGCCGCCGTGCCCGGCGGTCCCGGTCGCGCCCGGGCCGGGGGCGCGCCCGCAGGCGGGCTACGGCAGCAGGGGCAGCGTCCGGCAGTTGGCGGCGGCCGGCTCGCCCGACAGCCGGTCCGTGAGCCAGGAGATCGCGTCGCCCTGGTCGGTCAGCAGCGGGCCGAAGTGGTTCAGCAGCTCCCGGCCGACGTCGGGCAGGACCACCGGGGCGTAGGTGACGTTCCCGCCCAGCCGGCACCAGTCGACGGCCATCCGCCGGGACTGGGCGTGCGGGACCAGGTCGTCGTTGACGCCGGTGGCCACCCGGACCGGGCCGCTGGGCTTGCGCGTGCCGATGCGCTGCTCGCCCAGGAAGGTCCGCAGGGCGGGCTCGGCCGCGATGATCTCGCCGAGCGACTGCCCCGTGGTGGTCCAGGCCGTACTGCGGGAGGACCCGTACGCGAACAGGGCGTCGCCGACGCACCGGGTCGACAGATCCGCCAGGGCCTTACGGCCCGCGTCGTTGAGGTACCGGTCGGCGATGGGCCGCAGGGACGGCTCGGTCTGGAGGAACCCGTTCAGCGACCAGCCCAGGGCGCCCGCCAGGTCGCTCCCGTCGATCGCCCCGGTGACCTCCGCCAGGTCCGCGGGCGCAGCCCCGGAGTAGGTGCCGGCGAGCCGGACGTCCGGGGCGTAGGAGGGCTGGAGCTCGGCGGCGGCGGCCGTGGCGCCGCCGCCCTGGCTGTATCCGAACAGCCCCACCGGGGAGTCCGCCGTGACGGAGGCCGTGTCCAGGGCGCGCGCGGCGCGCACGGCGTCCAGCACGGCGTGGGCCCCGTCGACGCGGTTGACGTAGGTGTGCAGCCGGTCGGTGGCGCCGAGACCGACGTAGTCGGTGACGACCACGGCGATGCCGCGCGCCAGCAGCCGGTAGATCGACAGGTCCTCGTAACCGACCGACACGGTGTCGCCGTCGATCTTCAGCGGGTGCTCCAGCCCGAGGGAGGCGGCGCACTGGTCGCCCTGGCCCATGGTGCCCGGGGCGACGGCGACCAGCGGGCGCGGCCCGCCGCCCCGCCAGGCCGCCGCCGGCTCGATGTAGGCGCCGGTCACGGCGACCGGTTCGCCGTTGGCGTCCGTGGACTTGTACATCAGGCGGGTCGCCCGGCCCGGCAGCGGCCCGCCGAGGCCGGGCAGGCTCAGCGCCAGCCGCAGCGGTTCGCTGCGCACCAGCGCGCCGTCGGCCTCGGGAAGGGCGGCGGGCGGGGTGTAGAAGGCGGGGACGGTCCCGCGGGACACCTCGGCCGCGGCGGTCCCGGCGGCGGGCACGGCCTGGGCACCCAGGGCGAGTGCCGCGGTGACGGCCGCGGCGAGCAGGCGTCTGCGTGCGGGCATGGCGAACCTCCTGGCGAGGGCGGACCGGACCGGTCGTCCGCGGTCCGGGGGAGAGGCGGCCGGGACACGGGTGGCCGTACCGGCGCCGGCCGGCACGGTCACCGACGTGCTCGCGCTGCTCCTGTGGGGTGACGGGACCGTACCGAGCCGGGTGTTACCAGCGGTAGCGGCGAGGGTGTTACGGTTCGGTAACTTGACGGAATGTCTCATAACGGGCCGTCGCCCTCACGGTGCGTACGTCCCCGCGCGGCGCGCCGCCGGAGTGCCGGCCCCCTGGGAAACGCCGGAGCGAGCGGGTACAGTGGGCCCGTTCGTGTGCCGGCGAGAATCAACCGAGGGAGGTGGGGACGATGACCGCGCCCCTGGCCACCGCGCCCGGCGCCCGGGTCTCCCTCACGTCCCGGACCGTGGCCTGACCTCGTCCAGCCCCACCCCGCCGGGAGCGTGAGCCCGCGGGCACCCACACGGACACCACGCAGAACGGATGCTGCCTCCACCATGGGCGACACCTGGACCACACGCGCCGAGACCGGCGCCGACATCCCCGCGATCCGCGAGATCCTCCTCGCGGCCTTCCCCACGGCTCTGGAAGCCGACCTCGTGGACGCGCTGCGCGCCGATCCGGCCGCCTGGATCGACGGCCTCTCCCTCGTCGCCGCGGACGACGGCGGACGGCCCGCGGGCTACGCGCTGCTGACCCGCTGCCACATCGGCGACAGCCCGGCCCTGTGCCTGGGGCCGTGCGCCGTCCCGCCCGAGCGGCAGAACCGCGGTGCCGGTTCCGCCGCCGTCCGCGCGGCGCTGGCCGCGGCCCGCGCCCGGGGCGAGCACCACGTCGTCGTCCTGGGCCACCCGGCGTACTACCCCCGGTTCGGCTTCACCAGGGCCTCCGCCCACGGCATCGGCCTGACCATCGACGTCCCGGACGAGGCCCTGATGGCCCTCACCCTCGACGCCGGCCGTCCGCTGCCCGCGGGAACCGTGCGCTACGCCGCCCCGTTCGGGATCTGACCTCCCGGATCCGGCGCCGCGGGGGTACCGCCCCCGCGGCGCGTTCCCGTTCCCGGGCGGGAACGCCGTGAGAGGCCCGCCTCGCCCGGCGCGGTCCGCGGGGGACGCCGGCCGGGCGTGAGGCGCGGGGCCCGGACGGGTACCCGGCCGCCGGTGCGGGACGGATCCGCCGGATCGCCCCAGCGGGAGGACGGCACCGCGGTATGGCGTGGACCTGGCAGTACGACGGATACGACCCCGCGGCCGAGCGGCTGCGGGAGTCGCTGTGCACACTGGGCAACGGCTACGTCGCCACCCGGGGGGCGCTGCCCGAGTGCGCCGCCGACGACGTCCACTACCCCGGCACCTACGCGGCCGGGTGCTACAACCGGCTCACCTCCGCCGTCGCCGGGCGCCGGGTGGAGAACGAGGACATGGTCAACCTCCCCAACTGGCTGCCACTGCGCTTCCGGCTCCCCGGCGGCCCCTGGCTCACCCCGGACACGGCGCCGGTGCTCGGGCACCGCCAGACCGTCCACCTCGACTGCGGCCTGCTGGAGCGCCACACCCGCTACGGGCTCGGCGACGGACGCGTGCTGGACGTGCGCCAGCGGCGCCTGGTCCACATGGCCGACCCCCACCTGGCCGTGCTGCGCACCGAGTTGACGGCGCAGGGCGGCGCCGTCGACCTCGACGCCGAGGCCGCGCTGGACGGAGGTGTCACCAACGCGGGCGTGGCCCGCTACCGGGAGCTGGAGGGCCGCCACCTCACCCATGTGCACACCGGCGACGCCGCCCCCGACACCGTGTGGCTGCGCTGCCGCACCCGCACCTCCGACATCCGGATCGGCCTGGCGGCCCGCGTCACCGCCGACGTACCCGTCGTGGCGGCGCACGAGCAGCCGCGCGCTCTCCAGCGGCTGCGGCTGCGCGTCACCCCGGGCCGCACCACCGTCGTCGACAAGACGGTGGCCCTGCACACCTCCCGCGACGCGGCCATCAGCGACCCGCTGCGGGCCGCCGTGGACCGCGTGCAGGAGGCGCCGGTCTTCGACGCGCTGCTGCGCTCCCACCGCACGGCGTGGAACCAGCTCTGGCGCCGGGCCGAGCTCGAGGTTCCCGGAGAGGCGGGCCACATCCTGCGCCTGCACCTGTTCCACGTCCTGCAGACCCTCTCCCCGCACACCGCGGACCTGGACGTCGGCGTGCCCGCCCGGGGGCTGCACGGGGAGGCGTACCGCGGCCACGTCTTCTGGGACGAGCTGTTCGTGCTGCCCTACCTCAACCTGCACTTCCCCGAGGTCTCCCGCGCCCTGCTCCACTACCGGCACCGCCGCCTGGACCCCGCCCGCGCCGCGGCCCGCGCGCTCGGCCGGCGGGGCGCGCTGTACCCGTGGCAGAGCGGCAGCGACGGACGTGAGGAGACCCAGCAGCTCCACCTCAACCCGCGCTCGGGGCGCTGGCTGCCGGACCACTCCCACCTCCAGCACCACGTCGGATCGGCGATCGCCTACAACGTGTGGCAGTACTGCGAGGCCAGCGGCGACGCGGAGTTCCTGCACACGGAGGGAGCCGAGATGCTGCTGGAGATCGCCCGCTTCTGGGCCGACTCCGCCGTCTGGGACGCCGGGCTGGGACGGCACCGCATCCCGGGCGTGGTCGGCCCCGACGAGTACCACGACGCCTACCCCGGCGCCGGGCGGCCCGGCCTCGACGACAACGCGTACACCAACGTCACCGCCGCCTGGGTCCTCGCCCGCACCCTGGAGGTGCTGCGCACCCTGCCCGAGCCCCGCCGGCGCGAGGTGGTCGAACGCACCGGCCTGGACGGCGGCGAACAGGAACGGTGGGAGGACGTCTCCCGCACCCTCCACGTGCCCTTCCACGACGGTGTCGTCAGCCAGTTCGACGGGTACGGGGACCTCGCCGAACTCGACTGGGAGGGCTACCGCCGCCGGTACGGCGACATCCGGCGGCTGGACCGGATCCTGGAGGCGGAGGGCGACACCGTCAACCGCTACCGGGCCTCCAAGCAGGCCGACGTGCTGATGCTCGGCTACCTCTTCTCCCCGGCCGAACTGCGCGGCCTGTTCGAGCGGCTCGGCTACCGGCTCGACGAGGAGACCTGGCAGCGCACCGTCGACCACTACCTGTCCCGCACCAGCCACGGCTCCACCCTCAGCGGCCTGGTCCACGGCTGGATCCTGGCCCGCTGCCGGCGCGCCGAGGCGTGGACCTTCTGCCAGGAGGCCCTCAAGGGCGACGTCGCCGACCTCCAGGGCGGCACCACCGGTGAGGGCATCCACCTCGGTGCCATGGCCGGCACCCTCGACCTCGTCCAGCGGGGCCTGACCGGCCTGGAGACCCGCTCCGGGGCGCTCTGGCTGGACCCCGTGCCGCTTCCGGAGCTGTCCTCCTACGGGTTCTCCCTGCGGTACCAGGGCGACTGGGGGGTGCGGCTGCGACTGGAGCACGGCCTGCTGGAGATCGCCGTACCGCCGTCCGACCCGGTCCCCATCGACGTCCGCCTCCCGGACCGCACGGTCCGCGTCAGGCCGGGCGACACCTGCCGTCTCGCCCTCCCCGACTGACGGCCCCGCGACGGGGGAACCCGGAGAAAAGGGGCAGAGAAGGCGGGGAGCGGGCCGCAGGGGGGAGGACGGAGACGGCCCGGGGACGGCCCCGCGGCGAGGAGGCGCTGTCATGGTGAACCCGGTGGTGGTCGGGGTGGACGGCTCACCCGCCAGCCTGGCCGCGGTGGAGGCCGCGGCGCGGGAGGCCGCGCTGCGCGGCACCGGGCTGCGGCTGGTGCACGCCTTCGGCGGTCCGTCGGTGCACCTGCCGCCCCACGTACGGCCGTGGAGCCCCGCCACGGCGGGACTGCGCGAGCTGGTCGACGGGACCCTGGCCGAAGCGGAGCGGCGCGCCCGCCGGGCCGCGCCCCGGGTGGAGGTCACCCGTGACGTGACCGTGGGGGAGCCGTTCGTGGTGCTGGAGATCGAGTCGCGCGCCGCCTCGCTGGTGGTGGTCGGCAGCCGCGGCCTGAGCGGCTTCGGCAGCTTGCTGCTCGGCTCGACCGGCGTGCACCTGGCCGCCCACGGCCGCTGCCCGGTGCTGGTGGTCCGCGGCAGGCCGGACCCGGCGGGCCCCGTACTGCTGGCGGCCGACGGCTCGCCCGCCGGGCAGGCGGCCGTCGCGTTCGCCTTCGCCGAGGCGTCCCTGCGCGGCGCCGGCCTGCGGGCGCTGCACGTGTGGAGTACCCGGACCGAACGCGCCTACGACGGTCCCGCCGACCCGCCCTTCGTGACGTACGACGAGGGGCATCTGCGCGACGAGGAGGGGCAGGTGCTCGCCGAGGCGCTCGCCGGCCACCGGGAGCGCCATCCGGAGGTCGCCGTGGAGGCCCGGCTGGTCCGGGGACGGGTCCGCGCCGCCTTGATCGACGCGAGCGGCGGGGCCCAGCTGGTGGTGGCCGGCGCGCGGGGCCGGGGCGGTTTCGGTGGCCTGCTGCTCGGCTCGGTCAGCCAGGCGCTGCTGCACCACGCCCACTGTCCCGTGGCCGTGGTGCGCTCGGGTCCGCCGTGACCGGCGTCAGCCGTGGTAGGTGATGTAGCCGTTGCCGTCGCGGTCGTTCGCGGACCTGGTGTAGGAGTGCACGTCGGCGCGGGCGCCGGACGGCTTGTAGAAGTAGACGGTGTCCTTGTCGTTGTTCCAGATGAAGTTGCAGTTCTGGCGGTAGACGACGTTGCCCGCGTCGGAGTCGGTGCCCCGGCCGCCGCGCAGCCTGACGAAGTCGCCGGGCTGGAGGTGGTGGCTGGCGGTGAAGGCGAACCGGTTGCCGGTGGCGTCCTTGACGACGTACCCCTTCAGGTTCACCGTCGCGGTGCGTGAGTAGTTCTTGATGACCAGGTACTCGTCCTTGGTGTTGCCGCCCGAGCACCGGTTGGAGTCCCGGCCGGGCGCGTCGTACTGGATCGCCTTGATCTTCAGTGCCGACGAGTACTCGGCCGCCTGGGCCGGAGCCGCGGTCACCAGGCCGCATATTCCGGCGGACACGACGGCCAGGGCATGACGCTTGCGCATGAGGAGTCCCCCCTCGATGGTGCGGATGGAGCGCCAGGAGCCTACAGCCTCCATGAACGGGGCGTGGCGGAAGGGTGGAGAAAACGTGGAGGGCCTGTCCGTGCGGGGCAACCGGCCGCCGTTTCCCTGCGCTTGCCGCCCCGTCTCACCCGGTCGGCCGCATCGCCGCGCGCGGGCCGCGGCGCCCCGCTAGAGTCGACCGTGAGCGAGCCGCCCAGGGCGAAGAGGGGCGGAACGCGCGTTGGTGGTCCAAGGCAAGACGCTCCGCTGCCCGCGGGGAGATGCAGGTGCAAGGCCTGCCCAACGCTCCGTCACCGACCCGCCCCCGCACCCGCGGGGGCGGGTTCGTCTCGCGGGCCACCGCGCGGCCGGGCGCGGGTGACCGGCCGCGCCAGGCGGCGCCCCGGACGGCCCTCGGCGGAGTCTCCCGGGGGATGACACCTGTCATGCGGACTGGTGGCAAAGCGCACTGGTCCGCGCGGAGCCGCGTGGATCAGACTGATCGGCGTGACCGAGGGTGCGACTGTCCGAGCGGTGGATCTGCGCTGCTCCTATGCCGAGTTCGAAGCCGTCCGAGGGGTGAGCCTCGATGTCTTCCCGGGGGAGCTGTACGCCCTCCTGGGGACCAACGGAGCGGGGAAGACGACCGTCGTGGAAACCCTCGAAGGGCATCGGCGCCCCTCGGCGGGACATGTGGAGGTGCTGGGCCGCGACCCGGCCGGGGAGCGGCATCTGATCCGCCGTGAGGTGGGCATGATGCTCCAGGAGTCCGGCTTCGCCGGTGAACTCACCGCCCTGGAGACGATCCGCATGTGGGCCGGGCTGAGCACCGTGCCCTCCGACCCGGGACGGGCCCTGGAGGCCGTGGACCTGACCCACCGGAGCCGGGTGCGGGTCCAGAACCTCTCCGGCGGAGAGCGCCGTCGGCTCGACTTCGCCCTGGCCACCCTCAAAGCACCCCGGGTGCTGTTCCTCGACGAGCCGACGACCGGCCTGGACCCCGAATCGCGCGTGCGGATGTGGGAACTGATCGACGCATCGGTCCGGGCCGGGACGACCGTGCTGCTCACCACGCACTACCTGGAGGAGGCCGAAGCCCTCGCCGACCGCATCGCCATCATGCACGAGGGCCGCATCGTGGTGAGCGGGGACAAGCAGAGCCTGCTCTCCCGGGAACCCTCGGTGATCTCCTTCCGGACGGGCCCCGCCGGCGCGGAGCGGCTGCCGGAGCTGCCGGACCTCCCCGGGCCCCCGGTGCGGCGTCCCGGGGGCAGGGTGGAGATCCGCAGCTTCCGGCCGCAGCAGGACCTGGCCTCGCTGCTCCAGTGGTCGCGGGAGCAGGGCACCGAGCTCGAAGGACTCGACGTGCGCCGCGCGTCGTTGGAGCACCTGTTCAAGGCCGTCGTACGCGGGGAGCGGACGGACGGCGCCACGGCACCGAAGGAGACGAGCCGGTGAGCGGTCCTGCAAGCGGCCTGGCGGCCAAGGGCGTGAGGGTCATCGCCGCCACCGAGCTGAAGCTCGTGGTCCGCAACCGCGCGGCCGCCGCGCTGGCGCTGCTGATGCCGGTCGCCATCGGCGCCTACCTCGCCTTCAAGACACCCGATCTCGGCGCCCGGGGCCAGGCGGAACTGTGGGTGTGGGTGGTCACCCTCCAGGTCGCGGCCCTGCTGGGGTTCACCGTGTACATCACCACCACGATCTCCTTCGCCGCCCGCCGCCAGGACCTCTACCTCAAGCGGCTGCGCTCGGGGGAGCAGGGCGACCTGGCGATCATCCTCGGACTGGCCGTCCCCCCGCTGCTGCTGGCCGTACTGCAACTCGCGGTCATCCTGGGCATGTCGGGCATGGGCGGACTGCCGGCGCCCCGGGCCTGGTGGTTCCTGGCCGCGGCGGTCGTCGGGGGCGGCCTGATGTGCTCGGCCGTCGGGGTGCTGACGAGCGTCTGGACCCGCGGCGCCGAAAGCGCCCAGATCACCACCGCCCCGTTCTTCTTCCTGCTGCTGATGGGCACCGTCCTGGTGATGCGCGCGGGCCCCGACGCCTCGCCCCTCCAGCTCGCGCTCCCGGGCGGCTCCGTCGCCGAGCTGATCCGGCTGGCCTGGTCCTCCGACGGCGGCGTCACGTCCGCCGCGGCCGCGGCCTGCGGCGTCCTCGCCGGGTGGGTGGTGCTCCCGCTGCTGCTGGCGGTCCGGACCTTCCGCTGGTCCCCCCGCCAGTGACGACCCGTCCCGAAGAGGTTCGGGACCCCGAGACCGGAGCGTGACGACGCATGCCCAGCATCAGCATCATGTACCCGACCATGCCGTCGAGGATCGAGTCGGTGGTTCCCTACGCCCGTCTGGCGGAGCGTTCCTCGGGACGGCGGCTCTGGCTCGGCCAGTCCCTGTGCGTGGAGACGCACGCGGTGTTCGCCGCGCTCACCGGCCGGGGACTCGACATCGGCTTCGGGTCCGACGTCGCGCTGATGCCGATGCGCCACCCGCTGACCGCCGCCGTCGACGCCAGGTCCGTGGCGGCGCTCTCCGGGCGGACCTACATCGCCGGGATCGGCCCGGGCGACACGGAGATACAGCGCCGCATGCTGGGGTCCGTGTACGAGCGGCCCGTCTCGGCGGCCCGCCACTACCTCCGGACGATGCGCACCCTGCTCGACGGAGGCACGGTGGAGGAGAGCGAGGGTCCGTGGGCGACCGAGGGCCTGCGGCTGCCGCCGATGAAGCACGCGCCGGTGGAGATCGGCCTGGGAGTCCTGCGCGAACCGATGGCGAGGCTGGCAGGTGAAGCCGCCGACTGGGCCGTCACCTGGCTGACGCCGCTCGACTACCTGAGCGGCCGGCTGCTGCCGGCCATGGCCTCGGCGGCCAGCGCCGCGGGAAGGCCCGCGCCCCGGGTGGCCGCCCTCGTGCACTGTGCCGTCGACCGGCCGCACCGGGACCTCGCCCGCGTCTGCCTGAGCGCCGTTCAAGGCCATCTGTCGGCCCCGCACTACACCGACATGCTCAACCGGGCGGGCATCCCCGTCGACCGGCGCGACCCGCGCGCCGGGGCCGCCCTGCTGGTCCGGCACGGCGTGATGGCGACCGGAACGGCACAGGACGTCGCCGCCGCCCTCGGTGCCTACCACGCGGCAGGTGTCGACGAGGTCGTCATCAGCGTGGGCGGTGTGCACGTGGCGGAGGGCGCGCGGGCCGCGCTGCGGGACCTGGCGGACATCCTCCAGGCGGCGCAGCACAGCACGCCCCCGGGCCCGGCACCCGCTGCCTGAAAGGCCGAACGGCCGGGCCCCGACCCGGTCGTGAACGCGCCCGGGTCCCGGGCGCGCATCTCCTCGCGGCCGGACGCCCGACCGCTGCGTGCCCCGGCGGCCCGCGGGCGCGCCACCCCGTGACATCCTCCGGCCGTACGCGACCCGGCCGGCCCCGCCCGGTCTGCCGTACGGCGCCGGCCTGCCCCGGCGGTCCGGCTGCCGTGCGGCGGCGGCCTGCCCCGGCGGTCCGGCTGCCGTGCGGCGGCGGCCTGCCCCGGTGGTCCGGCTGCCGTGCGGCGGCGGCCTGCCCCGGTGGTCCGGCTGCCGTGCGGTGCCGGCCTGCCCCGGTGGTCCGGCTGCCGTACGGCGCCGGCCTGCCCCGGCGGTCCGGCTGCCGTGCGGCGGCGGCCTGCCCGGACGTCTGGTCCGCGAATCCGGCCGGTCCGCGCGCAAGGACACCGTGGACCCGCCGCGGCGGACCGCCGCCCCGGCGCAGCGGCCGGGGTCGTCCTTCCGCCACCCCCGCCGCCGCGTGTGCCGGGCGTCCGCCGACGTGAGAGGGACGGCGCCCCCGACCGCCCGTACCGCCGAGTGGCCGGAACTGTCATGCGGGAGTCGTGACATATGACACTCGTGGGGCAGTCACACCTCATTCAGGAGTGGTGAGGTACGTGACTGGTTACGTGACGTTCCTGAACCAAGAATGCTGCCCATGGCCTTCAGTCAGGTACGTGTCAAATCTCACGAGGATGACGAAAGCGTCGCGCGGATGGACAGCGTGCAGCAGGCCGCGATCGAGCTGCTGGGCAAGGCGGACCTGATCACGCCCATGGCGCTCCGGGTCGCCGCCACGCTGAAGCTGGTCGACCACCTCGAAGCCGGCGTGACGGACCTGCCCGGGCTCGCCCGGGTGACCCGGACCCACGAACGGCCGCTGGGCAAGGTCCTCGATCACCTGGTGAGCCTCGGAGTCGTCGAGCGCGCGGGGGAGCGGTACCGCGTCGGCGCCCTGGGGGCACCCCTGTCCTCCCGGTGCGACCACCTCGGCGTCCGGCCGATGCTCGATGTCGAGCACCTGATCGGGAAGGCCGAACTGGCCATGGTCGATCTGCTGCACACCGTGCGCACCGGCGCGGCGGCCTACGAGGAGCGCGGCGTCACCCTCTGGGAGGACCTGAACGCCGGGGGCGGCGGCGCCCCGGGCATGGACGCCTTCAGGCGCACGGCCGCGCTGTTCGACGCCGAGGCCATCGCCGAGCAGTTCGACTGGTCCCAGGTCCGCGACGTCGTCGACGTCGGAGGGAACTCCGGAGCGGTCGCGATCACCCTGCTCAAGGCACACCCCCATCTGACGGCGACCGTCTTCGACCTGCCCTGCTTCGGCCCCGCGGCCCGGGAAGCCATCGAGCAGGCCGGACTCGCCGACCGCTGCGAGGTGACCTCGGGGAGCTTCTTCGACGGCCTGCCCCCGGGCCGGGACGTGTACCTGCTCTCCGCGATCCTGGCGGACTGGTCCGACGAGGACGCGGTACGGATCCTGAGCCGGTGCCGCCAGGCCGCCGGCCCCACCGGCGTGGTCCTCCTGGCGGAGGTCCACCTGCGGGCCGACCACCCCGACCCGGTGCACCGTACGGCCGCCGCGCTGCGGATCGAGGCGAGCATGGGCCACCCGGACCGCACCCCGGCGGACCTCGCCGAACTGGCGGCGCGCGCGGGCCTGCGGGTCACCTGGGAAGGCCGGCACACCCCCGTGCGGTCCCTGCTGGCCCTGCGCGCAGAGACGGAAGACAGATGAACGGCGGCGCCACCGGGGTGGCGTACGTCGCCCGCGGCCTGGACGAGGTTCCCGCCGTCGCCCGCCTGCTGACCCGGCTCGGCCTGGGAGACCTGCCGCCGGACGAGGTCAGCGGCGCCGTGGGCCGCAACGACAACTGGGTCGGCACCACGACCGGCGGAGAGGACGTCTTCATCAAGCGCGTCCACGGCGTGGAACCCGAACGGTCGCTGCGGATCCGCAGACTGATGCGCTTCGAACAGTTCGTCAGGGCGGGCAACCCCGTCTCGGCGCCCCGATGTCTGGGCTGGGACGAGCCGGAGGGCGTCTTCGTCCACCGCCGGGTGCCGGACGCGGTCAGCGGGTCGGTCCTGATGGTCCGCGAGCAGTTCACCCCCGACCTCGCCCGGCGCACCGCCGGCATCCTGGCGGGACTGCACGCGAGCACCCTGGAACCCCGGCCGGAACTCGACGACCCCGTCACCCTGCTTCCTTCCTCCCGGCTCATGGAAGGTCTCCCGCTGCCGCTGTTCGAGCGATGTTCCGCCGCTCAGCTCCAGGCATGGGCCCTCATGCAGAAGGACGGTGAACTCTGCGAGGCGGTCGGCGCGCTGGAGCGTGCGAGCGCCGCCGCACGGCCGAGCCCCGCCCACTGCGATCTGCGGGTCGACCAGATACTGGTGGACGGCAGCGGCACGGTGCTCCTGACCGACTGGGAGGAGTTCCGCCTGGCCGATCCCGCCCGCGACACCGGAGGTTTCGTCGGCGAGTGGCTCTACCGGGCCGTGCTCGACGTCCCCACCACCCGCGGTGACGACCCCTCCGCCCCGGCCACGGTGACCGAACTCGACGAACGGACCATCGTCACCCGCGGCATCGCCAAGCTCGAACGGCTGCGCCCGCTCATCACCGCCTTCTGGAGCGCCTACACCGCGGCCCGCCCGGTGGACCGGGAGATGGCCGCCCGCACCGCCGCCTACGCGGGGTGGCACCTGCTGGACAGACTTCTGGCCGGCGCGATGAACACCTCCCGGCTGCAACCGATACAGCGCGCGGCGGCAGGGATAGGACGGCGCGTCCTCATCGCCCCCGACCGGGCCGTGACGGCGCTCGGCCTGGGCGCCCCTTCCTCCGGAGGTGCCGGGACGTGAGCTGGCAGCAGATCCACGAGGTACTGGACTCGGTGCGGGTGGGCCCCGACGGCCGCTCGGCGGGTTTCGCCGCCTGGCACCTGGAGGCCCGCGACCACCGCGACCTGGAGAAGCAGCTCGGCAAGGCGCTGTACGAGTGTCTGCACCTGCGCCGCCGGGAACCGACCGACATCCGCGCGCGCATGGTGCGGGACCCGGACTTCGAGCACCTGCTCGCCTCCCGGATCCCCCACCGGAATCTGCCCCAGACCACGAGTGTCGTCCGCCGCGACACGGCCGCCGGGATGACACTCGTACGCCTCATGGACGTGCGCGTCTGGGTGCCCGACGAACTCGTCACGGACCGGTCCGGCGACGCCACCGCCACCGTGCTGCTCCCCTCCGGCTTCCCGGCGCTCTCCCCGGGGTTCCTGGTGACCCAGGGCACCAGGCCGCTTCCGCCCGGGAACCCCGCCTCCCTGCGACGCCTCTACCTCAGCCTCCGCGCCGCCGCCGACGCGCCCGCGGTGTGGGCCACGGTGCTCGGCGCGCTGGAGGAGACGGGCGTCCCCTACCGGGCCAAGGCGGCGTCGGTCGCCTGGTTCTACCCGCGCACCGACGCCGTCACCGTGTATGTCGACGCGCGTCACCTGGAACGGGCGAGTGCCGCGCTCCTGCCCCGTCTGCGCCGTCAGGAGGGGCTGGAGCCCGCCACCTCCTTGCTGTGCGAACGCCTGGCTCCCGGCATCGCGGTGGCCAGCGAACCCGACGACCCCAGGCCGGGCCGGCGCGGGCTGAGCTTCGGGGAACACCGCTGCTCGCTCCTGGCCCACGCGCTGGTCGACGCCCGTATGCGGGGGGCGGCCTGGCGCGAGGTGCTCCCCCCGGTCCTGGAAGCGGCCAACGTCGACCCGGACGAGCCGTGGCGCAACCTCACCGGCCGCACGGAGCCGCAGGAGGCATCACCGCCTCCCCACGAGCCGGCCGGACCGGTCCCGGTCCGGTCATGACCACCCGAGAGAAGAAAGGAGGTGCAGACATGGACACCCACGAGCTCATCGAGGGCTTCGACGCCTACGTCGAGGCTGAGGAGCTGAACGAGGACGCGATGGTGGACGCCCCGGCCACCACCCTCCCGTGCACGGTCGCCAGCTTCGCGACCGGTTACTTCAGCTGCTGAGGCGGCTGAGGACACCGCTGTGCAGTGCCCGTCACGGCGCAGGGACGGGCACTGCACAGTACCTCCGACGAAGAAAGGGACAAGCACGTGGCGGACCTCTCCTCCGGCACCAGGCTTTCGCGTCAGATCTACCAGGGCCAGGAGCGGCAGGTGTGGGCCGCGGGGGTCGTCTGCCTGCTTGTCTCGGCCGCCTGTCTGGCCATGCCCGCCGCCGTGGGCAAACTCGTCGAAGCCCTCGCCGAGGGGCGGGACCGGGCGCTGTGGGTGGCCGTGCTCGCGGTGCTCGCCGTCGTCATGGGCGGGGGGAACGCGGTCTACGCCGCCGTCGTCGCCGGTGTCGCGGAGCGGCACATCCTGCGGCTGCGCAACGCCATGATCCACCACACGCTGCGGCTCCCCGTCCGGCACGTGCGCAAGATCGGCTCCGGCGACCTCGGCTCCCGGCTCACGGCGGACACCATGCAGCTCCGCGGCTCCCTCGACATCGGCCTCGGGCAACTGCCGCAAGCGGTCCTGATGGTGGTGGGCACCGTCGCCGCCATGCTGTACCTCGACCCCGTCCTGCTGGGGGTCACCCTCGCCGGATTCGCCGCCGCGGCGCTGGTCATCACCTGGCTGTACCGGGGTCTCCAGCGCTCCGCCCTCGAGCACCAGCAGCATCTGGCGCAGGCCGCCCAGGGATACGCGCACGCGCTCTCGGCCCTGCCGACCGTCAAGAGCCTGCGCGCCGAAGGACACGTGGACTCCGCGCTGAACGAGATGACGGAGAGAGCACGGCGCAGCGGCGTCGACTACGCCTGGCGGCAGGCCCTCCTCAGCCCGGTCACCGCTCTGGGCCAGCAGCTCTCCCTGACCGGGGTGATCGTCGTCGGCGCGCTGCGCATCACCGACGGCTCGCTGGACCTGGCCGCCCTGTCGGCGTTCCTCCTGTACCTGCTCCAGGTCGTGACACCGGTGTCCGTGGTCGCGATGGGGCTGGGGCGGCTGAAGGCGGGGCTCGCGATCCGCGGCCGCTTCGACGAGATCCTGCGCGCGCCCACGGAGGAGGACGAGGCGGTGCCGCCGACGACGGCCGCCGCCGGCCCGGGCCGCAGCGACCCGCGGTCCGTGCCCGCCGTCGCCTTCCGCACCGTCTCCTTCGCCTACGAGGACACACCCGTGATCAGCAAGCTCTCCTTCGAGGCCGCGGTGTCCGGCATCACCGCGCTGGTCGGCCCGTCGGGGGCGGGCAAGAGCACCCTCCTGAAACTGGTCGAGCGGTTCGAGCTCCCCGGCTCCGGCCAGGTGAGCGTGCGGGGCGTTCCCGTCGAGGAGTGGGCGCTGCCCGAACTGCGCCGCCAGATCGCCTACGTCGACCAGGAGGCGACGCTGCTCAACGACACGGTGCGCAACAACCTGCTGCTGGGCTGCGACCGCCGGGTGACGGACGCCGAACTGGTGCAGCACCTCGGCCGGGTCGGCCTCGCCGACGTCATCGGTGACCTGCCCGCCGGGCTGGACACCGTCCTCGGGCAGGGCGTGGAGCTCTCCGGCGGGCAGCGCCAGCGCCTGGCCCTGGCCCGGGCGCTGCTGGCGGAGACCCCCATCGTGCTCCTGGACGAGCCGACGTCACAGCTGGACAGCCTGAGCGAGGACCAGTTCCGCAGAACCCTGGAGGATCTCGCCGAGTCCCGGTGCATCGTCGTGGTGGCGCACCGGCTGTCCACGGTGAAGAGAGCGAGCAAGATCGTGGTGGTCGACGCCGGCACCGTCGTGGGCGAGGGAACCCACGACGAGCTCCTGGAGCGCAGCGACCTGTACCGCGACCTGGTCAACGGGCAGCTCCTGTCCGGCCTCGAATCCGAGACCACCCGGGCGGCGTGAGATGACGGACACCCGCGCGCTGCCCCACCTGTCGGTCCTGCTGCCCACCCTCGCCCGTCATCCGCAGGAGTTCCTGCCCTTCATGTCACTGGTCCGGCAGACCACGGCCCGGCGCCTGTGGACCGGGCAGCCGCTGCTGATGGACGCCTGCCAGGGATTCGCCTACGGCGCCGGCCAGGGACTGCGCGTGCCGGTGGGCACGGCGGTCGCGCTGGCCCCGACGCGCCACCCCTTCGAGGCGGCTCTCCAGGCGCGCGGGCTGGCGATGACCACCGGACACACCGTGGAGATGGGTTTCGGCCCCGGCGACCCGGCCTTCCAGCGAGGACTGCTGGGGCGGCCCTGGCGCAGTCCCCTCACCGCCATGCGGGAGTTCATCGTCGTCTGCCGTGAGCTGCTGGCGGGCGGACCGGTCAAGGTGCGCGGGGAGTACTACACCCTGGTGGGGCGGCAGGGCGCCACGCGCCATCCCCGGGTACGCCTCGGCCTCGGGGTGCTGCGGCCGGCGATGGCCCGTCTGGCCGGTGAGGTGGCCGACACCGCGATCACGTGGCTCACGCCCCCGGCCTACATCGCCGGCACGCTGCGGCCCGCGATGCTCGCGGGTGCCGAGCGGGCCGGGAGGCCGGCGCCCCGGGTGGTGGCCGCGGTCCACGTCGCTCTCGACCGCGACGGCCGGGACCCGCTCGACCTGCTGTACCGGACCAGCGCGGGCCACCTGCGGGCCGCCCACTACCTCGACATGCTGCACCGGGCCGGCGTGCCGACGGACCGGGACGACTGGCGGATCACGGCCAAGGGACTGATCGAGGCGGGCGTCTTCCTCCACGGCGATCCCGGCACGCTCGCGGCCGGGCTGCGCGACTACGCCGCGGCCGGCGTCGACGAGGTGATCCTCAACCTGCACGGCGCCGCCACCACCCAGGGCCTCCAGGAGACCCTCGACGAACTCGGTACCGTACTCGAGCTGGGAGCCGGCCGATGACCGCGGCCGGCGCCGGCGGGAAGGCGCCGGGGTCCGCGCGGGAGATCCGGACCCTGCTGGTCGTCACCGGTTCCCTCAGCGCCGCCTTCGTCCCCCAGGGGGCGGGACACCTGCGGATGACACACCCCGGTATCCGCATCCGCACCCTGATCACCCGCAGTGCGCTGAAGTTCGTCACGGCGACCGCGGTCGCCGCCGCCACCGGCGGCGAGGTGACGCTGGACGCCTGGGAGGACGAGCGCCCCGGCACCCCCGCCGAGGCGCTCCACGTCGAACTGGCCGAATGGGCCGAGAGGATCGTGGTCTACCCGGCGTCCTGGCACTACGTGGCCAGACTGGCCCAGGGACTCGCCGACGTCCCCTCGCTGCTCGCCCTGCACACCTCCCGCGCCGAGGTGGCCGTGGCACCGTCCGTGCCGCCCGGCTCGCTCGACAGCAAGGTGTTCCAGAGACATCTGGCCGACCTGCGGGACCGGGGCTACCGGGTGGCACCCGTGCTCCTCGCCCGCAGCACGGGCGGGACCCGGCCGGCGCTCGTGCCACCGCCGATGCCGGACGTGATGGCCCTCTTCGACCAGGCGCCCCCGGCCCCGTCCCCACCCGCCCCGGCCGGCCGGCAGGCGGCCCCGTGAC
>NZ_WYCT01000010.1 GCF_011008945.1 Streptomyces harenosi
CAAGCAGAAGAGGGCATACGAGTTTAGCGAGTGTCTCGTGGGCTCGGAGATGTGTATAGGAGACAGGGGCGGGGGCCCCGGCGGCGACGCCCACAGGCTGGTGCTCCCGTCGCGCGCGTCCCAGCGGAAGACGCTGATGGGGGTGAACGGGTCCGTGTAGGTGAACCACGCCTCGTGGCGGCGCCCCCGGATCTCCCCCACCCAGCCCTGGCCCGGCGTGGCGATGTCCCCGAGCCGCTCCCCGGTCTCCAGGTCGTGCACGGTGATCTCGCTGACGGTGTGGCGGTTGCGGACGGCCAGGAGCAGCCCCCGGTCCAGCTCCGGGCCGTCCAGGACGGTGAAGTGGTCCAGCCGGGCCTGCGGGTCTTCCGCAACGAGGTCCTTCCAGGCGCCCGGTGGGGGGGCTCCGGTCGCGGTGAGGTCCCGCAGGGGGACGGCCGCGAGCCGCCGGCGGGGGGCGCCGTGGTCGGTGAGCAGGTAGAGGCGTCCGTCCCCGCCGGCGACGGCGCTCGTGCGGGCGTCGACGCCCGTCTGCACGGGGGTGAACACCGGTGCCTCCGGGCCGTGCGCGGCGAGGTCGGCGATCCACACGTCGTTGCGGCCCGCCGCGCCGACGGTGCTCGTCACGGTCAGCCAGCGGGCGTCCCCGCTGACGCCGACGGTGTAGACGGCCGTCCGCGGCCCGCCGTCGCCGAAGACGAGCCGGTCGTCCCTGTCGGGGTCCGTGCCCACGCGGTGCAGCCACACGCGCCGGTGGTAGCGCTCCTCTCCGGGGGGCACCCGGTGGGCGGGCAGGCGCCGCACGTAGTAGAACGCCTCACCGCCGGGGAGCCAGGCGATCGGTGATCTGCGGCAGCGGGTGACGGGGCCCTCGACCTGCTCGCCGGAGGCGATGTCCAGGACGTACAGGAGGCCGGTGTCGTCCCCGGCCGTCGAGGTCTGGTAGGCGATCCGGCGCCCCTCCCGGTCCGGGTACCAGGTCTCCAGGACGGTGCGCCCGGTCGGATCCAGGACCGCGGGGTCGAGCAGTACCCGTTCGGTTCCGTCCGGGTCGGCGACGTGGAGGGCCGCGTGTTCCTGCCCCGGCAGGCGCCGCATGAAGAACCGCCGTTCGCCCCGCCACAGGGGCGGGCCCGTCACACCGGGGGCCAGCAGTTCGGCCATCCGGGTGTGCAGCCACCGCCGGCCGGGCAGCCCGTCCAGGACCTCGCGGCACAGGCTCTCCTGCGCGGCGAGCCACGCGCGGGTCCCGGCGCTGCCGGGCTCCTCCAGCCAGCGGTACGGATCCGCGACGGGGCGCCCGAAGAGGTCGTCCACCAGGTCCTCGCGGTGTGCTGCCGGGTGGCGCGGGCGGGTCACTGCGCACTTCCCTGTTCGTCGACGAGTTGCACGATCAGCGCGGCGACGCGGCGGACCTCCGCCTCGTCCCAGGTGACCAGGACGCTGAAGTCGAGGAGGTGCAGCAGGACGCGCAGGGCGGCGGCACGGCCGACCAGGGCACGGGAGACCGGGCCGTATCCGCGCAGGAAGCTGCCGGCGAGCTCGTCCCAGTAGGCGCCGGGGCGGTCGAAGCGGGCGGAGAAGAACCGCATCTCCCGCAGTTCGGCGACGACCCAGCCGACGTCCCACTGCGCGGGCGCGTAGCCGACGTCCTCACCGGTGACCAGCGCGTGGGTGCCGCCGGGCCGTTCGGCGGGCACCAGCCGGCCGAGGCTCGGGGCGCCGTGGACGAGGGCGAGCGGTTCGCCCGGCGCGAGGTCGTCCAGCCATGCCTCGACGGCGCGCCAGCGGGGCGTGCCGAGCAGGCCGCGCACCCTGTGGTGGAGCCGCTCGGCCGGGCCGTCGGCCGGGGAGGCGACCCACGCGCGCAGCCGTCCCCACATGGGCGGGGGTGTGCGGCCGTCGGCGTGCCCGGCGGGCAGGGGGGTGGCGTGCAGGCGCCGGAGCAGGCGCCCGAGGCCGTACAGCAGTTCCCGGGTCCCGTCCGCCGCGTCGTCGGTGTCCGGCACGGCGGACGGGTGCGGCGCGGCGGTCGGTGCCGGGGCGTTCAGCGCGGCGATCCGGCGGGCGAGCGAACTGCGCCCCGGCAGCCGCCGGTAGTGCAGTGCGCCGTCCTGGAGGCGGGGCAGGACGCAGCGGACGGTGTCGCCGTGCCCGTCCTCCGCGGGGGTCTGCAGGGGGCCCAGCGCGTCCCGGGCGGCAGGAGGCGGCCCCTCGAGGGGCCCGGCCCGGTCGGGGCCGGCGGTGCGGACCCAGGTGAACCAGCCGTCCTCGTCCGCCACCACCTCGGTGCGGACCAGTCCGCTTCCGTACGCGGCGACGACGGTCACGCCGGTTCACCTGCCTTCCGTCCGGCCGCGAGCTCCGCGTGCCGCTTCTCGACCAGTTCCAGCAGCGCCGGGAGGGGGGCGGCCGCGTTCCTCCCGACGTCTCCCGTGGTCACGCTGCGCCCGGGCGCGGGGTCCGCCACGACCACGTTGGGGCGCTCCCGCAGGGCGGCCAGATGGGAGCGCATGGCGTGGCTGCGGAAGCCGCCCGGGGGCAGGGCCGGGGCCAGGCCGATCGGGGCGGTGCTGCACTGGAGGGCCAGCATCACGGGGGTGTCCGCGAGTCCGAGGGCGAACCTGCTGACGAAGTGGAAGGTGGCGGGGAAGACGGCCACCGCGTCGGCCCACTCGCACAGTTCGACGTGCAGGGCCGTCACCCGCGGCTCGGCCGGCCACACGTCGTGCACCAGCGGCCGGCCGCCGATCGCGGTGAGCGCGGCGGGCGAGACGAACTCGGTGGCCTGCCGGGTGAGCGCCACCTTGGTCTCCACGTACGCGTGGTTCTCGCGCAGCCAGCCGACCCAGCCGGGCAGGGAGCAGACGCCGAGCGCACCCGTGCCGACCAGGAGCAGGCGGCGGAAGGAGAACCGGGACCGGTCCGGCTCGTCGAGGTCGTCAGGCATCTGCTGTCCTTCGTGCGTCGGTGAGGATGTCGAGGGCTTCCAGCGAGGCGCGCGTGCCGTCGACGGCCTGGATGCCGATCGTGCTGAGCACCACCTCGTCGGCACCGGCGTCCCGGTAGGCGGAGACGGCCCGCAGGACCTCGCCGGCGCCGCCCACGGCGGCGGTGCCGCTGTCGACGAGCCGGGCGGCGGACTTCACCAGGTCGTCCGGGTCGGTCTCGACGCCGGCCCGGCGGAGCATGTCGGCGTAGTGGGGGGCCCGCAGATGGGCGTGGGAGGCGGCGGCGACGACCTGGAGGTGGTCGCGGTCCGGCGCGTCGAGCGAGACGTGGACGACGGAGGTGACCCGCGGCCGGGGGCGCCCCGCCCGCTCGGCTCCCGCGGCCAGCGCCGGGATGATCACCTCGGCCAGGTAGCTCGGGGGTGTCAGCCAGGTGATGGCCACGTCGGCGAGCTCTCCCGCGAGTTCGGCCATGCGGGGCCTGAGGACGCCGAGGCCCAGTTCCACCGGCGGTGTCTCCATGGCGGTGAGCGTGCCGCTCATCGCGTGGTACTCGCCGTGGAGGTCGACGCGGTCCCCCGCGAGCAGGCCCCGTACGGTCGAGGCGTACTCGCGCACGGCGGTGAGGGGGCTCGCGTACGCCTGTCCGCGCAGCGCCCGGACGAACGGCTGCGGCCCGGTGCCGAGTCCGGCGACGACGGGCTGCCCCGTCAGCGCGGCGAGCGAGCGGGCCTGCAGGGCGGCCTGGAAGGGGTGGCACAGCGGCATCAGGGTCACGCTGGTGCCCATGGGTATCCGGGCTCCGGCCCCGGCGGCGTAGGCGAGTGCGGTGTACGGCTCGACCAGGAGCGACTGACCGGTCCAGAGCCTTACGGCTTTTCCCTTCCGGACGAGGTCCGCGAAAGGCAGCACTTGCTTTCCGGAAACGGGCATGAAAGGGAGAAGTACTGAGGTGCTCATGCTCGGCGCGGGCCCTTCGGAGCCTGTCTGCGTCGACGAGTTCGTCTCCGCGTTGAGGTACTTCCTCGTCCTGCGGCGCGGTGCCGTGCGGTCGGCGGGCGGGCCGCCGACCGCACGGGTACGCCGTCAGGGGCGTGTCAGCAGTCGAAGCTCGCGGTGACGATCACCGAGATGATGGTCTGCGGCGAGGGAGCCTCGTCCGGGGTGACCTCGTCGGCCATCTCGTTGACGTCCGCGTAAGCGTCGAAACCAGCAGCCAGCTCGATGTCGTTCATAACCGTCTCCTTAACCATCGGAATGGATTGGGACCACCACGGAGGAAAACCAGCGGATCGCGCCGTCCCGTTTCCCTCGCGGCGACCAGAAAGCTAATCCGGTGGAAATGGCGGGGCAAGATCCTTTTGATGAAAGGTTGTTCGGCGTCCGGGATTTCAAAAACCGCCCTGGAAAGGCGGGGACGACAGGTTGCGCGCCGGTTCCATGGGGTCGATACCGGCCTCGAGCAGAGCCTTCCGTACAACCTCCGACCGGGACCCTCCCCCATCGCCGGCCCGGGTGGCGTGCCGCACCAGGCCCTCGGCGAGCGCCCGGGACCGGTGCTCGCCGAGGCTGGTGTTCCTCCCGCCCGGCCGGGGGTCGTCCGGTTCCCAGGCCACGGCGACGCCCGGCGCGAGCGGCCGGGTGAAGGGGGACGTGCCGGGCGTGGGAGCGGTGTGCCTTCCGACCGCGTCGAGCAGGCCGGGAAGGACGTACTGGTCCTCGCCGCCCAGGTAGATCACGACGCCGTCCCGCCGCGGGAGACCGGCGGAGGAGGAGAGCGCCTTGGCGCGGTAGGGAACGCCGTGCCCCTCCAGGCACCGCAGTGACGCTTCCCAGGCGTCGAGGACGGCGCCGGGCGTCCCGACGTGCAAGTACACCCGCAGTACGCGGTCCTGCCCGGTCAGCGGCCTCGATCCGTCGACCAGGAAGAAGCCCGGGGAGAGCGACCGGCGGACGGCGGCGACCAGCACGCCGGCCTCCGCCCCGTTGCCGGGCCGCCCCGCCGCGCCGCGCCCGCCGGTGATCCGGTCGGGGGCGACCCGGACCCGGACCCCGGAGAGCCGGACGACCGGACCCCGCCCTTCCGGGGCGGCGTCGAGGACCGGAGCCCGGTAGTGGCTGTACGGGTGGGGAGTCCTGGCGGCGAGGCCGTCTTCCAGGTCACCGTCCGGCCGGCGGTCCGCGTCCTGACCGGCCGTCCGGTCCGGCCGGTCGGGATCCTGGGGGGATCGGCCGACGTGGACCACCTCGTAGAGGGCGTTGGCGAGTTGACCGGTGAGGGCCCGGGGGGTGGGGGCGGTCATCATCCTTTCACCAACGAACGCCGTCCGCCCGTCCGGCTCCACCCGCACGCCGGCCAGCGCCTCTTCCAGCCGGGCGGACAGCAGGGCCGTCATCGGGAGACCTCCGTCAGTCCGAGGGTGGCGACGAACGCGTCCGGCGTCAGCAGGGCCTTTCTGCCGATGCCCGCCATCGCGCGCGGCAGGGCGGCCAGTCGGGGCGCCGAGCGGGCCCCGGCCAGCAGTCTGTCCAGGAGGTGCCATCCGGTGAAGGCGGTGGTCCGCTCGGCCAGGCTGCCATCGGCGGGGGCGGCGGTGTGGAGGTAACCGCTCCAGAAGGCGGTGGTCAGGGGGCGCACGCCGCGAATGCCCTCCGCCAGCGACTCCACCATGCGGGCGCGGGAGGGGGACTCGCCCGATTCACTCGCGGCGGCGGCCGCCTCCAGCAGGGCGCGGTACAGCAGATCCCCGACGACTCCCCCGAGGTCGCGGGCCGCGTCACCGGCACGGAACTCCTCGAAGTCGGTGAGATGGACGCCGTCGTCGCCGACCAGGAACTGGTCCAGCCTGAGGTCGCAGTGGGCGGCCACCGGCTCGGCCTCCCGCTCCCGGCCCAGGAGCCGGCGCAGCGCCACCGCCAGTTCGGCGTCGTTCTGCAACAGCGCCCACACCTGCAACTCCCCGGCCGACGAGGACTCGAAGAGGGCGAGGGGGATCGCCTCGAGCAGTTCCTCGGACGGCAGCAGGGGGTTGGTCGCCGGGTCGCGCAGCAGGTCGTCCACGGGCAGGCGGTGCAGCAGGGCGACCGTGTGTCCCAGGGAGTACGCCAGCTCGGGGGTGAACGCGCCGTCGCGCCACACCTCCGCCCCGGTCCTGCCTCCCTCCACGCAGGTGAACACCAGCGCGCCCGCCTCGGGGTCGGCGCCGAGCAGCCGGGGAGCGGACAGGGCGGCCGGCTCGGCCCGCGCCAGCGCCTGCTCGAAGGCGAGGTACTGGCGGACTCGCGCCGCCGACGCCGCGGCGGGGCCCTGCAGTTTCTTGACGAAGACGCGCGTTCCGGCGTCGGTGGTGCAGATCCAGTTCCGGTTCCGGCCGGGGAGTTTCCTCAGGTCCGCCCGTCCCGCGAGGAGTCCCAGCCCGGTGCGGGTGAGGATGGTCTGTACTTCGGTGAGCTCGTCGGGCCTGTCCAGGGTCGCGTCGGTCACGGCTGCGCGCCCTCGGTGATCCACCGGTTGATCTGCCGGGCCGCTCCCGCCGGGTCGTCGGCGGCGGCGTGGATCCTGGTGGCGAGCACGGGGCTCCCCTTGCGGAAGGAGACCCGCACCGGCTCCTTCAGCTCGATGACGAGCTGCGTCGAGCTTCCGACGGAGCAGGCCACCTCCTCGTCGGAGTCCAGGGCGCGCCGCAGGCCGTACCAGGGCACGGAGCGGTGGGCGACGCTGACGCTCGCGAGGGCCGTCCTCGGAATGGTCAGCGCCCGGAAGGGCCCGGTGCGCAGGCGTAACGACGTGTCGTCGAGGATGTGGGGCGCGCGGATCGTCATCGCGCAGAACCCCAGGGTGAGGGTGACGGAGAAGACGACCCAGAGCAGATGGACGGCCCGCCCGGCCGGGGGGAGCTTGCCGTCGATGAGCAGCGCGACGACGACGTCCGACGCGGTGAAGATCATGACGACCGTCCGCAGACTCGCCGAGTGGGGTACCGCCCGCTCGCCCTCGGGCAACCGCAGCGGCCGGCGGGCGAGCCAGTCCCACAGGTCGCGCAGCATCTGGCCGGTCCACTGCGCTCCCGACCTGCGGGGCGCCTCTCCGGTTCCGACCGGACCGGAGGCCGTGTGGTCACGCATCGCGCAGTTTCCTTCCCAACCAGAATCCGGATGCCATACAGGTGCCGGCGACCACCGTGAGCGTCGCCGTCCTGGGCCGGCAACCGGTCAGTCCGGCGACGCCGGCGATGCCCGCCACCCCGACGGCCCCCGCCACGGCGGGGAAGAACCGGGTCAGGGCCTCACGGCTCCTGGAGCGCGGGGCGGCGGGCGCACCGGCGGGCGCCGCGGCCGGGGACGCTAACGCGGTCCCCGGTGCGGCCGGCCGCGCGGTACACGGCTCGGCGCGGGTCTCCTCGGCGTGCAGTGCGGCATCGGTCTCCTTCCAGAACCTCTTCCAGTGGGCGGTGTCGCCGCCGCAGGCACTGACGTAGGCCATCGTCACCTCCAGGCTCGGGAAGCTGAGGCCGCGGGCGGCCTCCGACAGCGTCGTCCCGGAGTACTTGGCGCGGCTGGCCAGCTTCCGGTAGGAAGGGTTGCCCGCCGATCTTCTGAGCGTTCTCAGCTCGTAGGCGAAGCACTGCAGCGGCCCCTCGGTCGGGTCTATGTGAGTCTCTGGCCTTCCCATGGTTCCTTAGCTCAACTTTCCGTGTCACTTTTCTGGACCCGCTGCGACGCGGGCTCTCGAGCCGGTACCGTCGGGGCACCGGCGTTCCGGAGATCGGGACGGTGTACGGAAGCAGGGGTCGGAGCGCGCCGTCGTCCGGTGACACCGGCCACGGCCGGTGGCAGGCGGACGCAACGCGCTGTACGGCGAAGACGAGTTGGCGAACGGGTCATGCCTGCGCCGCGCGGCATGGCGGGACACGGCTGATCGTCCCGTGCGGTTCCTGTCGCGCCGGCCCGTCGGCGCCGGGTAAGCCCGCCGGCATACCCGTCGGTGGGATCGTCCGGTTCAGCTTCTGTGCCATCCGGCGACGCCACGGTGACGCGGCGCCGGGAATGCTCCGGCCGCGGCCGGACGCGGATCGGCTTCGGTCGATTCCGGTGCAGCTACCATTCCGTAACTCCCCCCTGACCAGCCACCTGGGCCTGTCTCCCTACAGCGGCGCAGCGGGACGGTGCCCCGAAGGGCAGGTTCGAGGACGGACGCCCCCCTCGTACACTGCGCCACCGTTGCGGCCGGAGATCGGTCCGGCACGGCGCTCACACATCAACTCATGTGCAGGGCGTCGGACCGGCTTGTTTCCACAGCAGTTCGAAGTGATCCTTCCGCCACCCTAATCGAGGGGTTGACGGGCTTCAACTGGTCATTCGAGACTGCCTCTTGCACAGTCTCACCGCAGCGGAGACCACAGTTGGGACGGCAGTTGAGACCGTGGTGTGCGGCAGAGCAGATGCCCTGCCAGAGGAAGGGACCGCCAGCCTCGCCGGCAAGCTGAACCGGCTTTTCGCGACGGTCCGGCCCGTTCCGGCCACGAGTACGGCAATGAGCAGGTGGCCGCATCGATCCGGGAGACCGGCGTCTCCCTCTCGCAGAGTTGTATCCGGCAGCTCCGCAAGGGCCGCAAGTCCCATCCGACGCTGCGTCATGTTCAGGCCCCGGCGAACTTCTTCGGCGTGCCCTCCGTCTGCATCTTCGAGGACGAGGTGACCGACCGCATCACCGGCCGACCGAAGCGGCCGGCGGCCGAGCAGGCCCGCATGCGGGAGGCCGCCCAGAACAGCGACGTGAAACTGATGGCCCTGCGCGCGGGACAGCTCTCACCGAACCACCGCGAGCAGGTGATGGGCCTCCTCGTCGTCGTCTACCGGCTGGAGCAGGCCGAGCGCCGAGCAGCCGGGAGCGACTGACCGGTCTGGGCGGCCGAGCGGTCCAGGGTGGCTGAGCGGCCTCGAGCAACCGAGCGGCCCGGATCAGCCGAGCGGGCCGAGCTGTTGACCCTGGACGGCTGAACGGCGCGGACCGACCGGACCGGGGCGGCTGACCCGCCGAAGCGACCGGCCCCGAGCGGCCGGGGCGGCCGAGCGGCCGGAATCGGCCGAGCGGCGTGGCGCCGGCCAGGCGGTCGAGCGGACCGCCGCGCGGGGGCGCCGCGCCTCCCGCTCGTGCCGCGCTCCGGCGCCGTCCCGGCCGCGACATCGCGAGGCCGCGGCACCGAGTGTCCACGGCACCGGGCGCCCGTGAGCCGCAGGCGTCGCCGTCGTCCGCGCGGGGCGCCCCTGACCCGCCCCCACTCACCGGCGACCCGCTCCACGAGCGGCGGGCCGTCATCGCCGTGGAGCCGGAACCCGGTGCCGCACGGCGGCGGCTGCGCCCGGCGAGCCGCGATGGAGCCCCAGGACGGCAAGCGCATTCTCTCCTTGCGCAGAACCTTGTCATGGTCACAACGGCCCCCTATTCTCGCGGGGCGGAAAGCGCTTTCCCAGCGTCCCGGCTCCCTCGGGGCGTTCCCGGGGAGGCGGCACCGAAGCAACTCCGGTGACCACAGCAACAGGTGGCCGGTGACTGCCCCGCCGTGCGCAGCTCGGCAGTCACCACCCGGGTGGTGGCGTCACGGCGACGGACCGCAGCGCACCCGCCGACCCGATCCGCACCGGCAGCACGCTCCCCGGGCCGGCCGCCGACCTGCCCGGCGACAGGTCGGCACCCTCGGCGGCCCGCCGGAAGAACCACGGCGGGCAGCAAGGGCAACGCCCAGCACATTCGACGACGAAAGGGCAGCGAGGATGAGACGACCCGTCGCCTTGCGACTTCATGCGGCACTGGCCACGATGGCTCTCGCGGCCGCCACCGGCGCGTTCCTGTCGATGCCCGAGGAGGCATCGGCGGCGACCGGCGGCGCCACCGGCTACGCCACCCAGAACAGCGGGACCACCGGCGGTGCGGGCGGCCAGACGGTACGGGCCACGACCGGTACCGCGATCCACGCCGCCCTGTGCGGCAGGGCCAGCAGCAGCACCCCGATCACCATCGAGGTCGAGGGGACCATCAACCACGGCAACACCAGCAAGGTGTCGGGCGGCAGTTGCAGCACCGCCGATGGCGTGATCGAGCTGAAGCAGATCAGCAACGTCACCATCGTCGGGGTCGGCAGCGGTGCCGTCTTCGACCAGCTCGGCATCCACATCCGGGACTCCCGCAACATCATCATCCAGAACGTGACGGTCCGGAACGTCAAGAAGTCGGGCTCCCCCACCTCCAACGGCGGTGACGCCATCGGCATGGAGAGCAACGTCCGCAACGTCTGGGTCGACCACGTCACCCTCGAGGCGTCGGGCGGCGAGTCGGAGGGGTTCGACGGCCTCTTCGACATGAAGGACAACACCCAGTACGTGACCCTGTCCTACAGCGTCCTGCGCAACTCCGGACGCGGCGGCCTCATCGGCTCCAGCGAGTCCGACACCTCCAACGGGTACGTCACCTTCCACCACAACATGTACGAGAACATCGACTCGCGCGCGCCCCTGCTGCGTGGCGGGATCGCCCACATCTACAACAACCACTACGTGCGCCTCAACGAGTCCGGCATCAACTCACGGGCCGGCGCCCGTGCCAAGGTGGACAACAACTACTTCGAGGACTCCAAGGACGTCCTGGGCACCTTCTACACGGACGCGGCCGGATACTGGCAGGTCAGCGGGAACATCTTCGACAACGTGACCTGGTCCGCCCCGGGCAGTGAGAACAAGCCGGCCGGGCCCGACCCGCAGTCCAACACCACCGTCAGCATCCCCTACTCCTACAGCCTCGACGGCGCCGGCTGCGTGCCGGACATCGTGCGCCAGACGGCGGGCGCCAACAAGGGCCTGCGGGTGTCGGACGGCAACTGCTCACCGCAGACACCGTCACCGACGCCGCCCCCCACCCGGACCCCGACCCAGACGCCCACCGCGTCGCCGTCGCCGACGCCGACCGCGAGCAACCCCACGCCCGGTCCGTCCCAGCCCAGCGGGACCAACCTCAGCATCGGGGCGGGCTCCGACGGATCGAGCAAGGCCGACGGAACCAGCTACGGCAACGTGCGCGACGGCAACCTGAGCACCTACTGGTCACCGGCCGGCTCCACCGGCTCGATCTCCATCAAGTGGGGCTCCGCCACCACGGTGTCGAAGATCAACATCCGGGAGGCGTCGGGCTCGGCCGGGGCCATCGGGTCCTGGCGGGTCCTCAACGCCGACACCGGGGCCGTCCTGACCTCCGGCAGCGGGGCGGGCGTCATCACCTTCCCGCGGACCTCGCTGCAGAAGATCACCTTCGAGATCACCGGTTCGTCGGGAACGCCGCGGGTCGCCGAGTTCGAGACCTACGCCGGATAGCGGCGCCGGCCGGCCGGACCGCGCGGCACCCGCGGGCCCGGCCGGCCCGTCCCGGGGCTCCGGCACGGCCGGGCCGCCGCGTCCCCGGGCCGGTCCCGGCGGAGGGCGGTGGCCCGGCCGTCGCCCTCCGCCGGGCTCCGGCCGGACGGGCGCGCCCGTCCGGCCGGAGCCCGGTCACAGCTCGGCCAGCAGCTCCCCCAGGGCCACCGCCGTTGCGGGATGGTGGTCGAGCAGCGCCGCGCCGCCCGGTCCGGCATCCGCCGCCTCCCACGTGCCCTCGCAGCCCAGCAGCCCGGCCAGCGCGTCGCACGCCGCCGGGTGCGCGACGAGGAGGGCGGCGCCGCGCGGGCCCGCGGAGCGCGGTGCCGGGAGCGCGTCGGCCGTGGCCGGCTGCTCCCGCCACGGGGGCACCCACGCGTCCAGCGCGGCCAGCCTGCCGGGGAAGATCCGGCCGGCCTCGCGGATGAGGAGCGGAGCCAGGTCCGCGGCACCGGACCGCAGTGTGGTGACGAGCGTCGGCAGCCAGGGCAGCAGAACATGGTCCGGCAGCCGGGCGAAGGCGTTGGACACGGCCTCCACCACGACGTCGGACAGCCCGGGCACCGGCTCCAGGGCGTGCACGAAACCGCTGAGATAGCGCGGGTAGGCGGGTATCACCAGCGGGTTGGCCAGCAGGTCGTCGCACCTGCGGCGCAGCTCGTCCCTGCTGAGGCGGCCGAGCTGGACCTGAGCCGCCCACAGCAGTGCCGTCTTCGACGGATCGGCCGGGTGCGACTGGGCCACCGCCAGCTCGAGCTGGTTGCGGTCACAGCCCAGCGAGAGGGCCAGGCTCTCCATGCCGAACAGGAAGCCCAGCGTCGCCGCGACCTGGCGCACGGTGGCGTCCTCGTCGGTGAACGCCGTCGGCAGCAGGGTGCAGTAGTGGGCGTACCCCGTCTTGGCGAAGGACTCGATCCACTGGGGCAGGACGGGTTCGCTGGTGCGGTAGTACGCCAGCAGCCGCCGGACCCGGCGCAGCACCTCCGGCGCGCCGTCCACGCTGCGCTCGGTCGCGAGCACCTCCAGGGCACGGGTGCCCAGTTCGTCGGCGAGGCGCCGGCTGCGCAGGTACAAGGTGGCGTCCTCGACGGCGGCCAGGACGGTGGCCGCCGTCGCCCGGGAGTCGTACGCCGTACGCCGCAGGCGCTGTTCCAGCACCTGCTCGATGCTGACGCCCTCGTAGCCGAGCTCGATCAGCGCCCGCTGGTGGGTGCCCAGGGCGAGGTCCCACGACTCCTGGATGGGCCGTTCACCGAGGCGCCGCTCGCCCATGATCGGCCGTACGGCGCCCTGCGGCATCAGGTACCGCAGGATCCACAGGGTGTCCGAGCAGCGCTCCAGCTCGGGACGGGAGGCGATGTCGAGCAGCGCCCGCTGGACGCCGCGCTGCTGGAGCTTCAGGTTCAGCGGCGCGAGCCGGTCGTGCACGTCGCGGGCGAGCGGGGGCAGCGCCTCGTAGCCGACCTGGCCGATCCGGTCGCCGCCCATCATGATCTCCACGAGCCGGCGCACATCACGCCGGCCGGGCACGGAGTCCTTCTCGATGCAGGTGACGGCCGCGTCCTGGAAGTCGTACGGCGTGGGCTTGGCCCGGTCACGCATGCCCGCGAGCAGGATCGACGTCTCGAACACGGCGATGGCGTCGGCGGTGGAGGCGAGGTAGCCGTTGCGGCGGGCGGCGCGCACGATCTCCACCGACCACCCGAGCAGCTCGGCCTCGTCCAGCGGGTCCAGCACGGGTGGCCGCCCGAGGAAGCCCATCAGCTTGTCCGCGGGCGGGGCGGCGGGCGCGGGCGGGGCGGCCGCCGCTTTGCGGGACCGGGAGGCGCGTGTCCCCGCCTGACCCGCCAGCCGGAACGGTTTGACTCCGCCGCGCTTGAGGTGCTTGGCCCAGGTCGTCGCGGCGATCGACACCGAGCCTGCGGCGAGGCCGAACTGTGCCTCGATCGCCGCGTGGCTGGAGGGGATCAGGCCGTACTGCCATGTGCTGCCGCTGCGCGGGCCGATCTCGAAGGTGTCCGCGCCGTGCACGCCGAACTCCGCGACGCGGCTGGCCGCATGGAAGGCTCCGCACACGTACAGGCAGTCGGCGGGGTCGGCGCCGGTCGCGGCGAGGTGCTCGCGCATCCTGGTCCACATGTACCGCTCGCGGTCCTCGTCCACCCGTATCCGGTCGGGGTCGCCGGGGGCCAGGCGGCGGAACAGGCTGCCGATCAGGAACATGACCTGGCGGTAGGTGTCGTGGTCGCTGTCGCCGAGCGGCAGTTCCACGTACTGGTGCCACCACTCCGACCAGTGCCGCACCCGGCCGTGCCGCAGGAGGTGCTCCTCCAGCTCGGCGAAGCGGGGCCGCAGGTCGCCCAGGCCGAGGCCGACCGCGTCACCGTGGAGCGCGGCCTCCTCCTCGGCCGGGGGCGCGTCCGGATCGGCGGGTTCCGCGGGCTCGGGACCGGCGGCGTCCCACTGGAAGACGTGGTCGCAGGAGCGGTCGACGAGGACCAGCTCGACCCCGGGCGTCTCCAGGGCGTAGGAGATGGCCTGGTACTCGGCGGACGCCTCGGTGACCGGCGCGACCACCGACAGGGGCGACCAGTCGGCCGGGAAACCCTGGACGTCGGTGGCGAACGCCTGGAGCGCCACGGGGAGCTTGCAGTTGCGCAGCTCCGTCAGCAGCGGTGCCAGGTCCTCGCACAGCTCCAGGTAGACCACCTTGGGCTGCTTCTCCCGCAGTCGCCGGGCCATGGCCAGCGCCGACGCCGGGGAGTGGTGGCAGACGGGGAAGATCTCCAGCGGTTCGCGCAGCGCGCGGTCGACGTCGTCGACGAGGCCGAGGAGGATGCCCTGGAGGGCGTCGGGCCCGCCGGCGAACTCCTCGGCGGCTTCCTGGAGCTGCGTACGCAGCGCGTCGAACGTCCCTTCCTGCATGGCGGTCACGACAGGGTGGCGATCGCGTCGCGGCCGCCCTCGAGGAACTCCGGCCAGGAACCGCCCTCTTCCTTGCTGCGCGGCTCGACGACGCCGTGCAGGTACTTGTTGAGGATGGCGAGGTCCTCCGGTTCGCGCCGGGCGAGCGAGCCGACGAGCGAGGAGGCGAGGGTGCGGGCGGTCAGAGCGCGCTGACCGAAGAAGTTGCTGTGCAGGATGGCGTCCTCCAGGACGCCGATCTGCTCGGCGGTGGACAGCGCGGACTCCAGCTTCTCGTCGTCGCTCGCCGCGGCCGCTGCCGAGGCGCGCAGATCGGCGAAGCTCTGGAGCAGCACGTCCAGCAGCGTGGGGGGCACGTCGAGTTCGATCCGGTGCCGGCGCAGCAGTTCCTCGGTGCGGAAGCGGACGATCTCCGCCTCGCTCTTCTTGTTGCCGACGACCGGGATGCGGACGAAGTTGAAGCGGCGCTTGAGGGCCGAGGAGAGGTCGTTGACACCGCGGTCGCGGCTGTTGGCGGTGGCGATGACGGAGAAGCCGGGCTTGGCGAAGACGATGTTGTCGCTGTTGTCGCTGTCGAGTTCGGGGACGGAGATGTACTTCTCCGACAGGATCGAGATGAGCGCGTCCTGGACGTCGCTGGTGGAGCGGGTGAGTTCCTCGAAGCGGCCGATGGCGCCGGTCTCCATCGCGGTCATGATCGGGGAGGGGATCATCGACTCCCGCGACTGGCCCTTGGCGATCACCATGGACACGTTCCACGAGTACTTGATGTGGTCCTCGGTGGTGCCGGCCGTGCCCTGCACCACGAGGGTGGAGTTGCGGCAGATGGCGGCGGCGAGCAGCTCGGCCAGCCAGCTCTTGCCGGTGCCCGGATCGCCGATGAGCAGCAGACCGCGGTCGGAGGCGAGGGTGACGATGGAGCGCTCGACGAAGCTGCGGTCGCCGAACCACTTCTGCGGGATCTCCCGGTCCAGGCCGTCGGAGCGCTCGGAGCCCAGGATGAACAGGCGGACCATCTTCGGCGACAGCCGCCAGGAGAAGGGCTTGGGGTTGTCGTCGACGGACTCCAGCCAGTCCAGCTCCTCGGCGTACTTGATCTCGGCGGGGGCGCGCAGCAGGTCGGACATGTGAAAGGGCCTTTCTTCAACGTCTGGGGGAGGCTCGGGCCGCTCGGAGCGGCTCAAGCGGGACGGCACCTCGGGCACCTCGGGTGCGTGGGACGCGTCGGGTGCGGTGGGTGCGTCAGGTGAGGAACGTCTTGAGTTCGTGGACGAGCTTGCGGATGTGCCCGGATATCACCGGGGTGCCGAGGTCCTTGAAACGGTCGCGGAACCACGGGTTGACGCTGCCGCGGCCGGCGCTGGTGACCGAGCCCACGGGGATGAACTTCACGCCGGAGCGGTGCAGGCCGGCCATGGACTCGAACAGCGGCTCGGCGCGCCATTCGTAGAAGTCCGAGATCCACACCACGACGGTGTTGCGGGGCTCGGCGATCTTCGGCTGGGCGAGCGCCATGGCGACCGTGCCGTCGGTGCCACCGCCCAACTGGGTGCGCAGCAGTGTCTCGAAGGGGTCCTGCACCCACGGGGTGAGGTCCAGTGCCTGGGTGTCGTAGGCGATGAGGTGGACGTCCACCTTCGGCAGCCCGGCGAAGATCGACGCCAGGATGGTGCAGTTGACCATGGAGTCGACCATCGAGCCGGACTGGTCCACGACCACGATCAGCCGTTGGGGCGTCGTCTTGCGGGCGGTGTGGCGGTAGTAGAGCCGGTCGACGTAGAGCCGCTCCTGCTCCGGGTCCCAGTTGGTGAGGTTCTTCCAGATCGTGCGGTCCAGGTCGAGGTTGCGGAACACCCGCTTGGGCGGCACCGACCGGTCCAGCGCGCCGACCGTGGTCTTCTCCACCTGGGTGCGCAGCACCTGGGCGACCTCGTCGACGAAGCGGCGGATCAGCGCCTTGGCGTTGGCCAGGGCGACTCCCGACAGGTTGTTCTTGTCGCGCAGCAGCTGCTCGATCAGCGACATGCTGGGCGTCAGCCGGGCGGCGAGGCCGGGGTCGGCCAGGACCTCCCGCAGGCGCATCCGGCTGACCAGGTCGGCCTCGATGGCTCCCAGGTCCGGGCCGATGGCCGGGATCAGCGTGCTCAGGTCGGGTGTGCCGCCGCGGCCTCCCGTCCCGGTGGGGCTGACGCCCCGTCCGGCCGAGCCGCCCCCGCCGGTGCCGGGACGGCCGCCCCGCAGCTCGCCGGGCGCACAGCCCAGCGCCCGCTCCAGCCAGCCCGCGTCGGACTGCCAGCGGCTGAGCTGCCCGGCGCTGACCGCGCCGGAGACCGGTCCGAAGACGTTCAGCAGCACCTTCGACACCAGTGCGGCGCGCCGCACCTCGGCCGCGCGGTCCCGGCCGTCCTCGTCCGGTTCCGGGGTCATCAGGCCGTCGAACTCCGCGGCCAGCTCGGGGTGGCGCTGCACGATCGAGTCGACGGAGGCCTGCGGGTCCAGCAGCGCGGGCGGCAGCCCGATGTCCTCGACGACGGCGAGGGAGGCCGATTCCAGTGCCGCCTGCTCCTCGGGGTCGAAGAGACGGGCCAGCAGCCGCCAGTACAGGACCTGCCGTCGGTTGTCGAGCGCATCGGTTCCGGGGAGATCCCCGTGGGTCCCCTCGGCCGCTTCCCCCGTCACCGGCGCTGCCGCCGCGCCCGTCCCCGCCGCCGCACTCACTTCTGCCGTTCCGCCCGCCGCGCTCGTTTCTGTCGTCCGTGTCATTTGCGCAACAGCCTTCCGGCGCGCTCGCGCAGCACCTTCACGGCGTCGGTGGCGGCCTTCTCGGCCTTGGCACCGGCCTTGTCGGTGGTGCCGCCGGCCCAGGCCCCGGCGTGGAGGGCGACGGCCTTCTTGCGCACGGTCTTCTCGACGGCGAGCGGCTGGAGGCGGAACTCCCCCGCGTCCCAGCGCAGCAGGGCGAGGCACGCGCCGGAGGCCGCGACCGCCTCGGGCGTGAGGGGTCCGGCCGCCGGGATGCGGTCGGTGTCCACGGCGATCCGGTGCCCGGTGACGGTGAACGCCATGGTGTCGTCGTCCCGCTGGACGGCGTAGCCCTCCAGGAAGACCGGGACGGCGATGCGCGCCGGGTGCCGGTCCAGGGGCGCGGTCGCACAGCCGGCGGCGCCGGGCAGGGCGACCCGGGCGGTGGCGAACGCGTCGGCGGGCTCGCCCACGCGGGCGTGCGCGTCGTCCCAGAGCAGGTCGCCCTCGGCGGTCATCGGCATGTCGGTGAGCTCCATCGAGCGGCCCTCACCGGCCGCCGCCAGCAGCGCCATGTGGGGGCGCAGCAACTGCCAGACACCGGCCCCGACGACCGTATCGGGCTTGGGCGCGGACACGGCGGCCCGCACCAGCCGGGGCGCGCCACCGCCGGACGGCTCCAGGACGGCGTGGACCTGGGCCTGCGCGGCGGTGGCGTGTTCCTGGAGGTCGACGCCGAGCGGCAGCAGCCGGCCGGTGACCGTGCCGGCCGCGGGGGTGCCGGCGGCGCCGGGCACCGTCAGGATCAGCGCGCGCGACCACAGGTCGGCCCAGCGGCGGACCGGGACCCGGTCCAGGGTGGCGCCGGGGCAGGAGGCGGCCAGTTCGGCGGCGAAGCCGTCCAGGAGCGTGGCCAGGCGGCGCAGGGCCGGGTCCGGGAGCATCGCGGTGACGACCGGGGCGGCCTGGGAGACCACGTCGTGGTCGATGCCCTGCCATCCGGCGCGGGCCAGGTCGGCCAGCCAGGAGCGGGCGGCGGCGAGCAGGTTGGCTGTCCCGGGCGCGCCGGGCCGCGTGGCCGGTGCCTCGGCGTGAGTCCGGCCGGTGGCCTCCTCCACGCGTGCCATCAGCGCGTCGTGGGCGGCGCCCAGCAGGGCGGTGCGGGCGGCGGCGAGCAGCAGGAAGTGGTCCTCGCCCGCGGAGCCGGCCGCCGCCTTCCCGGCCGCCTCGGCCACCTGGGCGGCGAGCGGGGTGCCGGAGACGGCCTGGGCCACTTCCGCCAGTGCGGCGGCCTGTTCGGGCCGGGGGCGCAGCAGGCCGCCGACGAGGGCGCGGTCCAGGGCGTCGACGGCCGCGAGGGCCTCGTCGAGCCCGGTGACGGGTTCGGTGAGCAGATCGGCGCGCATCAGGCCACCGCCCTGGTCGGGGGGAACCACTGCATCTCGGGGACGGGCGCGGTGGCCGGGGCGAGTTCGAGGTAGGCCAGGTGGCGCAGGAAGCGGCTGAAGACGGCGGCGGCCGCGGAGCTGTCCGCCTGCGGCGGCCGGGTCCCGGTCATCGCCTGGGCGAGGGAGGCCGCGTCCCGCTCCCCGTCGGCGGTCTCGACCTTCAGGTAGCGGGCGACGCGTTCGGGGCCGTACTGCAGGACCGCCTCGGTGACCAGGGCCCGGATGTGGTTGCAGAAGGACCCGCGGGCGCCGCCGCAGGGACGGTTGTTGTTGGTGCTGCACGCGAAGGCGTAGGTGCCGGCGGCGACGGACGAGACGTAGACCCGCTCGATGTCGGAGCCGCTGGAGACGACGCCCTGCAGACGCCCCTCGGCGAGCTCGACGAAGGGCACCTTGGCCAGCTTGCGGGGCCTGGCCGGCCGTATCACCCGGGCCGTGCTGGACTGCTCCCAGTCCTGCGGGGCCCGCCGGTTCTCGAGGTCGGACAACGCACCATCTCCTTTGCCGCACAGGGAAGTCGGCGCCACTTGGCGCAACACGGCCGAACATAGTGGCGACCACTGACAACGCCGGTCGCACCGCCCGCCGAGCGGGGGGGTGACCGGCGTCGTGCGGCGGGAGACCGGCCGCGGCGGAAGAGGCGGACGCGCGTCGGGCGCCCGCCCGGCTCCGGCGGGGCCCGGTGCGGGGGGGGGTTCCCAAGGCGCGCTAGACCACCGCCTTCGCCGCGGCGGCGGCCTCGGCCGGCTGCCGTTCGAACTGGGTGCGGTACAGGTCGGCGTACCGGCCGCCGGCCGCCAGGAGTTCCTCGTGGGTGCCCCGCTCGACGATGCGGCCGGACTCCACGACGAGGATTTGGTCGGCGGCGCGGACCGTGGACAGGCGGTGGGCGATGACGACGGCCGTCCTGCCCGCCAGTGCCTCGGCGAGGGCCTCCTGGACGGCGGCCTCCGAGGTGTTGTCGAGGTGGGCGGTGGCCTCGTCGAGGATGACGACGCGCTGGCGGGCCAGGAGCAGCCGGGCGATGGTCATGCGCTGGCGCTCGCCCCCGGACAGCCGGTAGCCGCGCTCGCCGACCACCGTGTCCAGGCCGTCGGGCAGGGAGCGCACGAGCTCCTCCAGGCGGGCGCGGCGCAGGGCGTCCCACAGGTCGTCGTCGGTGGCTTCGGGCCGGGCGAGCAGGAGGTTGGCGCGGACGGTGTCGTGGAAGAGGTGGCCGTCCTGGGTGACCAGGCCGACCGTCGCGCGCAGCGAACGGGCGCTCAGGTCCCGCACGTCGACGCCGCCGACCCGTACGCTGCCCGCGTCGACGTCGTACAGCCGAGGCAGCAGTTGGGCGATGGTCGACTTCCCGGCGCCGGAGGAGCCGACGAGGGCGATCGTCTCGCCGGGTTCGGCGCGGAAGGAGATGCCGTGCAGGACCTCGGACCCGCCGCGGGTGTCCAGGGAGGCGACCTCCTCCAGGGAGGCCAGGGAGACCTTGTCGGCGGACGGGTAGCCGAAGCGGACGTCGTCGAACTCCACGGCGACCGGGCCGTCGGGGACCTCGCGGGCGCCGGGATCGTCCTGGATGAGCGGCGTGAGGTCCAGCACCTCGAAGACGCGCTCGAAGCTGACCAGCGCGCTCATCACTTCCACGCGCGCCCCCGCGAGCGCGGTGAGCGGCGCGTACATCCGGGTCAGGAGCAGCGCCAGGGACACGACGGCGCCCGGCTCCAGGGTGCCGCGCAGCGCGAACCAGCCGCCGAGTCCGTAGACGAGGGCGAGCGCCAGGGCGGAGACCAGGGTGAGCGCGGTGATGAAGGTGGCCTGGGCGGTGGCGGTGCGCACGCCGATGTCGGCGACCCGGCGGGCGCGCAGCGCGAACTGGGCGGATTCCTCCTCCGGCCGCCCGAAGAGCTTGACCAGTGTGGCGCCGGGCGCGGAGAAGCGTTCGGTCATGCGGGTGCCCATCGCCGCGTTGAGCGTGGCGGCCTCGCGCTGCATGCGGGCCATGCGCCGGCCCATCCGGCGGGCCGGGATCACGAAGACCGGCAGCAGCACCAGCGCCAGCAGGGTGATCCGCCAGGACAGGGTGAGCATGACGGCGAGGGTGAGCAGCAGGGTGACCAGGTTGCTGACCACGCCGGACAGCGTGTTGCTGAAGGCCCGCTGGGCGCCGATGACGTCGTTGTTGAGCCGGGAGACCAGGGCGCCCGTCCGGGTGCGGGTGAAGAACGCGACCGGCATGCGCTGCACATGGTCGAACACGGCGGTGCGCAGATCGAGGATGAGTCCCTCCCCGAGGGTGGCCGACAGGCGGCGGGCGAGGATGCCGAGGGCCGCCTCGGCGACCGCGATGAGCGCGATCAGCAGGGCCAGGCGTACCACCGTGCCCTCGTCGCCGCCCGTGACGATCACGTCGACGACGCGCCCGGCCAGCACGGGGGTGGCCACGGCGAGCATCGCGGTCGCCACCCCCAGCAGCACGAACAGGGTGATGCGGCGGCGGTGCGGACGGGCGAAGGCGCCGATGCGGCGCAGGGTCGCGCGGGCGAGGGGACGGCGTTCCTGCTCGGCGTTCATGACGCTGTGCAGTTGCATCCAGGCTGTGGTCTCCATGCTCATGGCAGCGAACCTAAAACCTCAAGCTTCATTGAGGTCAAGGTACCGCCGCACGTGCGGCGGAGGTGTCCGCCGGACGGCCGTAAGCCGCCGTCCCCGCCGGCGCCACCCGCCGTTGGCGTGGCCCGGCGACACTCCCGGGATGTGACCGCGGTCCGCCTCTTCGGCCTCCCCCGGGCGCGGCTGTCCCGCCGCGTCCCCGTCCGTACCGTGCTCTGCCTGCTGCCGCCGGTGCTCGTCGCCGTGTTCGCGGTGCGGCACCGGTCCGTGCTCGCCGAGGGCGTGCGCCACCTCGCGACCGCCGACCGGCCCTGGCTGCTGGCCGCGGCCGGAGCCACCTGCCTGACCTGGGTCGCCGCCGCCTGCACCCGCCAGGGCGCCGTCGTGGAACGGCTGCCCGGGCGCCGGCTGCTCGCCGTGCAGTTCGCGGCGGGCGCCGCCAACCACCTGCTGCCGACGGGGCTGGGCGCCGGTGCGGTGAACCTGCGGTTCATGACGGTGTGCGGGCTGCCGCTCGCCCGGTCCTCGGCCGCCCTCGCGCTGTACCTGCTGGCGGAGGGCGTGGGCCGGCTGGCCCTGCTGGGCGCCCTGCTGGTCGCCTCCCCGGGCGCGGTGCGGCTCGGCACCCTGCTGCCCGGGGGCGCACTCGCACCGCTGCTGGCGGCCGTCGCGGCGCTCCTGGTCGCCGCGGTGGGCGTCCTGGCCGCCGTACGACGGCTGCGCAGGGGCGCGCTGTCGTTTCTGCGGACGGCGCTCGCGGAGGCGCGCGCCGTCCACACGCGTCCGGCGCGGGCGCTGGCGCTGTGGGGCGGGTCGCTCGCCTTCCCCGCGCTCCAGGCCGCCGGGCTGGTCCTGACCGGGCGGGCGCTGGGCCTGGCGGTGCCGCCCGCGCACATGGCGCTGGCCTACCTGGCGGCGACGGTCGCGGTGGCCCTCGTGCCCACCCCGGGCGGCCTGGGCTCCGTCGAGGCCGCCCTGGTGGTGGCCCTGGTCGCGGTGGGCGGCCCGGCGGCCGTGGCGACCGCGGCCGTCCTCGCCTACCGGATCATCACCGTCTGGCTGCCGCTGCTGCCGGGGGCGCTGACACTGGCCGCGCTGGTGCGGCTGAAGGTGATCTGACGCCCGCGTGCGACACCCGGCGCCGCGGGCCCCCGGGCGGGACGCAGGCACCCGTCGGCAGCCGCTCGTCCGACTCCCGCGGCGGCCGGGCCCGCTACGGGCCACCCCCGCCGATACGGCAGGATGAACGGTCGCGCCGGTCGAACTTCCTTGCGGACCGGTACGACGGCACATCCCGGAATCGAGCAGGTGACGACGTGACGACACTTCACAACCGGCCGCCGGCGAGGACCCTCGCCGAAGCCGCCCTCCGCACGGCCCAGGGAGGTGTCCGGTGACGCGCGACCTCACCGTGGACGACCTGGTCCTGGCCGGTGTCGCGCTGGCCGCCGGGGTACTCGGGGCATTCCTGCTGCGGATGCTGCTGCGCTGGCTGGGCAAGCACGCCGGCCGCACCCGCTGGAGCGGCGACGACGTCATCGTGGACGCGCTGCGCTCCGTCCTGCCGTGGGCCGCGGTCGTGGGCGGCGCGGCGGGCGCGGCGGCGGCGCTGCCGCTGACGCGGACGGTGCAGCACAACCTCTACCAGGCGCTGACCGTGCTGCTGATCTTCGTGGTGACGGTCTCGGCGGCGCGGGTGGTCGCCGGTCTGGTCCGCACCGTGACCCAGTCCCGCTCCGGGGTGGCCGCCTCGGCGACGATCTTCGTCAACATCACCCGGGTCGTGGTGCTGGCGATCGGTTTCCTGGTCGTGCTGCAGACCCTCGGCATCTCCATCGCCCCGCTGCTCACCGCTCTGGGCGTGGGCGGCCTGGCGGTCGCCCTGGCCCTCCAGGACACGCTCGCCAACCTCTTCGCGGGCATCCACATCCTCGCCTCCAAGACGGTGCAGCCCGGCGACTACATCCGCCTCAGCAGCGGCGAGGAGGGCTACGTCGAGGACATCAACTGGCGGCAGACCACCGTCAGCGACCTGTCCAACAACCTCATCGTGATCCCGAACGGGCAGCTCGCCAAGACGAACATGACCAACTTCATGCGCCCCGAGCAGCAGCTCACCATCACGGTCCAGGTCGGTGTCGCCTACGACAGCGACCTGGAGCAGGTGGAGCGGGTGACGGCCGAGGTCGTCGCCGAGGTCATGCGGGAGATCACCGGCGCGGTCCCGGAGCACGAGCCGGCGGTGCGCTTCCACACCTTCGGCGACTCCCGCATCGGCTTCACGGTGATCCTCGGCGTGGGCGAGTTCAGCGACCAGTACCGGATCAAGCACGAATTCATCAAGCGCCTGCACCAGCGCTACCGCGCGGAGGGCATCCGCATCCCGGCGCCCACCCGCACGGTCGCGCTCCAGCAGGGCGCGGTCGTGATCCCGCAGCAGCGCACCGGTGACGGGCTGGATGCCGGTCAGGGCCCGATCGCCGCGAAACTCCCCGCCGACCCCTGTCGAGACGGCGTCGATCACGAGATATCTTGATGTCGAGCAATGTTGCAGACGTGGAGCGGAGCACCCGGTGACTGACTCGACCATCATCTACACACACACTGACGAGGCCCCGGCCCTGGCGACGTATTCCTTCCTGCCGGTGGTCCAGGCGTACGCCTCGCAGGCGGGCGTCGCGGTGGAGACCCGCGACATCTCGCTGGCCGGGCGCATCATCGCCGTCTTCCCGGAGTACCTCACCGAGGACCAGCGCATCCCGGACGCCCTGGCGGAGCTCGGCGAGCTCGCCAAGACGCCGGCCGCCAACATCATCAAGCTGCCGAACATCTCGGCGTCGATCCCGCAGCTCAAGGCGGCCATCGCCGAGCTCCAGGGCCAGGGCTACGCGCTGCCGGACTACCCGGACGACCCGAAGACCGACGAGGAGCGCGAGATCCGCGCCCGCTACGACAAGGTCAAGGGCTCCGCGGTCAACCCGGTCCTGCGCGAGGGCAACTCCGACCGCCGCGCCCCGGCGTCGGTGAAGAACTACGCCAAGACCCACCCGCACCGCATGGGCGCCTGGACCTCCGAGTCCAGGACCAACGTGGCGACCATGGGCGAGAACGACTTCCGCTCCACCGAGAAGTCCGTGATCATCGCCGAGGACGGCACGCTGCGGATCGAGCTGGTCGGCGACGACGGCTCCACCACGGTCCTGCGCGAGTCGGTGCCGGTCCAGAAGGGCGAGGTCGTCGACGCCTCCGTGATGCGCGTCGCCGCGCTGCGCGAGTTCCTCGCCGCGCAGGTCGCCCGCGCCAAGCAGGAGGGCGTGCTGTTCTCCGTGCACCTGAAGGCCACGATGATGAAGGTCTCCGACCCGATCATCTTCGGTCACGTGGTGCGCGCCTTCTTCCCGAAGACCTTCGCGAAGTACGGTGCGACGCTCGCCGCGGCCGGCCTCACCCCGAACGACGGCCTCGGCGGCATCTACAAGGGCCTGGAGGCCCTGCCCGAGGGCGCCGAGATCAAGGCGTCCTTCGACGCCGAGCTGGCCGAGGGCCCGGAGCTGGCGATGGTCGACTCCGACAAGGGCATCACCAACCTGCACGTCCCCTCGGACGTCATCATCGACGCCTCCATGCCGGCCATGATCCGCACCTCCGGCCACATGTGGGGCCCGGACGGCCAGGAGCACGACGCCCTCGCCGTCATCCCGGACTCCTCCTACGCGGGCGTGTACCAGGCCGTCATCGACGACTGCCGCGCGAACGGCGCCTACGACCCGGCCACCATGGGCTCGGTGCCCAACGTCGGTCTCATGGCGCAGAAGGCCGAGGAGTACGGCAGCCACGACAAGACCTTCGAGATCCCGGTCACCGGTACGGTCCGCCTGGTCGACCAGAACGGCGACGCCGTCATCGAGCAGCCCGTCTCCGCCGGTGACATCTTCCGCGCCTGCCAGACCAAGGACGCCCCGATCAAGGACTGGGTGAAGCTGGCGGTCACCCGGGCCCGCGCCACCGGCGACCCGGCGGTGTTCTGGCTGGACGCCACCCGCGCCCACGACGCCAACCTGATCAAGAAGGTCGAGCAGTACCTGCCGGAGCACGACACCGAGGGCCTGGACATCAAGATCCTGTCCCCGGTGGAGGCGACCAAGCTGTCGGTGGAGCGCATCCGCCGCGGCGAGAACACCATCTCCGTCACCGGCAACGTCCTGCGCGACTACCTGACCGACCTCTTCCCGATCCTGGAGCTGGGCACCAGCGCCAAGATGCTGTCGGTGGTCCCGCTGATGGCGGGCGGCGGCCTGTTCGAGACGGGTGCCGGCGGCTCCGCGCCCAAGCACGTGCAGCAGCTCGTCAAGGAGAACTACCTGCGCTGGGACTCCCTCGGCGAGTTCTTCGCGCTGGTGCCGTCGCTGGAGCAGTACGCCGAGGCCACGGGCAACGCCCGCGCCAAGGTCCTCGCCGACGCCCTCGACCGCGCCACGGCGACCTTCCTCAACGAGGACAAGTCCCCGACCCGTCGCGTCGGCGGCATCGACAACCGCGGCAGCCACTTCTACCTGTCCCTGTACTGGGCGCAGGAGCTGGCGCGGCAGACCGAGGACGCCGACCTGGCCAAGGCGTTCGCGCCGCTCGCCGAGACCCTCGCCGCCAACGAGCAGAAGATCGTCGACGAGCTGAACGCCGTCCAGGGCAAGCCGGTCGACATCGGCGGCTACTACCAGCCCGACCCGGCCAAGGCCGCCGAGGTCATGCGCCCGTCTCTCCCCCTCCCCCGCCGGGCCCCGGCCGGCTCCGTGCCCGTCGCCCCCACGGTCCGCGCCCGAGACCCCGCGGACCACGCCTCGCCGACGCCTCCGGAGCAGCCCATGACCGACGCCCCGCCCTCCTTCGCACTCCTGCCCGGCACCGCGGACTCCCCCGTGATCCTCCACGTCCCGCACTCCGCCCGGGAGATACCGCCCGACGTCCGCTCGGGCATCGTCCTGGACGACGAGGCACTGGAACGGGAGCTGGACCACATCACCGACGCGCACACGGCGCGGATCGCCGAGGTGGCGGCCGGACTGTGCCGCCGCACGCCCTGGCGGTTCGAGAACCGGCTGTCGCGGCTGGTCGTCGACCCCGAGCGGTTCCCGGACGAGCGGGAGGAGATGCTCGCCGCCGGCATGGGCGCCGTCTACACCCGGACCACCCACCGCGGCGTCCTGCGGCCCGCCGGCACCGATCCGCTCCCCCTGATCGAGCGGTACTTCCGCCCGTACGCGCGCGCCATGACCGAGGCGGTGGCCGGGCGGCTCGCCGCGACCGGGCGGGCCGTGATCATCGACGTGCACTCCTACCCCGCCGAGCCGCTGCCGTACGAACTGCACGGCGACGGACCGCGCCCCGCGGTCTGCCTGGGCACCGACGCCTTCCACACGCCGCCCGGGCTGCTCGCCGCGGCGCGGGCGGCCTTCGCGGAGTGCGGCACGGGACTCAACAGCCCGTTCGCCGGCACCTATGTGCCGCTGGAGTTCTACGGCGAGCGGGCCGAGGTCAGCGCCCTGATGGTCGAGATCCGCCGGGACACCTACATGACCGAGCCGGGCGGCCCCGCCGGGCCCGGGCTCACCCGCCTCGCCGGGGCCCTCGCGGCGCTCGTCGACACGGTCACGCCTTGAACACCCGTCGGGCCGCCGGCCGGTGCCGGGAGCTCCGCGCGTTCCTCAGGCCCGCAGCCACTCGGTGACGACCACCTCGCCGCCGGTCCGCAGCCGCAGCGCGAACGGCCCGGCCGGCGGGGCCTGGCCGGTGAACCGGCCCATGTCGTCGGCGGTGAGCCGGGCGAACCGGCGCGGCCCGCTGAGCATCTCGATCCGGGCCGGCCCCGGCGGCATCACCTGCCCGATCAGCCCGTCCGCCGTCAGCTCCACGTCGACCGTCACCCCGTCCGCGTCGAACGTCAGCATCCGCGGCGCGTCCTCCGCTCCCCGGACGGGGAGGGCGTCGACCAGTGAGTCGAAGGTCAGCTCGGCGACCCGGGCCTGGAGGTCGTGCAGGGCGTGGGCCTCGACGGCGATCGCCCGCAGGGCGGCCGGGACCGGGTCCAGGATCGCGGCGGCCTGTCGCAACTCCTCCTCCAGCAGGCCGTCCTCGAGCTCTCCCTCGCCGAACCGCCCGTCCGCCGGCCCCTCCTGCGCCGAACCGTCACCGTGGACGCCGTCGTCGTGCGTGCCGCTCATCCTGTCCCCCGCCGCTCCAGCCGGGACCGCAGCCGGCGCAGGCAGCGCTGGCGTGTCGGCCCGATGCTGCCCACCGCGATCCCTAGCGCGGCGGACACCTCCTGATAGCTGGGCGGCGGCGAGGCCATCAGCACGCGCAGCAACTGCCTGCACCGCTCGCCCAGTTCCTCGAACTCCTGCCACAGCCGGCGGACCCGCTCGCTCTCGGCGGCGGCCTCCTCGGAGTCGAGCACCGACTCCTCCGGCGTGGGCTCCTCACTGACCCGGTCCAGCAGGTGCGGATCGTCCGTCGGCATCCACCGCCGCTGCGCCCTGAGCACCTTCAGGCACTCGTGCCGCGCCGTACTCGCCAGCCATGCGCCGGCCTTCTCCCGCTCCCGCAGCCGCCCCAGGTGCTGGGCGAAGCGGAACCATGCGGTCTGGTAGACCTCGTGGGCGTCCGCGTCGGACAGCCCGTGTGCCCGCACCACCGACCACACCAGCGGGCCCAACCCGTCCACCAGCGCTTTCCAGGCCGCCGCGTCTCCGTCGGCGGCGGACTGGACGAGCGCGCCGACCTCTGCACGATCCACGGCCCCACCCCTCGTGTACGACAGGACATCGTACGACGTGGAAGGGGCGCTTCCGCGACTCACGGCCGCCGGCCCGGGCGCGTCACCGGCACCGGACGCCAGGTCGGCGGCAGCAGCGCCGGCACCCGCTCTCCGCGCACCACCGCCCGCGCGGTGCCGGCCGCGAGCAGTTGCTTGCGGGCGGCGCGCGGGTCGGTCTCCCGGTGCGCCGTCATGTGGGCGGCGACCAGTCCGGCGACGGCGGGAGTGGCGAACGAGGTGCCGCTCCACTGCGCGTGGCCCTCGAACATCACCTGGTCCGGCTTGCCGGTGGCCGTCTCCCCCGGCTCGCTCAGCACCCCGGTGTGCCGGGGGTGCGCGCAGGTGCAGGCGTAGCGGAAGCCGTACCGGCAGTCGTCGTAGGTGGAGTGCTGGTACACGTACGGCACCGGGGTCCGGAAGCCGGTGAGGGCGCTGGTGAGGCGCTCGCCGGGGGCGTAGACGTTCACCCACGGGCCGTGGTTGGTGAAGCAGGCGCCGCTCTCGCCGTCGCCGCGCAGCGCCCCGACGGACAGGACGCAGTCCTGGTAGCCGGGCAGGTCGGCGTAGGCGGCCGGCCAGAACGGCGTGTCGGCGGCGTTGTTGCCGGCGGCGGCGACGAGCAGGGTGCGCTGCTCGCGCAGCTCCTCCATGAAGGCGGCCAGCCCCAGCAGGCCGTCGGTGCGGCCGTTGGCGGTGCCGGCGGAGAGGCTGATGAGGTCGGGCCACCCGCCCCGGTCCACCGCCTCGAACAGCCTCTCCCCGAACTCGGACTCCAGGACGGCCCCGGCGTCGTTGAGCGTGTTGCGGACGACGACGTCCGTGTTGGGGGCGACGGCCGCGAGGACCCCGGCGATGAACGTGCCGTGGCCGACGTAGGGCTGGAGGATCCCGTCCTCGTCGCACTCCTGGATCTGGAGGTCGCCGCCGGTGTGGGCGAGAAGCGGGGAGCAGCGGTGGTCGTGCACGAGTCCGGTGTCGACGACGAGGACGCCGACGGCGGTCTCCGCGTCGTACGGGGTGCCGGCCGGGGCCGGGTTGGCGGGCTCGGAGCGCGGGACGGGCACCGGTTCGTCGCCGGGGCAGGCGTTGACGGCGATGTGCACCACGTGGTTGCGGCCGACCAGTCTGCGGCCCGCCCGGCCCTCCACCGCCGTCAGGGAGCGCAGGGCATGCCCGACGGCCGGGTCGCCGGTGCCGTCGCCCTCGCCGGGGTCGGCTACCCGGATGCGGGTGATGCCCGTCCGGTTGGTCTCCGGGCTCTCCCGGCGCACCTGGTCGGCGGTCAGCCCGGCGAAGGCGGTGAAGTGCTCGCGCACGGTGTCCTCCACCAGGCGCGCCTCGTCGCCGTCGCGGGCGAGGATGACGCCCTTCTCGTAGAAGAACCCGGCGGATTCGTCCGGTCCTATCACCAGGGGGACGTCCGGCATCGAGCGCTGGATCTGCTGGAACTGCTCGCGGAATCGCTGCGGTGCCATGGCGTGTCCTCCCACGGGACGGTGGTCGTCAAACAGAGTCCGGAGGCGGCTGCCTGATACAGACCCCGGACCTGCGGGGGGCGGTTGCGGACCACTACCATCCGGAGGGTGACAGCGGGAAGCGACTCGGTGCTCGAACTGCTGCCGATGGTGTTCGCCGCCCCGAACGAGGCTCTGACGCAGGCGCGAGAGGTGCTCGCCGCAGATCCCTCACCGCTGCACGCGTCCGTCGCCCACCAGGTGATCGGCATCTGGCAGCGGGACTTCGGCGACACCCGGCTGGCCCTGACCCATCTGCGGCGCGCCCGCGACCTGGCGGCCCGCGCGGACTCGGCGGACCGCGAGGCGGACGTGCTGGCCACGCTCGGCGTGGCACTGGTGCACACGGGCCGCACCCGGCAGGGCCTGGCCGCGTTCGAACGCGGGGTGGCGCGCGGCATGGGACACACCCGGGCGCGGGTGCTGTACCGGCGGGCGTACGCCTGGTGGGTGCTGGGCCACCACCGGGAGGCGCTGGAGGACGTGCGCCGCGCGGTGCCGGTGCTGCGCCAGGCGGAGGACGTGATCTGGACGGCGCGTGCGCTGACCTTGCGCGCCACGGTGCACCTCGCGCTCGGGGCGGTGGAGCGGGCGGAGGCGGACTTCGCCGCGGCGGAGACGCTGTGGGAGACCACCGGCCAGGAGCACGACAAGGCCGACGCCGTGGAGAGCCGGGGCCTGGCCGCGTTCCGCTCCGGGGACATCCCGGCGGCGCTGAGGCTGCTGGACGAGGCCGAGGAGCGCTACGCCAAGCTCGGCACGCCGACGTTCATGCTGAACATCCGCCGCTGCGAGGTGCTGATGGCGGCGGGGCTCGCGCCCGAGGCGCTGGCCGAGGCGGACGCGGCGATCAGTGCGCTGGACGGCATCGGCGGGCAGTCGACCCGCAAGGCGGAGCTGCTGCTGGCCGCCGCCCGGGCCGCCCGGCTGGCGGGTGATCCGGGGACCGCGACCGAGCGCGCGGCGCTCGCCGTGCGGCTGTTCGCCGGGCAGCGGCGCACCTGGTGGGAGACGCACGCCCGGCTGGTGCTGCTGGAGGCGCGGTACGCGGCCGGGCGCGGGTCGGGGCGGCTGGTGGCGGACGCGGCGGCGGTGGCGGAGCGGCTGGCCTCCTTCGGGGCTCCGGCCGCGCCGGAGGCGTCGCTGCTCGCGGGCCGGACGGCGCTGTCGCTGGGCCGGCGGGCGGACGCGGAGCGGCATCTGGCCGCCGCCGCCCGCAGCCGGCGCAGCGGGCCGCCCACGGCACGGGTGACGGGCTGGGTGGCGCAGGCGCTGCGGGCGCGGGCCGCGGGCTCGACACGGGGCGTGCTGGAGGCGTGCCGGCGCGGGCTGGACGTGCTCGACGACCACCGGATGACGCTGGGGGCGCCGGAGCTGCGGGCCCGTGCCACCGAGCAGGGCGCGGAACTGGCGGCGCTGGCGCAGCGGGCGAGCCTGGCCCGCGGCGGTCCGCGGCGGCTGCTGGTGTGGAGCGAGCGCTGGCGGGCGACGGCGCTGTCCGCGCCGCCCACCCGGCCGCCGGCCGACCCGGTGCTGCTGAGCGGGCTGACCGCGTACCGGGAGATCGCGGCGCGCGCGGAGGAGGCGCGCAGGGAGGGGCGGCCGGTGCCCGCCCTGGAGCGGGAGCAGCGGCGCCTGGAGCGCGAGGTGCGCTCGCGGACCCTGCACATGCGCGGCGAGGCGCCCGGCGACGGGCACCGGTTCGACGCCGGGCGGCTGCTGCGGCGGCTGGGCGACGAGGTGCGGCTGGTGGAGCTGGCCGTGGTCGACGGGCGGGTCCATGTGCTGCTGTGCGGGCAGGGGCGGGTGCGGCGGTTCCGGGCGGGGCTGCTGGCCGAGGCGGAGCGGGAGGCCGAGCATGTGCAGGCCGGGCTGCGGCGGCTCGCCCATCCCGGGGCCGGGGCCCGGCTGGCGCTGGTGGAGGCGGCGGGCCGCCGTCTGCAGGAGCTGCTGCTCGGGCCGGTGGCGGACCGGCTGGGGCCGGGGCCGGTCGTGGTGGTCCCGCCCGGCCGGCTGCACCGGGTGCCGTGGGCGCTGCTGCCCGCGCTGCGGGAGCGGGTGGTCAGCGTGTCGCCGTCCGCGAGCAGTTGGCTGCGCGCCCGGGAGACGGTGCCGCCCTCCGGCGGCCGGCAGGTGCTGGTGCGCGGGCCGGGCCTGGCGAGCGAGGGCGCGGAGGTGCCCGAGCTGGCCGCCCGGTACGGGCGCCCGACCGTGCTGGAGGGCGATGCGGCGCGGGTGGAGCGGGTGTTGCGGGAGCTGGACGGTGCCGCGCTGGCGCACATCGCCGCGCACGGCACCTTCCGCGCGGACAGCCCGCTGTTCTCGTCGCTGCGGATGGCCGACGGCCCGCTCATCGTGCACGACTTCGCACGCCTCGCCCGCAGCCCGTACCGGATCATCCTGTCCTGCTGCGACACCGCGCGTTTCGCCTCGGTGGGCGCGGACGAACTGCTGGGCCTGGTGACCGCGTTGCTGCCGCTGGGCACGGCCGGGGTGGTGGCGTGCAGCGTGCCCGTCAACGACGCCGCGGTGGTGCCGCTGATGGTCGCACTCCACAAGGGGCTGGCCGCCGGGCTGCCCCTGGCCCAGGCGCTGCGCGACGCCCGGGCGACGCTGCCGGGCGACGCGGTGCACCAGGCGACGGGATGGGCGTTCTCGGCGTTCGGCGCGGCATGAGCCGCGGGCCCGGCCGGTCCGGCCCTGGCGCCCGGGCGGTCCGCCCGCGCCGGTGATCGTGGCCCGCGAGGTGAGGGAGGCGCCACCGGCCGGCCCGTGGCGTCCCGCCGGCCGTCTTTTCACGGCCGCGCCGGGCAGGGCAAGATCGAGTTCATGGTGTGGTCCCCTCCGGTCCGGTTCTGGTTGCTGCCCAATGCCGTCCTGCTGGCCGTACTGGCCGGGTGGGGCGCGGTCCGCTATCCGCGGCTGCCGGCGCGGATACCGCAGCACATCGGCTCCGGAGGGGTGGACGCCTGGACGGACCGTTCGATCGGCAGCGCGTTCGTGCTCGTCTTCGTGTACGCGGGGGTCACGGTGCTGATGGCGGCGGGCGCGGAGCTGACGCTGCGCGTGACGCCCCGCGACGAACTGCCGGACGACGACCGGGTGTTCGCGCCCGCCGGGGCGTCCCTGTCGCTGCTGAACCGGCCCGGCAGCCGCGCCTCGGCACGCCGGATCGCGCGTGCCCTGCTGCTGTTCGACCTGTGCATCGGCGTGGCGTTCCTGCCCGCCTGCGGCGTTCTGTGGCGTTCCACGCCCGACCCGGACGTGCCCGCGTGGCTGTTCACCGCGATGATTCTGCCGCTCCTGGCCGGCACCGCCCTGACGGTCGTGGCGGCCGTGCGGGACCGGAAGCTCTGAGCGACGGTCGTGGCGGCCTGCGGGACAGGAACTCCCGAACGGCGGCCACGGTGGCTTGCAGCGCGGAACCCCTAAGCGGCGGCCATGGTGGCCTGCGGGGCAGGAAGAAGGTCCGAGGCGGGCCGTGCGAGAGCCTGGCGGCCGGGGTATCGGCGGGCGGTGCGGAGCCTCGGAGCTCTCGGGGCCCGCCCGGGTGGCTCACGGGGCGGGGTGTCGGGCCGCATCGCCCGGGGTCGCCTCGGCCTCCCGGCGCTCGGCGGCCTGGCGGGCCAGCAGGCGCAGCGCGTCGGCCGAGGCGCTGTCGTTGGGCGTGTAGACCTCCAGCCGGTGGTCGGGGCTGTCGGGCTGGAGCCACACCTGGTAGTCGACGTCGGCCCCGCCGACGGTGGGGTGCCGCAGGAGCATCCTGCCGACGGTGCAGTCGGCGACGTCGCCTTGTGCCCACAGGGTGGCGAAGTCGGCGCTGCGTATGGCCAGTTCGCCGATGAGCTCGACCAGCCGGGCGTCGGTGGGGTACCGGCCCGCGGTGAGCCGCAGGTAGGCGACGTGGATGCGGGCGAGTTCGGCCCAGTTCCGGTACAGGTCGCGGGTGAGGGGGTCGAGGAAGAACATCCGGGGCACGGACGGCCGGGTCGACGGATCGCCGGGCGCGTCGAAGTCGACGTGCTCCGCGACGAGGGCGTGTCCGGTGCGGTTCCAGGCCAGTACGTCGCCGCGCCGGCCGAGCACGACGGCCGGTGTGGTCTCGCCCAGGGAGGCCAGGAGGGCCAGCACCCGCGGGTGCGGCTGCTCCGGGCGCGGCCGGACCGGACGGGGCGCGGCGGGCTGACGGGCGAGGTTGTGCAGGTGTGCGGTCTCCACGGCGTCGAGCCGGAGGACCCGGGCGAGCGCGTCGAGGACCTGCCGGGAGGCCGTCCCGGCCTGTCCCTGCTCCAGCCGGGTGTAGTAACCGGCGCTGACCCCGGCGAGCTGGGCGAGTTCCTCGCGGCGCAGGCCCGGCACGCGGCGGGCGGTGCCGTAGACGCGCAGTCCGACGTCGGCGGGGGTGACCCGGTCGCGGCGGGTCTTGAGGAAGGTCCCGAGGCTCTCCAGTTCCATGTGGGCGAGCGTAGGCGGAACGGGCCGCGCGTGGGTGTACCCGTCAGGTGTACCCACGGCGGATGGCTGGTTGCCGGGCGGGTGCCGTCGCACCGTCATGGCCATGAACGAACAGCACGTTTCCCACTCCTCCGAGCTGCGGGCGTGGCTCGGTCTGCTGGTGGTCCTGGGCCCGGTCCTGCTGGTGGCGATGGACGGCTCGGTCCTGTTCCTGGCGATGCCCGAGATCACCGACGCCCTGGAACCGACCGCCGATCAGGCGTTGTGGATCCTGGACGGCTACGGGTTCGCGGTCGGGTCGCTGCTCATCGCGTTCGGCGGCATCGGCGACCGGTACGGCAGGCTCAGGCTGATGATGATCGGCGCGGCGGTGTTCGGCGCCGGCTCGGCCGGTGCGGCGCTGGCTTCCGGGCCGGAACTGCTGATCGCCTTCCGGGCGCTGATGGGCGTGGCGGGGGCGACGCTGCTGCCCTCGGCCCTGGCGGTGCTGAGCGAACTGTTCACCGATCCGCGCCGGCGAGCCAGGGCGATCGGGATCTTCGCCGCCGCGTTCGCCGCCGGGTTCGCGATCGGACCGGTGGTGGGCGGGCAGTTGCTGAGCCGTTTCTGGTGGGGATCGGTCTTCCTGATCAACCTTCCCGTCGTCCTGCTGTTCCTGCTGCTGGCTCCCGTCCTGCTCCGCGAGGTGCGGGCCCCCCGCACGGGCCGCGTCGACGCCCTGAGCGTGGTGCTCTCCGTCTCGGGCCTCCTGCCGGCCGTCTACGCGGTCAAGCACACCGCGGCGGAGGGGTTCACGGGGGCCTCGGTGACCGCCGGTGCCGTGGGGGTGGCCGTACTGGCCTGGTTCACCAGGCGGCAACTGCGCCTGGAGCACCCGCTGATCGACCTCCGCCTCTTCCGGGACCGGGTCTTCACGATCGCGATCGTCACCGGTCTGCTGCCGCTGGCCGCCTGGTCGGCGACGGCCTACCTGGCCGGCGTCCACCTCCAGTCCGTCCACGGCGTGTCCGTCATGCGGGCGGCCCTCCTGGCGCTCCCCGGGGCCACGGTTCTCACCGTCACCTGCGTCGTCACACCGGCACTGGTCGCCCGGATCGGCACCCGGGCGGCGCTCCTCGCCTGCCATGTCCTGGTCGCCGCCGGGGTGTTGCTGCTGCTGGCCACCACGGTCTCCGGCGGGATCGGCTGGTACGTCGCCTCCACGGTCGTCGCCGCCCTGGGTTACGGCATCTCCTTCAGCGTCGTCGCGGACACCGCGGTCGCCGCGGTTCCCGCCGAGCGCGCCGGTTCCGCGGCGGCGATCGCCGAGACCAGCAACGAGATCGGCAACGCCCTCGGCATCGCCCTCCTCGGCTCACTGGCCGCGCTGCTGTTCAGGCTTCAGGGGCCAGGGCTCGCCGGCACCCTCGACGAGACGCTCCGCATCCCGGGCCTGGCCCCCGAGGTGATCGGCGACGCCAAGTCCGCCTTCGTCACCGGCCTGCACGCCTCCGCCCTCGCCGCCGGCCTCCTCCACCTCGCGCTGGCCGTCCTGACCCTGCGCTGGATACCGAGGCGACCGTCCGGCACGGGCGGCACCGCCGCGCAGCCGCTCGCCGGGGCCCGGGAGGCAAGCGGCGGGCGCTGAACCCGGCCGGGGGCGAGCGGCCGCCCGTACGGTGACGGGGCCGGGGGCCGTCCGGTCTGCTCCCGGCGGCCGCCCGGGCGGCGGCTCCCGCCCCGGCCGGAACCGCCCCCACCCTCCGGGCCGCTGGCCGCTCTCCCGGCTCCGGTCAGCCGGACGTCACGCCGTGGCCCGGCGCGCGTACACCTCTATCTCGATCTTCATACGGGGGTCGGCGAGCCCGCACACCAGCATGGTGGCGGCCGGCCGCACCTCCCCGAAGGCGCGGCGCAGGACGGGCCAGCAGGGCTCGAAGTCCTCACGTTCGGGCAGCAGGTACCGCACCCGGACCACGTCGGCGAAGGTGCACCCCGCCTCGGCCAGCGCGGCCTCGATATTGCGCAGGCACTGCGCGGCCTGCTCCACCACGTCGTCCGAGATCGTCATGGTGGTGTAGTCGAACCCGGTCGTCCCGGACACATGCACCCAGTCGCCGTCGACCACGGCGCGGGCGTACCCGATCTGCTCCTCGAAGGTCGAACCGCTGAGGATGGCACGTCGCTCTGTCATGCGCCGAACGCTAAGTGACCAGCGCGCATACGTCTAACACGCCCACGGACATGGCCTGTTGTCGCTCCTGACGCCGTCAGCGGATCAGTGCTGCCTAGCCGCACGAGGGGTTCGAACGGGCCGCGGGAGCGGGTACGCCCGCCGTGACGGGCCCACCGGCCTATCCGCGCACGCATCGCGGTGGCCGCCGCTCGGCGCCCATGCCGCCCTGTGTAGGTTCTGCGCATGATCACTGAAGAAGCCGTGGAGCTGTTGTTCGATGATGTGTGCCGGACACTGGCCCGCGCGGGGTTCGACGTGGCGCCGGAGAACGCCGACGAAGGGACAGGGCTGAGGGTCCGGCGGGAACCGGGTGCAGTGATAGTCGGCTGGATGCCAGGGCAGGAGCTGGACCCGACGGGGCGACGGGACGCGGAGTACGAGGGAATCCGCGGTGCCCTGCGCAAGGCGCTGTGGGAGATCCTGACGCAGGCCGGTTACGCGGTGGAGATCGACCGGCCCAGCGGTGAGGTGCGGGTGGCGCCGGCCTGAGTCACCTCTTCCGGTGCTTCGGCCTCCGCGCGGGCGCCGGGAGCGCGGGCCTGCCATCGGTGTGCGGGCAGGCCCGCCGCTCGTCCGGCGGTCACGGCGGCGCGCAACGCCGGGTGCGCGCCGCCGGGCGCCGCGGAGTCGGGCGCCGACGGCCGGACTCCGTGCGGGCCGTGCCGCGACGGAGGCAGTGCCGCCGCACATCACCTGCTCAGCAGGTGACCGTTCGGTCGTAGCTACCGAAGACGCCCTTGTAGATGAACAGCCTGCTCGACCCGCGCGCCATCGTGTAGCACGGGCTGTCCCCGCCGTTGTTCACGATCACCTTCACCCGCATCGTCCCGCCGCAGTTGTTGGTGAGGTGCACATCGAAGCCCTCGGGCGTGCCGGTCACATACCGGCCGATGCACGAAGGCGCGGTGCCGGCCGCCGCGGCGTGGGCGGCCGGCGCGGAGACGGCGAGACCGACGCCGATCGCCGCTGTCGTGACGGCGGCCATGACGAGTTTCCCGTGAGAAGGCATGAGGTTCCCCCTGATCCCGACGAGTATGGCTTCCGGTTTCACGGACACCATGCCCGCACGGGAGACCCCTTTTATCCTCTTGCGACAAGAAGACCGATGTTTATCGTTTATGGCTACGAGGCAGCCGAAATTCCCGCGAAAGGCGCTGGCGGATGACCGCCTCCTCCTTTCCTCGGGCTACCCGCCCCATCATCCCGGCCGCACGGCGACGCGGTGACCCGCAGGTCCCTCCTCTCACCAACACCGCCACACGGAAGGGGTCTTGAGCAAAAAGGTCACTGCTATGGTGGGTTGATGACATCCGTGAGACAAATCCAGGTCACCTTCGACTGCGCGGATCCCGAGCGTGTCGCTCGTTTCTGGTGCGAGGTGCTGGGTTACGTCGTGCCCCCTCCCCCGGAGGGGTTCGCCGATTGGGGCGATTACAACCGCTCACTGCCACCCGAGGACCAGGGCTCCTGGTTTGCCTGTGTCGATCCCTCGGGCGTGGGCCCGCGACTGTATTTCCAGCGCGTCCCCGAAGGCAAGGTCGCCAAGAACCGGGTGCATCTCGACGTGCGGGTCGGCACCGGACTCGTGGGCGAGGAACGCCTGGCGACGCTCAAGGCCGAATGCGCACGACTGGTCGAGCTCGGGGCGGTTTGCGTTCAGGTGCTGGTCGCCGACGAGGAGAACGAGTCCTGCATCGTGATGCAGGACATCGAGGGCAACGAGTTCTGCCTCGACTGAGCGCCCCTTCGCGACGGCGAGGCGGGGAGCCACCGGCCACCCCGCCTCGCAGACCGCGGTCGAGTGACCGACTACGGGAGTTCACCGAGACGCACTCGTCCCCGGCCCGGGCGTCTGCTTGAGGCGTTCACCGGGGGCTTTCCACCCCGCGCTCGGAAGTGGCTCACGTAGCGCTGTTCGAGGCCCCTTCGGGGTTCGGGGTCGCGTCCGGGTTGGGGTTCGAGTCCGTGTTGGCGTGGAGGATCTCGCGGGCCTGGTCCGCCGCGCGGGCGATGCTCTCGGAGACGAAGTCGACGAAGCGGGCGATGTTCTCCAGGCGGGCGGCGGCCGGGGTGCCGGGGCCGAGGATGCCGACGCCCTGCCGGGCCACTTCGCCGAGGTGCGCGGTGGACCGGGCGCCGGCCATCGTGGACTGGTACAGGACGTCGTCGTCGACGACATAGCGCTCACGGCGCCGTTCGTCGCGTTCCCGGCGGATGAGGCCCTGCCCTTCGAGGAACGTGACGGCCTTCGAGACGGATGCCGGACTGACCTGGAGGCGCCCGGTCAGCTCGGACGCCGTGAGGCTGCCGGAGTCGGTCGTGTAAAGGCTGGCCAGCACCCGGGCCGTCATCTTGGGCAGGCCCGACTGCATGAAGACGGTGGTGAACGTCTCCTCGTACTCGCGCACGGCATCGGCGTCGCGCCCGTGAGCCTGCAACGGCGCGCTGGGCTCGCGGGGCGCCGCCTTCCTGCGGCGGTGCGCGCGACGCTCGGCGGCGCGGTGGGCGAGGTCGGCGCGGTAGGCGGTGGGGCCCCCGTTGCGCATGACCTCTCGGGTGATGGTCGAGGTCGGGCGGTCGAGGCGCCTGGCGATCTCCGCGTAGGCGAGGCCGTCAGCCAGTCCCAGCGCGATCTGCTGGCGTTCCTGCTGGGTGAGTCTGCCTCCCGGCATGGCGGTCTCCTTCGTGGCCGTGGTGATCACCACCATAGCGTTCACATTCGTTCAGTTGCAACGGTCGACCGTCAGCCCGTTGCCTTCATTCCAGAAGCGCTGCAACGATTTCCACCCAACGACGTGCACTTATGTGCCTTCTATGCAACGTCGCTCTTTCTAATAAACTGAAAGCAACGTAGCGTTTCGGTCGTCAGAAAGAACGACGGCGACACCGGCCTCCCCGGCTGCCTCAGGCACCCCGCGGTCAGCCCGCCCCGTCGGCCTCGATCTCGTGACCGCTTCGAAGGAGCACACCACCATGTCCCTCACTCATGCCGGCCAGGACCGTCCGGAGTTGCAGCAGGCCATCGAGGAGATGGTCGAGTCCGGCTTCGTCGGGGTGACGATGCGCGTGCACGACGAGCGGGGCGAGTGGGTCGGCAGCGCCGGGGTGCGCAAGCTGGGCGAGACCGCGAAGCCGCCGGCCAACGCTCACGTACGCATAGGCAGCAACACCAAGACGTTCACCGCGACCGCGGTACTGCGACTGGTGGCCGAGGGCGCGATCGGGCTGGACGCCCCCGTGGCCGACCACCTGCCCGAGTTCGGGCTGGACCCGAGGATCACGGTGCGGATGCTGCTGCAACACACCAGCGGGGTGTTCAACTTCACCGGCGAGTACTACGACGACGGGACCTTCGCGCCCGGGATCACCGCCACGACCGCCGGCCGCGAGTGGGTGGACCACCGATTCAGGACCTACCGGCCGGAGGAGCTGGTACGGCTGGCCCTGTCCAAGCCGGCCCGGTTCGCACCGGGGACGGAATGGAGCTACTCCAACACCAACTACGTGCTGGCCAGGCTGCTGATCGAGAAGGTCACCCGCCCACTCGCTCGCCGAGGAGATGCAGCGGCTGGTCCTGGGGCCGCTCGGGCTGTCGAACACCGTGGTGCCGGACACCGGCCCGGAGGTCCCCGGGCCGCATGCCCACGCCTACTACCGGTACGAGGACGCCGGCCGCCCCCGGACGGTCGACGTCACCCGCCAGAATCCCTCCTGGATCTCCACCGGCGGAGACATGATCTCGACGACCCGGGACCTCCACACCTTCATCTCCGCGCTGATGGGCGGCAAGCTCCTCCCGGCCCCGCTGCTGGCCGAGATGTGCAAGCCGCATCCCGAGACCGGCTACGGCCTGGGGGTGTTCGTGCAGGACACGGGCGAGAACGGCGGCACCGTCATCACCCACAACGGCGGCATGGCGGGCCACGCCGCGCTGATGTACAGCACGCCCGACGGCAGCAGGACGCTGACCGCCGCGCTGAACTACGTGGACGACGCCGCACTGTCCATGGCGCAGGCGTTCCAGAAGGCGACGCAGAGGCTCGTCACGGAGGTTTTCGGTGGCGGGCGGACCGGGCTGGTCCCCGCACCCCGGTCATCCGGCCCCACCGGCACCCCGCAGGGAGCGTGAACCGTCACGTACCCGGCGAGGATCCGGACGCCTCAGCCGACGCAGCCGTCACGCGTGCATCTCGCCGTGTCCAGAACCCTGGGTTCCTCGCCGGTGACCGGTTCCAGGTAGGCGATGTCGACGTACCCCGCGCCGCCCATCACGTCCGACAGGTCGATCGTGCCGGCGAAGGGCCGTGTACCGTCGGCTTCCTGCCCCAGGCACAGCGGACTGGAGGTGCCCCGCCGGTCGATGCCGGACGCGACGGCGGCCAACCGTACGTATCGACAGCCGGAGGCCACGTGGTTGTCCCCCGAGAAACCGACGGACCGTTCGTTCCACGTCACTCTGCCGGTGGCGACGCTGTTGCCGTAGGAGAGCCGGAATTCGGTGATCGGGTCCCGGTCCTCGGTGATGTAGCACCGCACTCGGGTGCAGGCGGCGGTCTCCTTGGTCGAGTACGTGAGGCCGCCGTCCTCCGACACCCAGTACGTCACCTGCACCACGCTCGGGCCGCCCGGCAGGTCGATGGTGACCGTACCGGCGAAGGGTCGCGTCCCGTCGTCTTCCATGCCGACGCACAGCGGGCTGGAAGTCCTCCTGTCGCTCGTCCCGTCAGGTGCCAGGGCGATCAGCTCGACGTATCGGCAGCCTGAAGCGACGTGGTGGCTGCCGGAGAAGACCGCGCTGCGCGCCGACCAGGTGAGCTCGCCGACCGCGTAGCTCTGGCCGTGGGCGACACGGAAGTTCGGAGTCGGTTCCTGATAACTGGAATAGACACAGCCGTCGCGGCTGCAGAGCATGGTGTACTTCGGTGTCGTGGGCTCCGATCCGTCGTCCGACACCAGGTAGGCGACTTGCACATGACCAGGGCCACCCGGGACGTCTATCGTCACCGTCCCGGTGAACGGAGTGTCCGCCTGGCCGGCACACACTTTCTGTGTCTCTGCGACGTCCGTGAGTCCGTTCGGCGTCATCGCGGTGAACTCGACCTTGCGGCAGCCGCTGACGACGCGGTTGGTCCCCGCGAAGGTGACCGTGCGCGGCCCCCAGTTCAACGTGCCGTCGTCCACACCGCTGTTGCCATGGGCGAGCTTGAACGTACGCACTGTACCGGCGGCGGACATCGTCGGCCGCAACCGGGGCTGCGACACCATGTCGAAGACGCCCCAGTAGTATTTGCTCCACTCACTCGTGGCCTTCTGATACTCATCGGTCTTGACGTGGGTGAACGCTTCCACGCCCACCCAGCCCTGGAAACGGCCGGCGTCGTCGATCACTTGAAGCATGGGGCGAGGGTGGGAGTTGTGCCGGTAACACGTCTCCTTGCTGGATCCGAGGAGTGATTGGCACCAGTACTCCTCCGTGTTCTGTCTGCCGGTGCCGGTCTCGGCGAGGTAGCGAACCCGGTTCTTGGAGGTGTTGCCGCCCTGCTCCTGACAACTGGTGTTCGGCTGGAGGTAGCCCGCGCACTCCTTGCTTCCCGCACATGCCCGCCAGGGCTGTCCCGGATTGGCGGCGCCGCTGCCTTCACCGCTGAACGTCCAGTCGCCTCCGGTGGTCTGGCGGTTCACCACGCCCTTGTTGGCGGTGATGAAGGAGCCCCGGTATTTCACCGTGCGGTACTCGGGGTCGGTGAGCATCTGCTCGATGGGAACGCGGCTCGATGTGCTCAACGAGGCGTTCGAACCATACGCGATCCCGAACGTCGCTCCGTAGTCGGAGAAGGCGTCGATCGGTCCGGGGATGGTGGCGTCGAACCGATCGGCGTAGTAGTTCGAACTACGCATCCGGGCGACGCCTCCGTCGGCCAGTTCTCCCGTCTCCAGAACCCAGGACTCCGTGAGCGGTTTCGCGAGTGCCGTCCCGGAACCGTTCTTGGTCCAGGTCACCACCACACGGCCCTGTGGCCCGTACCCGTAGGTGCCCTGGAAACCCCGGTCGGGACCGTCGCCGAAACCGGCAACGGTCCGGATGTCGCAGGTGGGAACGGGAGCACCGCAGTCGGCGCCGGTGACAGCAGGGACACGGGTGGGCTGTTCCCGCTGGTTCCACGTCCAGAAGTCGGTCGTGACCGTGCCGTCCGGCTTGAAGACGTAGTACCCCAACCGCACCCAGTTGCGGTAGTTGTTGTTGCTCGGGATATCCAGGCCTCCGACGGAGACGACCCAGTTGGCCTTGCCCCCGGGAAGCGCCTGCGCCGCCTGTGCCGTACTTGGTGCGGTCAGCATGCCTGCCAGGGTCCCGAGCAGGGCCAGCAGCAGCGCGGCACTTCGTCGCGGAACGACCTCTCGTATTGCCTGTCTCACGAGTCCTCTCGCGTGTCTCACGAGTCCTCCTTGTGTCCGTGTGTCATCGGCGGAAGTGCGCCGAATGAGCGACGATCTCGCTGGGAACCATAGGTCCTGGGCTGACGGGCATCGGGCGGCGAGATGCCTGACGCTGTCCGGGCGACCGTCGGGACCGCTCGGCGGCGCGGGCGTGTGTCGCTGCGGCGATGCGTTCAGCGAGTGGTTGTCCGGTGAGTACCCGAGGGCTCACTCCTGCCGTTCGGCTCGGCGAAGCCGGAGCGAGCAGCAGAACGCTAAGCCCGGCCCTCGGGGGACGGGTCAAGAGCGCGTCCTCCTCAGAGCCGCGGAGGCAGCGCACACGGTGGTGGTCACTGTGGCCGCCCTCAGCGCACAGTTCGATGCCGTCCTTCGGGTGTCCGGTGAGGTTGTCCGTCCGGGTGACAACCGAGCGCCGAGGAGAGCCGGTCCCCTGACCAATCCGGTCCGTATGGAGGGTCGGGCCCGAGCCGGGTTACCGCCGGTGCCGGTCGGGGCTCCCCACCCCGAGCAGCCCGGTGGCCGGGGTGGGCCCGTCGCGGGCGGGCCGAGGTGCATCGGATGCGCGGTGGCCTCAGGCCGGAGCGGGCATGTCCATGAAATCCTGGTACAACCTGAGGACTTGAGCCTCAGTGTGGCGTACGGGATCGTTCCGGAGGCGCTCGAACCGCCCTCGGAGATCCTGCCAGGCCATCACGGATTCTTGCGGATTCCCGGACGGTAAGTCGATGTCCGCGTTCAGTTGCACCTGCTTGAGGAAGCGTACGACTTCTCGCGGGTTCGTCTCGTTCCGCACGAACTCGAAGATGGGGTCGGCGAGTTGCTGCTGGGTGTGCTGCTGGAAGCCGGAGTACTGGGCGATGACGTCGTACGCCTCTTGACCGGCCAGGCGATTGCTGCTGATTTCCTCGATGAGGTCCGGCATGTGGTGGGCAAGCATTCCGATCGCGGTGTTGGCGGCTCCCTGCCCCGGCCACAGGTTGCTGGTGTTGTTGTTCATCGCGTCCAGCAATCTCTGGACATCGGTCAGGGAATTGAGTTGCGTGTTGCTTCCCGCGGTGCTGGAGCCTTTGGCCTCCCACCACTGTTGCAGCGCATCCTTCATCGCGTGGTGCGCGATGATGTGCCTGCGGTGCTGCCCCGTGGCCACGGGCATGGCCGTCCGGGTGGCCGCGCTGAAATGGTGGCGCCGCAGCATCCGTTGGACCACGGCGTTGCCGACTGTGCTCTGCAGGCCGGTGATCAACGGCACGGCTGGTGTCACCGAGGCCGTACGCGGCGCTGACCGCGGCCGGTCTACGGCGGTGTCCACCGGTCGGCGCGGTTGGTGCGCGTGTGAGGGCAAGAGACCTCCCAGGGCTTCTTCCCTTGCTACCAGCGGTACGCGCGTGGGGACAAGGTCCGCTCGGACGCCACGGGGGGAAGCGCGCCGATGTCGGGGGCGCGTGTGCCGTGATCGGCACGCCGGCCGACGACGGCCGGTTCACCACGGGCCCCGGTCCCCGCCGCCATCCGGCCGCGGGCCCACCTCGGCTGTCCGCCGACGACGCGGGACCCCGGGAGCCGCCCGGGTCACGGGCCGCAGATGCGCTGCGCCTGGGACGCCGTCCTGTCGCGGTCGGCCTTCGCGTCGGCCACCGCCTGCTCCCCGACGGTGCCCGGATGCCCGCCTTGAGCGATGACGTCCTCGTACCACGTGAGCATGTCGTCGTAGTCCTCCTGGGCCATCTCGGCGACCGTCCGGGCCTTGGCGCAGTCGCTGGGCGCCACGGCGGGCGCCGCGTGCGAGGGCATGGGCAGGGTGAGGGCCAGGGCGGCCGTGGCCGCGCCGGCGAACAGGCGTCGGGACATGGGAGAGCCTCGCTGTTCGGGCGGAGTACGCACCTTCACTCTTCACCACCTTCACCTGGGTGGGTGACCTCCGCTACCCGGCGGAAGGCGCAGGTCCTCGGGGGGGCCGGCGACGGCAGCGTCCGGACGGGGAGGGTGCGGCGCACCGCCGGCCACGGACACCGGTCAGGGGGCGCTGGGTCCCCGACGGTCCCCAAGAATGATCAAGGGCCGGTCTCGGATTGCTCCGAAACCGGCCCTGATCTGCGACTCTCACGAGTCGGGACGACAGGATTTGAACCTGCGACCCCTTGACCCCCAGTCAAGTGCGCTACCAAGCTGCGCCACGTCCCGATGCGTGACCGATGCGGTGGACCGCGTGATCAACGCAGGTCAAAGCCTACCTCATGCGGATGACCAGCCGGTACGGGCCGGTCGCGCCTGCCCTCCGGGGCCGGTCGCGCGCCTCCCCTTCGGGGGCGCCCCGTGCCGTACGGCGGACGGGGACGCCCGTCGGGCGGACGGCCGTCGGGCGGACGGCCGCGGATCGCGGTGGGGCGCCGCGGCCCACGGGTGCCCGGCCGTGTGCGGCGACGGCGGGCACCGGTGCGGTCGCCGGTGATCGCATCGCGAGACGGCCTTGCGTCACGCCCGTGACCAGGCGTTTCCTCGCACGGTGCGAACCGAACAAGTCGAACACCGTGGCAACGACGGCTCCGGCGACCGCTCCGCGCGGCGCGCCGTGACCGTCTTCCCGATCCTCGTCCTCGCGGCCGGCGTCCTGGGGCTGCTGCTGCCGGGGAGCTTCTCGGGCGGGAGCGAGGCAGTGCCGTACCTGCTGGGCGTGGTGATGTTCTGCATGGGCATCACCATGACCCCGCAGGACTTCCGCGGGGTGGCCGCGCGGCCCTGGGCGGTGGCTCTCGGGCTGGTCGCGCACTACGTCATCATGCCGGGCCTGGGCTGGGCCGTCGCCCATCTGCTCCACCTCCCGCCGCAGCTCGCCGCCGGGGTGATCCTCGTCGGCTGCGCCCCCAGCGGTACCGCCTCCAACGTGGTGACGTATCTGGCGCGCGGCGATGTCGCCCTGTCCGTCTCCGTCGCCACCGTCTCCACGCTCGTCGCACCGCTGGTCACCCCGCCGCTGACGCTGCTGCTGGCCGGTGAGTACCTCCCGGTCGACGCCGGTTCCATGGTCACCGACATCCTCAAGACGGTGCTGCTGCCGGTGCTCGCGGGTCTCGTCGTACGGCTCGCCGCGGGCCGGTGGGTGCAGCGGGCGCTGCCGGTGCTGCCCTGGCTGTCCGCGCTGACGATCGCCGTGATCGTGGCCGTGGTGGTGGCGGGGAGCGCGGACGCCATCAGGTCGGCCGCCGGGCTGGTGTTCGTCGCCGTGGTGCTGCACAACGGGCTGGGTCTGGCACTGGGGTACGGCGCGGGGCGGATCGCCCGGCTCGGGGAACCGGCGAGCCGGGCCATGGCCTTCGAGGTGGGTATGCAGAACTCCGGGCTCGCGGCCTCGCTGGCCACCGCCCACTTCAGCCCGCTGGCGGCGCTGCCGGCCGCGGTCTTCTCCGTCTGGCACAACATCTCCGGCGCCCTGGCGGCCGCCTGGCTGTCGCGCCGGGGGCGCTGACGGAACGCGCGGGCGCGGGACCGGATGCGTCCGCCCGCCACCGGGACTTCTCGAGTCCGGGGCCGGGCCCGCTGGGCCGGAGCCCGGTACGGGCCGGGCGGGTCCGGGCCCGGTACGGGCCGGGCGGGCCCGGTACGAGCGGTGCGGTGGCGGTGCTCGGGTGCCGCGCTCAGTGGGCCCCCGCCGGTTTTTCGTCCGCCGGGCCGGCGGCCGTCCGCAGGTGGCCCTCCCCCGGCGCCCGGACGGATTCGACGCTTCCGTTCGCCACGTCGCGCCCGGGCGGCCCGCACCGGTGCGGACGGAGGTCCCGCCACCGCCCGTGAGAAGATCACCCGGCGGTCCGCGCCCGGTTCGACGACGTGGAAGGTGATCATGTACGCGATATCCCTGGGGGACGACGGTGCGGAGCTGCGTCCGCTGGAACCGTGGCGGGCCGAGGAGTTCCTGGCCCACATCGACCGGGGACGGGAGTTCATCGGGCAGTACGTCGCTCTGCCGGACGCCGTCACCGACCTGGAGTCGAGCCGCGCCTTCCTCGGGTCGTACGCGCAGAAGGCGGCGGCCGACACCGGGCGGATCCACGGCATCTGGACCGACGGCGAACTGGTCGGCGGGGTGTTGTTCCGGACGATGGACCTCGGGCAGGGCACGGCGGAGGCGGGCTGCTGGCTGGAGCCGTCGGCGGTGGGCCGGGGGCTGGTGACGCGGGCGGCGCGCGTCCTGATCGACTGGGCCGTGCGGGAGCGGGGCGTCCACCGCGTGGAGTGGCACGTGGCGGCGGCGAACCAGGCGAGCATCGCCGTGGCCCGGCGGCTCGGGATGCGCCGGGACGGCGTACTGCGGGAGAGCTACCTGTACCGGGGCAAGCGGCACGACATGGAGATCTGGTCGGTGCTCGCCCCCGAGTGGCGGGCGGCCGGGCACGGCTCCTGACGGCCGGCCCCCTCCTCCCCCGTGGCACCGGCCCCGGCACTCTCCCCCCGGGGATCGCGGGGCCGTCGTCGTTGACTCGGCGGCGGGCCGCGCCCAGGGTGGGCGGGACGGCAGGTGGACCGGTCCGAAGGTGGTGTCTCATGGTGGATGCGCTCGGTGTGGCCGTCGTCGGGTTCGGCTGGATGGGCCGGGTGCACGCCCGGGCCTACGCCCGGGTCCGGCACCACTACCCGCTGCTGCCCCTGCGCCCGGAGCTGGTGACCGTCGCCGAGGAGGTGCCGGGGCGGGCCGAGGAGGCCGCCGCGCAGTTCGGGTTCGCCTCGGCCACCCGGGACTGGCGCGAGGTGGCCGCCGATCCACGGGTGCGGGCGGTCAGCGTCACGGCCCCGAACTTCCTGCACCGCGAGATCGGCGTGGCGATGGCCGAGGCCGGAAAGCACCTCTGGATCGAGAAGCCGGTGGGCCTGAGCGCGCGGGACGCCCGCGCGGTGGCCGACGCGGCCGCGCGGGCCGGCGTCCAGGGCACCGTCGGCTTCAACTACCGGGCCGCGCCCGCGGTCGAAACGGCCCGGGACCTCGTCGCGGCCGGGGAGATCGGCGCCGTGACGCATGTGCGCGTCCGCCTGTTCAGCGACTACGCCGCCCATCCGGAGTCCGCTCTGACCTGGCGGTACGAGCGTGCGCGCGGCGGCGGAGGGGTGCTCGGCGACCTCGCCTCGCACGGCGCCGACCTGGCCCGGTTCCTGATCGGCCCCATCACGGCCGTGACCGCCGACACGGCCGTCTTCGTGCCCGAGCGGGCGCGTCCGGCCGCGGCCACCGCCGGCCACGCCCGGGCCCCGGGCGGTGCGCCCGGCCGGGTCGAGAACGAGGACTACGTCGGCTGTCTGCTCCGCTTCGCCTGCGGCGCGCGCGGGGTGCTGGAGGCCAGCCGGGTCGCGGTCGGCGAGCAGAACGCCTACGGATTCGAGGTGCACGGCACCCGGGGCGCGGTCTTCTGGGACTTCCGCCGGATGAACGAACTGGGCGTCTGCCGTGGCACCGCCTACCAGGACCAGCCGGTCAGCACGGTCTTCGCCGGCCCCGCGGACGGCGAGTTCGCCGCCTTCCAGCCGGGTGCCGCCAACGCCATGGGGTTCGACGACCTGAAGGTGATCGAGGCCTACCGCTTCCTGCGCTCCGTCGCGGAGGGAACCCCGCACGGGGCGACGCTGCGGGACGCCGTGCGCAGCGCGGTCGTGGTGGAGGCGATGGCGCGGTCGGCGCGGCGCGGCATCTGGGTCACCGTGGAGGAGCCGTAGGGGACTCCGCCGGGGCGAGGACCCGGCGGGTGCGCGGCGGCGGTCAGGCCGCCGGTTCGGCGATGTCGACCATCCAGGGGGTGCCGAAGCGGTCGGTGCACATGCCGAAGACGTCGCCCCACATCTGCCGCTCCAGCGGCACGGCCACCGAGCCGCCGGCCGACAGCTTCTCCCAGTAGCCGCGCAGCGCGGCGGCGTCGTCGCCGCTGAGGCTCACCGAGAAGGCGCTGCCCGGTGTGTGCGCGGTGCCGGGCGGGACGTCGGCGCCCATCAGGGTGAGGCCGCCGGGAGCTTCCAGCATGCCGTGCATGATCTTGTCGGCGTCCGGGGCGTCCGGCTGCCCGAACTCCCCGTAGGTGCTCAGCGTCAGGGTGCCGCCGAAGACCTCCCGGTAGAACTCCATCGCCTCCCGGGCGTCGCCGTCGAAGCTGAGGTACGGATTGAGGCGCACGGCCATGACAACCTCCCGTGACGGGACGAAGGGGTCGCTGCTGTGCACGTTAGCGCCGGGCGCCGCGGACGGCCTGTCGAGCGGGGGGCGGCGCGGCGGTGCCGGCGCGCCGCCCGGTTCCTCAGGCGCCGCAGGAGCGCAGGAACCTGCGGGTGCGTACCGCGATGGGCAGGGGCTGGTCGGGCGGGCAGGGGTACATGTCCTGCTCGACGATGGCGAAGAGGTCCACGCCCAGCTTCTGGGCGGCGGTCAGGACCGGGGCCAGGTCCGGCACCCCGGAGGGCGGTTCGCACATCACCCCGCGCCGCACGGCCGGGCCGAACGGGATGCCGTGGGCGCGCACCTCGGCGAGGACCTCGGGGTCGACCTGTTTGAGGTGCAGGTAGCCGATGCGTTCGCCGTAGGTCTCGATCAGCTTGACGCTGTCGCCGCCGCAGTAGGCGTAGTGGCCGGTGTCCAGGCAGAGCCGGACCAGGCCCGGGTCGGTGGCGTCGAGGAAGCGTTCGACGTGCTCCTCGGTGTCGAGGTGGGTGTCGGCGTGCGGGTGGACGACGATGTCCAGGCCGTAGCTCTCCTTGACCCGGTGGCCGAGCCGTTCCATGCCCCGGGTCAGGTGGGACCACTGCTCGCGTGTCAGCTCGGGCGGCTCCAGGAGTTCGGCGGTCTTGTCGTCGCGCCAGAAGGACGGGATGACGACGAGGTGCCCGGCGCCCATGGCCTGGGTGAGGGCCGCGACCCGGGCGACCTGCTCCCAGGTGCTGTCCCAGACGGCCGGGCCGCGGTGCAGGCCGGTGAAGACCGTGCCCGCCGACACCCGCAGGCCGCGCCGGTTCACCTCGTCGGTGAGCCGGGCGGGATCGGTCGGGAGATAGCCGTACGGGCCGAGCTCGATCCAGGCGTAGCCGGCCTCGGCCACCTCGTCGAGGAAGCGCTCCCAGGGCACCTGCCGGGGGTCGTCGGGAAACCAGACGCCCCAGGAGTCGGGGGCGGAGCCGACGCGGATGCGGTCGAGGGCTGCGGGCATCTCAGGGCCTTTCTTCCGGCGGGGCGGACGGGGTCGCGGCCGGCTCCCGCTCGTGCCCGGGGGGCGGCCCCGCGGCTGCGGTGCCGCGGTCCGGGCAGGCGCGGGCCGGGCCCGGGGG